>DATFFB010000165.1:0-16807 GCA_035250485.1 Acidimicrobiia bacterium
CAACGCCCCCGACTCAGCCACCGACGCCAAGGACTTCCTCCTGCAGAACATGTACGAGGAGGAATTGGCCGACATTCGTCACACCGATCTGCTGATCCGTTTCGCAGAAGCCTGCGGCACCACCCGGGAGCGGGTCGAAGATCCCCACAACATGAACCCCGTAACCCGCGGCTTGCAGGCGTGGTGCTACGCCACCTCGATGAGGCGTCACTGGGTTGTGGCCACCGCCGCTCTGATCGTGGGCCTCGAGTCCCAGGTCCCCGACATTTACCGCCGCCAGTACCCACCGTTGCTTGAGAAGTACGGATTTACCGAAGATGAAGCGGAGTTCTTCGAGCTTCACATCTCCTCGGACGAAGTCCACGGCGAGCGCGGCTACCAGATCGTGCTCAACTACGCCGATACCCCCGAGCTACAGGAGGAGTGTCTGGAAGCAGTTCGCGACGCGGCCGACATGCGCTTCTCCTACACGAAGGCGTTGTTCGACTATTACGTCAAAGGCGACATGCCGAGCGTCGAGGAAGAAGACCTCGCCGGCATCGGGTCGGTGTGACGTCGGAGGTCGGGAAAGAAAACCTGGCACTCCGCTGAGGCGGGAGGCGGTGTGGCCGATTGGGTGAAGGTGGCGGATCTCAAGGAGCTCCAACGCCGCAAGAAACTTCTGGCCGAGGCCGGCGGAACTGGCATCGCCCTTTTTTTCGACGACGGCTACGTCTACGCCTTGCGTGACATCTGCATCCACAAGCAGAGAAACCTCTCGAAGGGCCTCGTCTTTCAGGGGAAGGTCATTTGCCCCGGCCATCAATGGGCGTTCGACCTCCCGACCGGTTGGGTGGACGAATGGGCCGAATGTCAGCCCACCTTTCCGGTGAAGGTGGAGGGTGGTGAGGTGTACGTTGACCCTGAGCCGCGGGTTCGCACCGAGGCCCCGACCCCGGAGGAACGGTGGCCGGTGGGGCGCGGAGCCAAGGTCGAGTGACCGGTTGTGAGTGCTAGGAGGGGACGATGAATAGGTTCGTGTTGATCGGTGCCGGCCAGACGTCCGCTTCGGCTGCCAGAGCTTTACGCCGGGAGGGATTCGACGGCGAAGTCGTGATAGTTGGCGAGGAGGCTCATCCCCCCTACCAACGCCCACCCCTCTCCAAGGAGTATCTCCAGGGGGCGGCGCCGCTCTCCGATGTTTGGTCGGTCGATCCGGCCTGGTACGAAGAAAACAAGGTCGAGTTGCGCCTTGGCGTCGAAGCAAAAGAGATCGACCGCGGGTCCCGCGACGTGATCCTGGCGGACGGATCTCGGATCCAGGGCGATGCGGTCTTGATCGCTACCGGCGGGCGCGCCCGCCGCCTCCCGGACGCAATCGGGGAAAGAATCCTCTACTTGCGTACCTTGGAAGAGTCGGATGCGCTCCGCTCATTTCTCGGCAAGGACCGAAGGATCGTCATCGTTGGAGCTGGCTTCATTGGGTCCGAAGTCTCTGCTTCCGCACGGGCTGCGGGGGGTCAAGTGACCGTCCTCGAGGCACTGGAAGAGCCGATGGAAAGAGTCCTCGGTAAGGAACTCGGCGCGGTAACCGCAGCGGTCCACCGTTACCACGGGGTCGACCTTCGTACCGGAACCGGAATGGAGTCCATCGAAGAGACAGGTCAGGGCGTGGTCGTCCGGACCACTACTGGCGAGGCAATCGAGGGAGAAGCCGTGGTGGTCGGGATCGGCATGCAGCCCAATGTCGAGATCGCGCGGGTGTCGGAAATTACCGTCGGCAACGGCATCAGGGTCGACGAATTCTGCCGGACGTCACTCGAGGGCGTTTTCGCCGCCGGTGATGTCGCCAATCATTACCACCCGATCTTCGACCGCCGAATGCGAGTCGAGCACTTCGACAACGCCACTCGCCACGGCACGGCTGCGGCTCGCAACATGCTCGGAATTCGGACACCGTACGTTGATGCGCATTGGTTCTGGTCGGACCAATACGACCACAGCTACCAGTACGTGGGCCACGCCGAAAAATGGGACCAAACTGTTGTCCGGGGGTCAATCGCTGACCGCGACTTCGTCGTCTTCTACATGCTCGACGGTTTGGTGGAGGCTGCCTTCGCCATCGACAGAGGCGCAGATGTCCTGGTGGCCAAATCGCTAATCACGGAGCGCCGCAAGATTGCCCCGTCCGTCCTCGCCGATGAGGACCAAGATCTCGGGGAGCTGTTGGTGCCTCCCGAGCCGGAAGTGGATCCCGTGCCGGTCGGACCCGACGCCCTGGGAACCTTCGTCAGGGCGGCGCGCTCCGGCCAAGTTCCCGAAGGGATAGTCCGGCGCTTTGAGGTCGATGGTGTGGAATTAGCCATAGCCCGGTACCAGGGCCGGGCGTTTGCACTTCACAACCTTTGCACTCACCTCGCCTGCCACCTTGCCTCGGGCAAGGTCGACAACGGGGGGTTGATCTGCCTGTGTCACGGCTCGGTCTTCGACCTTGCTACCGGTGAGCCCACGAATCCGCCTGCTACCAGGCCTGTTCGCACCTACCCCGTGAAAGAGGAAAACGGGCAGGTCTACGTGTCCCTCCGCTAGGACGTGGATCTCGGTCTAGGTGGAAAGCGAGCCCTGGTGCTGGGCTCGTCCTCGGGATTCGGAAAGGCCATCGCCGCCGGCCTCCGCCACGAAGGGGCCACGGTGGCGATCAACGGCCGCGATCAAGGCCGGCTGCAGGCAACGGCGGACGACATCGACGTCATCCCCATTCCCGGCGATGTGTCTCTCGAGGTGGAGCGGGTCGTTTCGCAGGCGACCGCCGCAATGGGCGGACTTGACATCCTGATCGTCAACACTGGCGGGGGCCAGCCCGGGGGCATCATCGATCAGACCGATGCGGCCGATGAGGCGGCCTTCGCCTCGATGCTGCGACCGGCTTTGCGTGCGGCGCGGGCGGGCACTCCTCCGCTGCGAGCAAGCGGCGAGGGCCGGCTGATCTTTCTCACCGCCCGATCGGTCCTGGAGGCGACTCCTGAGCTGGCTCTTTCGTCGGTATTTCGAAGCGGCGTGGCGGCCATGGCTCGTTCCCTCGCCATCGAGCTCGCACCTGACGTCCTCGTCAATGTCGTCGTCCCCGGTCAGTTTGACACCAACGCGTATACCCGCTTCGAATCCTGGCGGGCGACCCATGAATCGTCGACGAAGGAAAAGGTTCGGGCCGATCACCTCAGAGCCATCCCCCTCGGCCGCCTCGGTGTAGCTCAGGAACTGGCCGACGTGGTGGTGTTCCTCGCTTCGGCCCGGTCGTCTTATGTCACCGGCTCGGTAGTCCGGGTCGACGGCGGGGCGGTGCGTGGCTTCTAGACGATCAGGTCGTGTGGTATGCGTATGGGTCGAGAACCGAGACTTCGGTGATCCGGTCGACAGGGAGACCGTTGGCTCGAGCAGTGAGGCGTATCGCCTCCGGACTGGAGGCGTCGTAGACGCAATAGGTCTTGCCCTTTTCGATCGATACGTAGGAATGAACCCAGGTGACGTTCCGATCGGAGTTACAGGCGATGATCGAGGCCAGCGCCCTCCGTCCCTTGGGGCCCGGGGGGACCTCGAGGCCGTCGGGAAACGATCGTTCAACCAAATAACGAGGCAATCCAAGACTCCTTGTCAGTCATGGCAAACCTACGAATCCGCCGCCAATCCCACATCGGGGGGACTGCCTAGATTTGGGGACTCAGGCTCCCAAATCGGACCAACCCGACGCCGCCGCGACAGCCACCGCCTGTGATCGACTGGAAGCACCGAGTTTGGAAAGGATCGCGGACACATGGTGGCCCGCGGTCTTCTCGGAGATGTAAAGCTCCTGGGCAATAGCCGCGTTGGACATCCCGGTGGTCATCAGGTTCAAGACCTCGGCCTGACGGGAGGTCAGACCTGCCGGGTGTCGCTTGGTTGCCGCCCGCTCTCCGCGCGGGACCCCCTTCACCCCCCTCCGGGCCAATTCCTTCCGAAGTCCCTGGGCCACCCCTTCGGCGCCGAGCCGACCTAAGGCCGCGAAGGCCGCCTCGAGATCTGCGCCCGGAACCATCGCTCGTGTAATCGCTGCCTCAACCGGGAAGCCTCGCTCTTCCCAAGCCTCGGATGCCTCGGCGATCTGTCCACCCAGTTCGAGGCGAATCGGTCTAAAGAGGTGCCCGGGAGGGGAATCGAGGTCCAGCCTTCGGGCCCAGAAGGCGAACCGACCCCGCTCGAAAGCTTCAGTCTCAAACGCCCCCGCAGCGAGAAGGTCCTCGTAGTAGGCCCGTGCGATCGACTCGTGGAGAAGGCCCATCCAGGCAGCCTCCATGGCGAGAGCGCCTACCTGGAAGCGCTCGCTCAGGCCGCTGTCCGCATCGATTCGAGCGAGGACGCCTTGGACCATCGCGGCCGCCCCGGGGTCTCCGCGACGTGCCCGGAGAGTGGCGGCCGTCGAGAGCGCCTCGACCTCGGTGGAGATGCAAGTCCGCTGGCCCAGCACCTTCTCCAGATTCTGGTCTGCCTCGCTCCAGCGCCCGGTCGCCACCTCGATAGCGGCAATCGTGGTCAGGACGGCGATGTACCACATGTCGATTTCACCGGCGCTGGTGTAGTCGAGGGCACGATTGAACCAGCTGAGCGATTCCTCCATTCGAAAACTGAAATAGTGGGCGACCGCGATGCAATACATGGCTCGGGCGACGGCATCAGGCACGCCGGCGTCAATACCTAGCTCAACCGCCGCTTCAAGTTGTTCGAGTCCCGCGGGATCACCCATTTGCAGGCGGGTGGCGCCCGCCGAAGTGGCTGATTGGACCTGGATCCACACCGAACCCTTGGCCCTTGCAATTGATACCGCTCGATCGGCGTGGATAATCGTGTCCTGGTCGAAGGTCAGCATCCGATCCACCATTGCGAGCACCGAATAAGCCAGGGCCAGCTCTTCGGTGTCGGATTGAGACTCCAAGACTGCGATCGCCGCCGTGGCCTCTTTCCGGGCACGAGAAATGTTGTTCTTGCGTCCTTCAAAAAAGGAGACCCAAGCTCGAGCTTGTGCCTCCTCGATGGGATCCGAGGCAAGATCCATCCGCTGCCGGGAGTATGCGATCGCAACGTCGAAGGAGTTGATCAAGTAGTGCTCGAAAGCGGCCGCCAGAAGCGTGCTTTGCAGTACGTCGCGATCCATACCTGCCCGAAAATCGAGGGCGTTGGTGTAGTGGAGCGCGGCGTGGCGGTGGGCACTTGCAGTAACCGCATCTCGGGCCGCTTGCAACGAGTACCGAAGAGCCTCATCAACCAACCCGGCCCCAATGCTGTGATAGGCGAGACGAGCGCTGCTACCTCCCTCGTCGACGCGGCTCTCTAGGAACGTCAGGAGCTGACGGTGGAGTCTGGCCTTCAGCGCCGGAGGTACCGATTGGGCGAGGCATTCTCGTATCAGGTCGTGCCGGCATGTCACCTGGCCCCGGTCGGAAGAAAGCAATCGTCGTTGGATGGCCACGTCGAGGTGAGTTCCCGCTTCTGGGTCCAGACTCCTGAGAAGATCGAGCTCGACGCCATCGGGACTCAACGCCACCAGATAAAGCAGCTGACGAGCGGCCTCCGGAAGACGGCCGGCGCTGGCGAGGATGGCGTTGCCGATGGTTGGCGGCAGCTTCTCACCGGGATGTCTCAACACCTCTTCGACAAAGAAGGGATTTCCCAGCGTGGCCGCATGCACTTTGACCGGATCGACGGCAAGACCCTGAGCCAATTGCTTTACTCCCGCGATCGTCAGGGCTGGAAGCTCGATCCGGGTCGCCTCGGCTCCGAGGTCGGCAATCACCAGACGAAGGGGATGGGTCAGGTCGATCTCCTCCAAGCGGAAGGTGACGATGATGCAACTGCCGGTCGCCTCGATTCTCCGCCCCAAGTAGCGGACCAAACCGAGGGTGGACTCATCGGACCAGTGCAAGTCCTCGATGATCAAGACGATCCGATCGTTCTTGAGGAGATCGAGCATTCCCGCCAGGACGGCCTGACGATTTGATCCAGTCACGACGTCGTCGCGCAGCTCAGCTGGCAAGTTATCGAGGAGGTCGAATAGAGGCGCGAACGGGGCCGGGATCCCCACCGGCTCGCAGGCCGCGGTCAGAACTCGATAGCGATGATCAAGACCATCAACGAACTGCCGCAGGACAGCGGTCTTTCCGAATCCCGCTTCACCGGAGAGAAGGACAACCCCACCGGCTTGGGCAGAGGCGGTTGCAACCTCGTTGAGAACTCGCAGTTGGTCGTCTCTCTCGACGAGGCGCCTGCTCTTGGTCACCTCGGAAGGCTACACAGAAGGGTGGCGAGAAATACTGGCGATGTCGAAGCCGATCGCCACCAGGAGCAACACCACCACGATCCCGATGAACGCGGTGTACCCCCAGCGCGAAGGATGATCGGCCAGCCAGAAGCGACGGACGCCAGAGATGCCCATCCCGATGGCGATCAGACACAAGGCAATGCTGATCGTAGGGCCGAAAGTGTCGAGAAAGCCCGCGAACGGTGCCAGGAGCGGGATCAACAAATAGGTGATCGTGCAACGAATGCCGGAAACGACGATCGCCCTGGTGGTCGCCCGTCGGGCGCCAAGAAAGGCGTTCTTGTCGACCGCGTCTCCGATTCGCAGCAAATTGCGGACGAACCGATCTGCCGAAGAACGATAGAGGCGAGTGGTGTCGCTAACTGCTCATCACCCTGCGGGGTCGCACCCCGATCTGCGCGGCAATCCGATCTGCAGCCCGTCGACCCGAGGCGATGCACTCATTGAGGCCGATGCCGTGGAAGGCGGCACCGGCCAAGGCGAGACCGGGAAATTGCCCTAAGCCGTCCTCGGCTCCTGCCACTCGTTCCCGGTGCCCCAACGCGTATTGATGGAGACCCTCCTCCCAAGTGTGGACCTTCTCCAGAATCGGCTGAGCGCGGATGCCGACCAGGTCCGCTAGCTCGTTCTTCACGATCTCAGTCGGCCGGTTTCTGTCCCCGCGGCGGAGAAAAGCTCTGAGGAGAGCGAACCGCTCGCTCGGGATCCTTCCTCCCCATTTTTGTGACAAGAAGGAAACCCCCATGACTCGCCTGCCCTCCACGCCCGGAACGACGAATCCAGATCCCCTCAGGACCGGGATCTGATCAGACCGATAAGCGAGCGTGACCGCAGTAGTCGGAACCTGACGGATCGAGGCGATGGCATGAGAAGCCTTGGGTGCCACCTCGCCCAACAGGGAGGCCGTCTCGCGGGCAGGTGTGGCCAGCACGACTCCGGCCGCCTCGAGCTGGCTTCCATCGCTCAATGCGAGAATGAAGCCATCCGCCCCCCGCGCCCGAAGCCGGCGCACGGCCAGTCCGGTCCTCGGATCGGCCAGCGAGCTGATCAAGGCCGCGGTCAACTCCCCCATTCCCGTCTGGAAGCTGGCGAAATGGCTGAAGTTCTGGGTGCCGATCCTTTTCGACGCCGCCCGGGCGGCGAGGATCAGGCTTCGATGGTCCCGCTCCATCTCGAGAAAGCGGGGAAAGCTCGCCTCGAGGCTCATGGAGGCGGGATCGGCGGCATGAATCCCAGCTATCAGGGGCTCGGCGATGCGATCCAGGACCTCGCGCCCAAGCCGGCGCGTCACAAACGACTCGAGGCTTTCGTCCCCTCCCTCTTGGCGGCGAGCTAAGAACAGGTCGGCCGCGGCCCGGAACTTTCCCCGCCAGGAGAGGAGGGACGAACCAAACAGGGGACCGAGACGCGAAGGCGCCATTAGCAATAGGCCCGTGGGGAGCGGATGGAGCCGGCCCCGCGACCAGACGTAGGAACCCCGATGCTCGGAACGGGTGGAGATGATCCGGCCGGCGATCCCCAGCTCGGTGGCGAGTTCGATCACCGTCCCCTTGCCGGCAACAAAGCTATCGGGCCCTCGCTCGATCACAAAGCCGTCGATGTGGTCGGTGATCACCTTGCCGCCCAGCTGCTCGCTCTTTTCGATCAGGGTTACGGGGAGCCCTGAAGTGGAGAGCCGGTGGGCAGCCGTCAGGCCGGAGATGCCGCCGCCGACAACCACCACCCGCGGGATGGGGTTCGCATCAGTCATCGGCGAGGGTCGCCAAGTCGGCGAGGGTGCCGATCAATCCCGGATGGAGATTGAGGCATCGGCACCTGATGAACTCGAGCCCAAGTGCCGTGGCTCGCGCCCTGTGCTCGATGTCGTTGTCATAGAGAGTCTCGACGTGATCGGCGATAAATCCGATCGGATCGACGACCACGGAGCTGGCTCCTTGCCCTGCCAGCTGTTCCATCACCTCGTCAACCGAAGGACCCAACCATGGCTCCCGGGAAGCCGCGCTGACACTTTGATAGGCGAGAAACCAACGGCTCAGTCCGAGTGTCTCGGCCACCCTCCTCGCCGTGTCCTCCAGCTGATCGGCGTAGGGGTCACCCTGCTCGATCATCCGTCGCGGAAGACTGTGGGCCGCAAATATCACCGGCGTATCGGACGACGACTGAGCAAGCGACGCCGCCAGCATTTCGGCCAAGGCTCCGACATAGGTCGTCCGGGCGTTCCAGTCAGGTGCGAAGTAGAGCCGGGGGCACAATCCATCGAGAGACTTCTCAACGGCGGCTTCGTAGGCATCGGTCGAGACCTCGCAGCGGTAGGGAGCGAGGCTGATCACCTTCAGCTCCTCGACTCCCGCCGACGCAATCTCGGCCATGGCCTCATCGATGGTCGGTTGGGCATGGAGCATGCCGACACGAACTTCCGCCTCCCATCCCCGGCGGGCGAGTTCTTCGCGCAAGAGGATCGCCTGGCGGCGGGTGGTGGCGGGCAGCGGGGAGCCGCCCCCGATCGCCCGGTACCGCTCGATAGCACCGGCAGTGACGTGCTCTGGAGGAACTCGTCCGAGCACACTGGCGACGAATTCAGGGACCTGGTCCAGGGTCTCAGGTCCGCCGAAGCCCACCAGCAGTACCGACAGGCTATTCACCGAGGAACCGTCCCAGGTTCTCCGGCCGGAGCCGACGCCCAACGTAGAAGGGTCCGAATTCGGCGAAGCGAGCGCTCACTTCGTCAAAGCGCATTTCGGAGACCAGCTTCTTGAACTGCAAGGGGTCATCGGAGAAGAGCGTCACCCCCCACTCCCAATCGTCGAGGCCCATTGAGCCGGTGACGATTTGTGTCACCTGGCCTGCGTAGCGACGGCCGGTGCGGCCATGGGCCCGCATCAAATCTCCGCGCTCGGTCGCCGAAAGACTGTACCAATTATCGGCGCCTTCTCGCTTTTTGCTCATCGGGTAGAAGCAGACGTATTCGTTATGAGAGGGGACCTCGGGGTAGAGACGGGCCTGCACATAGGGGCTGTCCTCGATGTTGACGGCCGTTCCCTCGGGGGCGCCATGACGACTGAGCTCCGTCACCGACAGATACGAGAAGGGGCGGTTGGTGTACGAAGCCAGGGCGGTTTGACCGAAAGATCGCTCCAATTCATGAAGCTGGGTAGCTTCCGGCCGGAGGTGCAACATGAGGAGATCCGCCTTGTGCCCGATCATGCTGTAAGTGACACTCCGCCCCGTCGGTGCGTCAACGACCCTCTCAAAGGCCAGCAGCAGATCGGTCGCCTCGGCCACGGCCTTCGATCTCTCGTTGCTGGGAAGCGCTCCCCAGGCGGCACGGTCGAGGCAACGTAAATCGTGGAGAGCGAACCAACCTTCAAGAGTCTCCGGGGCGCTCATCCCGTCCGCCTTGTCTCGCCCGCATAGCCCTCCCACCCGACCACCGTCCTCACCATCGCCTCGACATTGGGGAGGGGCGTCGCGGGGAAGATGCCGTGTCCCAATCCAAAGATATGGCCTGGGCGGCGACCGGCCTCTTCCAGCACCTTGGCGGTCCCGGCCCGCACCCGATCAGGACTGCTGAGAAGCAAGGCCGGATCGAGGTTCCCCTGGAGGGCCTGGCTCTCTCCCACCTGTCGCCACGCTTCTGCCAGAGACAGGCGCCAATCGACTCCGTAGGCGGTCGCTTCCACCAGATGAAATAGGTCCAGCACATGCGTCGCTCCGGGGGCGAAGTAGACGGTGGGGACGCCCAATCCAGCGAGGGACTTCTTGGCCGCCGGTATCACCCATCTCGTGAATTGGTCTCGGGAGAGAAGGCCGGCCCAGGTGTCGAAAAGCTGCACCACATCAGCCCCGGCCTCGGCCTGTAAATGGAGATAGGCGCTGGTCATTCCGGCCAGCCGGTCGATTGCCTCTCCGATGGCGTCATCGTGCGCGGCCGCTCGCAACCCGCCGAAATGCGGCGAGCCTCCCCCCTCTAGCAGATACGCCAGCACCGTCGTCGGCCCACCGGCAAAAGCGATCACGGCCATTTGCGGATCGAGCGACCCGCGCACCATCGATACCGTTTCGGCCACGAAGTCGACTTTGCCGGGCTCGAATTCGGGGAGCCTCGCCACCTCTCTCAACTCGAGTGGCCGCAGTCGGGGCCCGGGAGCGAACTCGATCGAGAGGCCAAGGGCGGTGAGAGGAGTCATGATGTCGGAGAAGACGATGGCGGCGTCGAGGGCAAAGCGGCGCGTCGGCTGCAACGTGATCTCAGCCGCCAACGAGGGCGTGCGCATGGCTTCCTCGAAGGAGTAGCGACTCCTTAGCTCTCGATATTCAGGCAGATAGCGGCCGGCTTGACGCATGAACCAGATCGGGGGCCGCTCGAGCGGTTGGCGCCCGAGGGCTTGCATCATCCTCACTCCGCCACCTCGCTCAAGGCATCCGCGAGGGCGTCGAGGGCGGCGCCAAGGGTCCCATCGAGATGGTCCTCCATCAGAAACCAGGCCTCGAAGGGCGAAGGGGGAAGCATGACGCCCCGATCGAGGGCGGCCCCGAAGAAGCGCCCGAACAGGTCCTGATCAAGGCCGGAAACATCATCCCAGTTCCGAGCGTGCTCGACCCCGAGGAACAATCCCATCATCCCGCCGACGTGGCTCACAGTTCCGGGAAGACCCACTTCGGAAAGAACTGCTTCCAGACGCGACGAGAACTCCGCACCGGCTGACTCGAATCTTTCATAAATGCTCGGATGCTCGGCCAAGTAGCGAAGCGTGGCCAGCCCGGCGGCGGTCACGATTGGGTTTCCGGCCAGCGTTCCGGCTTGGTACACCGGTCCGTCGGGGGAAATCATCCGCATGAGTTCGGATCCGCCGCCGTAAGCCGCTCCCGGCGTTCCCCCCGCCATCACCTTGCCCAGAGCGGTCAGATCTGGTCGCACTCCGAAGCGTTCTTGAGCTCCACCAAGGGCGACTCGGAATCCGGTCATTACCTCGTCGAAGACCAGCAGCGCCCCGCTGGCGTCGCACAGACTGCGCAGTCCCGGCAGGAAATCAGGTATCGGTGGAATGCAACCCATGTTGCCGGCGACTGGCTCCACGATGACAGCGGCCACCTGACCATCAGCCAGGAGTTCGGCCACCGAGTCGAGGTCGTTGTATCGAGCAACTCGGGTGTGGGCCGTGATGTTGGCGGGGATCCCGGGACTGGATGGCTCGCCGAAGGTGGCGAGACCCGAGCCAGCCCGGACGAGGAATGCGTCGGCATGCCCGTGATAGCACCCCTCGAACTTGATGACGGCTGAAAGGCCCGTTGCCGCCCGGGCCAGCCGCAGCGCCGATGCCGTGGCTTCGGTGCCCGAGTTGACCAGCCGCACCATCTCGATCGAGGGAACCAGCGAACAGATCAACTCGGCCAGCTCTACTTCGGCGGCGGTCGAGAACCCAAACGAGCTGCCGGCCCGGGCCGCGTTCTCGATGGCCTCGACTACCTCGGGCCGGGCATGGCCCAGGATCAAAGCTCCCCACGAGGCGACGAAATCAATCAGGCCATCCCCATCGACCGTTTTCAAATAGGCACCGCGACCCGACTCGGCAAAAGGCGGATTCCCACCCACAGACCGAAAGGCCCTCACCGGTGAGTTGACCCCGCCCGGCATGACCTCGATTGCCCTTCTCTGCCAGGTGGCGGATGCTTCCCGCTTGGCTGCAAGCTCCGACCTCACCGGGCCACCTCGATCCGCCGCGCGGCATCGAGAGCGAAATAAGTGAGGATGATGCCGGCTCCGGCGCGGGCGATCCCCGTGAGCGACTCGAGCATCACCTGGTCGCGATCGATCCACCCCTGCGCGGCAGCCGCTTCGATCATTGCAAACTCCCCCGAGACTTGATACGCCACCACTGGCACATCGACCTTCGCTCGTACCGCGGCAACAACGTCTAGATAGGGACCGGCTGGCTTCACCATCACCATGTCGGCACCTTCAGCCACGTCAAGTTGCGCCTCCCGAATTGCCTCCCGCCCGTTGGGAGGATCCATCTGATGCGACCGCCGGTCGCCAAAAGCCGGCGTCGAACCAGCAGCCTCCCGAAAAGGCCCGTAGTACGCCGAGGCATATTTGACCGCATAGGAACAGATCACCGTGTCGTGGTGATTCCTTTGATCGAGTTCTGCACGGATGGCCGCGACCCTCCCGTCCATCATGTCCGAAGGAGCGATGACGTCGGCGCCGGCCTCGGCGTAGACGGTTGCTGCTTTCGACAGCGAAGGTAGGGCGGCGTCATTGTCGACCACATGTCCGCGGAGTGGCCCGCAATGTCCGTGACTCGTGTACTCGCACAGACAGACATCGGCCCACCGAAGGATTTCGGGTGCCGCCGAGGCCACCGCCTCGATCGCACGCGGAACCGGCCCCATCGGATCCCAGGCCGACGATCCCTCCTCATCCTTTCGATCGGGAACACCGAAAAACAGCATGCCTCCGATGCCGACCGACTCGGCTTCCTTGGCCAAAAGTGCAATCTGATCAACCGAGAGCTGGAAATGTCCCGGCATCGAAGCGATGGGGTTTCGCACCCCCTCGCCAGAGACAACGAAAACCGGCAGCACAAACTGGGCCGGGTGGAGACGGGTCTCTGCCGCCACCCGTCGCAGGGCGGCCCGCATCCTCATCCGGCGGGGTCGAACACTGGGATAACCGGTCATATTTTCACCTCCATATGTGAAGCCAGGGCTTGAGCCAATGCGCGATGCGAAGGCGACGAAGCCACGACGTCGGGTCGTCGGTGAAGGGAAACGGCTGCAGAAGTAGTCGGTCCGATCACACCAACGACCAGACCTTCGAGGCTGCGAGCGAAATGCCAACCCTCGACTGCCGAAGGCGAGGCAAAAGCCACAGCCTGCACCTCGGCTTTTGCGGGTGCAATTGAACGTGTGCGATAAACCTCGAACTCGAGTAGATGAGGCGCCAGCTCTCGGATGATCCGGAGTGCCGCGCGATCACTATTCGCCGACCGAGGGAAAACGACGTTGGCAGTCGCCAATCGTGTGCGGGCTCTGGCAGCCAGGGCCGCCAGGCCCGAATTGCCGACAATGAAGACCTGGCCGCGGCGATCTTTGACCGCGGCTTCGGTCGCCGTCCCGACCGCCAACACCGGGATCGACGGCATCGGTCCGTCCGGCCAGAGCAGATCGACGGTGCGGGCAGAGCTGAGGACGATGACGCCCGCCCGCGCGGTCGCCGCGCGGGCCCGGGCCAGGACGTCGGCTGGGGCCGGCTCGACCTTCACGCACGGCAGCCGGATCGGGTCGAGCCGCGCCTCTCTATAGAAAGGTGCGACTCGGTCGAAGCGGTCGGTGGTGACTGCCACCCGCATCAGAGCTCCAGGGCCTTGCGAGCCTCGGCCACGACCGCCTCGGGGGTCTCTCCTCGAACGAGGGCGCGTCGGGCTCCCCGGTGGTCGGACACGAAGGCGTCCATGCGGATGAGGCCTTCCTCCCAGATGGCCAGGGCCCCCAGCGCTGATCGGCAACCGGCGCCGGTCTCGGCCAGCAATAAGCGTTCCGCTGTGACCAGGGTCCTGAGCGAACTGTCATCGATCGCCGCCACGACGCCGGCGCAATCGTCTCCCTCCCGGGTCTCGATCGCCAGCGCTCCCTGGCCGGGCGCTGGCACCATCTCGGCGACAGCAAGGCGTTGGGCGATCGAGTCTCCCCTGCCTAGTCGCTCGAGGCCAGCCTCGGCGAGAACGGCAGCATCCACCTCACCGGATGCCACCTTCTCGAGACGGGTGTCGACGTTGCCCCGCAATTCGACTGTCCGCAGATCGGGCCGCAGCGCCATGAGCTGGTTGACTCGCCGCGGGCTACCAGTGCCCACCAGCGCGCCGGGAGGGAGAGCGTCGAGGCGGAGACCCACGAGGGCGTCGAAGGGTGCGGCCCGCTCGGGCACCGCGGCCAGGGTCAAGGCCTCGGGTCCGACGACCGGAAGATCTTTGAGCGAATGCACGGCCAGGTCGGCGCGCCCCTCGATCACCGCGTCTTGAACCGCGCGTACAAAGGCGCCCAGTTCGGTCAGCTCGGCGATCGAGCTCAGTCGGTCGCGATCACCCGCCGTGCTCACTTCCACGATCTTGACTGACAAGCCGGGATGAGCCTCAGCCAGCGAGCGGGCGACACGATGTGTCTGGGCGAGCGCAAGTGGCGACTGTCGGGTAGCTATCCGCAAGTCAGTCACGATCGATCCCGAACGCCTCGGCCAGCACTTCCACGGAGTCGATGTCGGTCGAGCCGAGGTATGAAATTGGGGGATGCATCACCCGGCGAGCCACCTTGCGGGCGAGCTGACGCAACACCAACTCGGGCTCCTCGGCCGCCGACAATCGTTGGGCGAAGCGAGCCACCTCGTCATCAGCTGCATCCTCGGCAAAGGCTGCCATTGCCGCGATCACCTCAGTGGTCCGAGACGGTGTCCGCAGACGTTGCCAACTCTTGCGAGCATCCGCTGCGAGCGCTTTTTCCGCCGCTGGAGACCCGTAGCCATCGGCTCTCCGCGCGAGTTCGTCGATGCCTAGATAGTGCACCGCATCGTTTAGCGGACCGAAGGCAGGAGGCATCCCCAGATCGATCAGCAACAGCGGAGTGTGCCGCTCGACCAGAGCGCTTGTGAAGCCCGGGCTCATCGGAAACTTGCCCGGGTAGGTCGAGATGACTGCGGGGAAAACGCGCAGGGCCGAGTCAACTTCCGTCCAAGGAAGCGTCTGGCGATCTCCGATCCGCCGCGCTCTCCGGGCATAGACCGATACGTCCTTACCCTCGAGGTAAGCGGCGGTGGCTCGGGCCATTGCCCCGGATCCGAGTACTGCGATGCGGGCATAGGGCTTCGCGACCTGGGCGGCGACGGCGGCCAGAGACCCCCGCGGCTCGTCAGCGAGCAAGCGGCGTGTGCTCCGGGCCACTCCGACCGCGGATTCGAGGATCCGCACCAGCGAGGGTTCTTGCGCGGGCGATTGCCGATACCGGGTCAAGGCCTGGCGAAACTGGCCCAGGACCTCGGGTTCGCCGATCAGCGGCGATTCCAAACCGGCCGCGACTCTGCACAGGTGACGAAACGCCTCTTGATCTTCCCGATAACGGCCCCCGGCATTCGGTCCCGCGGTAAGGATCGAATCGTCTTCCTGGTTGAGCGACGCCAACTCGACCCGCAAACAGGTGGTGAGAAGGAATGTGGGCCTGTCCGCCAGCCCCGGCACCAACCGCACCAGGCGAGCACGCTCCTCGGCGGGAACCGCAGGGTGGGCAAAGGACCAACTCCTCAGCCGGGCCACGCGATGAAAAGCCTTCCAAGTGTCGCCATGCTCGGATTGCAACTAAGCCGCGAATCCACCAGACAGCGAGTCGGGAACGATCCGACGCCAAGTCGAATCCCTATCAGGCGTAAATGCGCCGGATCTGCTCCTCCCAGGTCCGTTCGAAGATCGCCTGTCCATCCTCGAGGGCCTCAAGCCCGACCTCCAGATAGAACGAGTCCGCATCGCAGGAGATTTTCACCCGCCCGTTGGCGGCCACCTTCCACCCCGCCCTGTCCAGCAGCAGCGCTACGTTCGAAACAAGCGATGTCGAAGCCGGGTCGACTTCGTCCACCGCTACCTCCCAGTTCTGACGAGTGCTGTACCGGAGCCGGCCTTCCTGCAGCTCGTCGCGAGCGAGGCTCCTTCGAAAGGTGGTGCCCGAACCCCTTCGCTCGACAGCCCATTCCACCTCATCGCGCTCGGTCTCGGCCGGCGCGGAGGGAGGCGGCGGGGCGGAAGGGATCGTCAGCCTCTCTCCTCCGACCGGAAGGAGCGGGAGGCGAAGACGGCTTCGGGCCGGATCCACCGACAACCTAAATCGCCTCCCCGGCGGCCAGGCGATCGGAAAATCGGCCCCGGCCACGCTCAGCCTCAATATCCACCCGGCTGGAATTCGGGCCGAGGCGGCCAGGAGGTGGAAGGTGACCTGGCGCCACTCCCCGATCTCCACTCTCGTCGGCACCGATAAATCGTCCGGGAACACAAGGTTGCGGCTTCCTCGACAGATGAGAAAGGCCTGACCTTCCGGCGACACCGCCAGTATCCGCGCTGCCACCAAGCCAGCCGTCTGGTCGGAGGAAACCATTAGTTCCACTTGGGGGCTGCCAAATAGATCGAGATCGGCGGGCAAGGGAGCGGATTCGAACGTGAGCGACGCTTCGTCGTCCGAAACGGGATCGCTCGAGCCGACCACGGCACGATCCCAAGCCGGAGCATGCGACCCGACCCATTGGGGACCATCCCAGATTTGGATACCGTCCCCGAGTGGCATCTCCCAGAACTCGACCGCGGTCTCCGTCTGCCACGCCTGCCAGAAGCCAGTCGAGACCCGGGCGTCGTAGGGCGGCTCCGTCCTCACCCATGCCGTGAGGCGCGGCATCTCCATCACCCGGTTGTTGTCGCCCCGCAAATGGTGGGCGAACCACCTCGCGAT
>DATFFB010000166.1:0-4747 GCA_035250485.1 Acidimicrobiia bacterium
CGGAGGGCCGATTCGTCGAGCGGTATTCGCTCCCGGTAAATCAGTTCTACAGCAGGGTCCATAGGCAACCCTCTCGTTCAGTCCTGGAAAAGATACCCGGGCAGATGGTCGCGCAAACGGGTTACGGCTCGCGGCCCTTCAGGGTCCGGCCTCTTCGACCGCGAAGAGCCGCCACCTGCCCGGCACGCCCTTGAGCACGTGCGATCCGCGGTCCCGGAACGTGATGCCAGAGCCGGCCACCAGGTCGCGGACGGTGCTCGACGCCAGGATCTCACCCGCGCCAGCGAGGCCGGCCACGCGGGCGCCGATGTGAACGGCGACGCCGGCCACATCACCGTCGGCCAATTCGATCTCGCCAGTATGGAGGCCGGTCCGCACCTCCAGGCCCACGTCCGCCACCGCCTGCCGGATAGCATCGGCGGCTCGAACCGCGCGAGCGGGCCCGTCGAAGGTGAGCAGGAACCCGTCACCCGTTCGCTTGACCTCCCGGCCGCCGCGGCGGGCCAGCTCCGCACGCACGAGCCGATCGTGGTCTTCGAGCAGCGCCCGCCAGCGGCGGTCGCCGAGCCGCGCCGCTCGCGCCGTCGAATCGACGATATCGGTGAACATCACGGTGGCGAGCACGCGGTCGGGTTCGGTGATCGGTCGGACGCCGGTCGTGAACTCCTGGATCTCGGCAATGACCGCGTCCTGGTCGCCAGCCCAGATCAGATTGTCGGAACCTGGAAGCATCACGAGTTTGGCGGCAGGGATGTGGTCGGCGAGGTAACGCCCGAGGGCCGGAGGGTGGGTGCGAACCTCGGTGTGCTGGATGATGAGCGTCGGAACCCGAACGACGGGAAGGACGCTACGAACGTCGGAGTCGTACAGCATCCGGATCATCGCCATGGCAGTCCCGGGGCTGGCTGACTGCCGCTCGTATCGGGCGAATGCGTCGAGGAGCCGGGTGTCGCTAGCGAGGCTCGGGGCGAAGAACTTGACCAGTATCCCGCGTCCGTGCTCGGGCTCGATTTTGGCGAGGCGGCCCTCGACCGCGTCGTCGGTCTCGCCCTCGGGGTAGTCGGGCGCCTGGCGAATGCGGGCATAGCCGTCGGCCACGACGAGCGAGGAGATTCGATCCGGATAGGTCGCGGCGCACACGATCGACATCAGACCACCGCCAAGGTTGGCAACCAAGGCCGCACGCTCCGACCCCACCGCGTCGAGCACGGTGCGGAGGTCCTCGATCCACTCTTCGATCGTCGGCAGCTGGGCAATCGGCACCGGGTCGGACAGTCCAATTCCGCGCTTGTCGAACATGATGAGCCTGCTGAACGATGCGAGACGACGGCGGAACTCGGCCGCTGGTGTTACGTCCCACTGTCCGTCCATGTGGCTGAACCACTGGTCGACGAGCACAATGTCGATAGGTCCATCACCCAGGACTTGGTAGGCGATATGGGCTTCGCCTGCGCGCGCGTAGCGCGTCTCGGGGATCACGCACGGAGGCTACCGCTACAACGTTCGAGGGGTACAGGGCGAGAGGCTGCGTTCTTAGGATGGGCGTCGTAGGAGACAAAGCCATAGCCGGACTGAATAAGAAGAACCTCAATGCGCCCGACGAGCGCTTTCGGTCGGAGGGCCTGGCGGCAGACATCGTCCAGGTGGGCGACGCCTCCATTTCGCTCAACACTTTCGAGCCGGGAGCTCATTGCGCCCTCGGGGGACGCAAGCTGATTGGGAACCATCGCGCAGAGCAAAGTTGTCAGGCCCATCATCGGGGGGTCGTTTTGGAGGGGCTTCTCCACGTGGAAATGGACGATGGTTCCTCCCTTGACATCTCTCCCAACGATGTCTTCGAGATACCGCCCGGACACGACGGCTGGGTCGTGAGCGAAGAACCGATGCGGGCAATCAACTGGTCAGGAGTGCGGACCTGGTTGCCGGATCCGGAAGCCGGGGAGCGAGTCGTGGTCACGATGCTTATCTCCGACATCGTTGGTTCGACGGAAACCGCCATCAAGCTGGGCGATAGGGCCTGGCGGGAGCTGTTGGGCCACCACAATCGGGACGTGAGGGATCAACTCGACCGATTTCGGGGGCGAGAGGTCAACACCACCGGGGATGGGTTTGTGGCCATATTCGACGGCGCCGCCCGAGCGATTCGGGCCGCCATTGGCATCCGGAAGGGAGCTAGGGCCTTGGGCCTGGAGGTAAGGATTGGGGTTCACACCGGCGAGGTAGAAATAGAAGGAGTCGACGTCCGCGGGGTGGCGGTACATGAGACCGCGCGCATCGCTGCCGGCGCCCCGGATGGAGAGATCCTGGTGTCCTCCACTACCCAACAGCTGGCGTCGGGGGCGGGATTTGAGTTTGAATCTCTGGGGGAGCGTGAGTTCAAGGGCCTCCCCGGTGGGAGGAGCGTCTACGCCGTAGTCGACCCTGAGAAAAGCGCCTAGCCGCCGACCACCGCGAACAGCTCCCAGGGTTCGGAGACCCCTTTCAGGGCTTGCGGTCCCCGCGCGGCGAATTCCAAACCGGCACCAGAGACGAGGTCGCGCACGGTCCTTGAGACCAGGACCTCTCCGGGTCCGGCCAAGGCGGCGATGCGGGCTCCGATGTGCACGGCCAACCCGCCGACGCCGTCGGCTCGTATCTCGATTTCACCCGTGTGCAACCCGCAACGAACCTCCAGACCGAGTCGTCTGATATCGACGGCAATACTTCTTGCGCATCGGATCGCCCGGGCCGGCCCATCGAAGGTGGCGAGAAAGCCATCGCCGGCGGTATTTTCTTCACGGCCCCGCCAGCGGGCCAGTTGGGCTCGGACCAGTTGATGATGTCGCTCGAGCAATCCCAGCCAGGCCTGATCGCCCTTGGCCGAAGCAATCTCGGTCGACCCGACGATGTCCGTGAACATAACGGTGGCCAACACGCGGTCCGAAGGAATGGGAGTCCGGTGACCCGTTATGAATTCCTCGATCTCTTCGATCAAGGGTTCCGAATCACCGGCCCAAAAGAAGTGGTCCCCACCCGCAAGCTCCACGAACTTGGAACCGGGGATTTTGGAGGCGATATAGCGACCCTCGTCTGCGCTGACATCGGGATCGTCGACTCGATAGAGAAGCAGGGTGGGTACCCGAACGGACGAAAGCAGCGACGTCACATCGATCTCGGAGTTCATCCGTACCAGAGCAGCCGCCGCCTTGGGGCTGGCCGACAACCTTGCATAGCGCTTGAGCCACTCGACGAAGGCAGGATCATGGGCTCGGCTGGGTGCGTAGTAATGGACTTCCAGGCCGCTCGCTCCCCACGTCCGCTCCACCTCTTCGATGTGCGCCATACGGTCCTCGCGGGTGGGTGCCCAGGGATAATCGTCGGAGCGGATTCTCTTCGCGTAGCTGCCGGTGAGAATGAGGCCGTCGGTGCGCTCGGGGTACGTGGTGGCAAAGAGAATGCACATGTTTCCGCCCTCGGAATGCCCGAAGAGCGAGGCCCGTGATGAGCCCACCGAGTCCATCACGGCCCGCAGGTCGTCCATCCGGGTCTCGAGCGTGGGCAGCTGGTCGGGAGGAACCGGGTCGGAGACACCCGTTCCCCGCTTGTCGAAGGTGATCAGCCGCGAGAAGGAAGCGAGTCGCTCGAGAAATTCCGCAAGCCCGGGGTCGTCCCACATGACTTCGATGTTGGAAACGAATCCGGGCACGTACACGAGATCACGGGGCCCGTCGCCGGTCACCTGATAGGCGATGCTGACGTCGCCGCTCTTCGCGTACATTGTTTGGGGCACGCCGAGGGAGTGTACGGCGGTGCCTCTCACCCACTTTTGAGGCCAAAGATAGGGGCGCCCTCCACCCAACTTGGGGGCAACCCCCGATGTGGGTCATGGGCGGATTTCGTACGTTCTCGCTAAGACCGGACCTTCCGGTCGAGGAGGAGAACCATGCGCAAATCAACTCGGGCCACGATGGTGGCGCTCGCCCTGGCGACGCTCTTTGCCATCCCGGGCCTGGTGCTGGCCTCGCACACCGGCTTTTCGGATGTGTCGGCCAGCAATCCTTTCCACGACGACATCGCCTGGCTGGCCGATTCTGGGATCACCAAGGGCTGCACCACGACCCAGTTCTGTCCCAATGACAGCGTCACCCGGGGCCAGATGGCCGCCTTCTTACACCGCTTCAGCGGGATCTCCGGGGGAGCAAGCGATCCCGGGCTGGCGGCGGCCAACCTCGCCACCGCCGCCTATCAGGACGTCGAAGAGGCGGTGGCCGATGGCTATGCCAGCACTCTCGGGCCCGGGGAGGGAAGTCTGGGCTGTTTCGAGGATCCGAGTAAAGGTGGGATGGGAGTCCACTACCTGAAGGCCTCGCTTCTGGACGCCACCTTGGATCCGAAGGCTCCCGAGGCCCTGGTCTACGAGCTCGATAACAACGGCCAGATCGCGGAATTGGTCGCCCACGAATACATCGTCCCAGTGGCTGCCTGGACTGCCAGCACGCCGCCGATGATCTTTGGTCAACACCTGCACCAGCACTCGGTGCTCCCGCTCTACGTGATCCACACCTGGATCTGGAAGGACAACCCTTCGGGAATCTTCCAGGACTACAACCCCAAGGTCCGCATGTGCCCCGACGGGGTGCCGGTGTTCGGGCAGTAGCGAGTATTCGCCCAAGATCCCCTTGCGTAAATCCGGTGCAGAAATTGCGCCGGATTTACGCAGGATGCGGTAATCAGTCGGTCTCGAGGTGGGGCACGGGCGGAGTGCCGT
>DATFFB010000167.1:0-5735 GCA_035250485.1 Acidimicrobiia bacterium
TCCCATAGCCGCAACGTACAAGAGACCTGTGACAGATTCGGGCTGTCGAGATGCGCCCCAGGCGAAAAATAACCGTGTTCCGATCAGCGGCTGAGGCTGCGGCCGCCCCCGATCGTGATCACCTCGCCGGTGATGTAGGCAGCCGAAGCGAGATAGGAAACGAGGGCGGCTACTTCATCCGGTGTCCCCATCCTTTGCATGGGAATGGCAGCCACCATCTTCTCGCGGACCTCGGCCGGAATGGCTTTGGTCATCTCGGTTCCGATCAGCCCGGGGGCGATGGCGTTGACGCGGATCCGCGGCGCCAGCCGTAGGGCGTAGGCGCGGGTCAGCCCTACGAGCCCGCCCTTCGACATCGAGTAGTTGTACTGACCGAAGTTGCCCAGGTAAGCACGCGAGCTGATGTTGATGATGGCCCCGGCCTCCATCAGCGGATGGAGCGTCTCGACGAGGCGGAGCGGGGCGCCGAGGTTGACGTCCAAGACCAAGTTGAAGTTCTCCTCGGAGAGGTTCGCCAGCCGGGCATCGCGGGTGATGCCGGCGTTGTTCACCACTAGTTCCAACGAACCGAGGTCGACGACTTCGGAGCGCACAGCTTGGATTCCATCCTCGGTGGTGAGATCGGCTTGGACGGGGCGCACCGTTGTTGAGGTCTCGAGTTCGGTCGCCACCCTGGCCAGGGCCGGCGCCAGGTCGACCAGGATCAGCCGCCGGCCCTCCTCAGCCAGTCGGTGGCTGATCGCGGTTCCGATCCCCCCCGCCGCGCCGGTGACCACCGCCCAGCTCATGGCAGTGCCTTTCCGAGGTGACTACCACCCAAGTGCACCAGCTCGCCCCGGGGACCGCCCGCCAGCAGATGTCTGACCCAGGTGGAGATAGAAACGAGGCTCGACTCCCTGTCAATCGCGAGCGTATTGACCGTGCTATCCCTCAACTCGAGACTGGCCGTGCGGGCACCCGAAAGCAGAGCCGTGGCCACAATCGCCGCCCCGATCCCGTCGCGACCCAGCAGATCGTCACCGCGCACGACATAAACGATCGGCTCTCCGCGGATCGCCGCCGCCTGAGTCATCGAAAACGCCTCGACGAGCTCCTCACGGATGTCGTCCCAGCTGTCGGAGACATCGGGATCGGCGACGAAGACCAAGCCCGGTCCGTCGGAGTCGAGCGCGGCTGCCAGCGATTGGTCGCGGCAGCGTACGTTCAAGGCTGGCTCCCGTCGAGGGCCACACCCGCCGCGACTAGCTCGCTCACCTCCGCATCGGACCAACCGAAGTCGCGGAGGACGGCGACGGTGTGTTGCCCCAACATGGGGGGAGCGACCTGCGACCGGGCGGAGACGCCGTTGAGACGGAGAGGCGAGCCTTGCATGCGGAACCTGCCAATCCGCGGATGAGAGATGTCCACCACCATCTCGTTCAGGATCACCTGCTGGTCGGCGAATACCTCCTCCAGATCGAAGATCTGTCCAGCGGGAACCCCGACCTCATCGAGGAGCTTCAGCCAGTGGCCCGTCGTCTCGCCGGCGAAGACCTCCTGGATGATGGCAACAAGCTCATCACGGTGACGAACTCGTAGCTCGTTGGTGGCGAACCGCGCATCGGTAGCGACGTGGTCGAGGCGGAGCGCTCGACACGTGTCGACGAAATGCCGATCCGACACGACTGCCAGATTGAGGTGGCCGTCGGCAGTACGGAAGCTTTGATTGGGCCCGGTCACCGGCGAGGCGGTGCCGGTCCGTTCCGGTTGTCTCTGGCTGGTGAAGTAGAGGGCGTTCCACGTGGCTTGGGCGGCGATGATGCCGTCTCGCAGCGAGATCTCGACGAGGGCGCCCTGGCTTCCATGCCGGCCGCCGCCACCGGCTAGAGCCGACGTGATTGCCAATGCGGCGTTGGTGCCGGCGAGGAAGTCGCCGATGGTGGTGGCGGTCTTGTGCGGCCCTTCGCCTGGGTCACCAGTGATCGACATCATTCCCGACTCGCCCTGGAATATGAGGTCGATCCCGGGACGGTAGGAGGCGGGGCCTTTGCTTCCGAAGGCGCTTATGACCGTCACCACCAGGTGGGGCGCCATCGTCTGCAGTGCTCCGGCACCTAGGCCCATCCGCTCCATCGCCCCGAGGCGGAGATTGCTGAGGACGACGTCCGACTGCTCGCACAGCCTCGCCAACAACGTCTTCACCCTCTCGTCCTTGGGGTCGACGGCCAAGCTGAGCTTGCCGCGGTTGACCCCGAGAAAGAAGGCGCTCTCAACGCCGTAGAAAGGCCCGATGGCGCGGGCGAGATCTCCGGACAAGGGCTCGACCTTGATTACCTCGGCCCCCAGGTCAGCGAGGAGCATCCCGCAGTAAGGAGCCGCCACCAGATTTCCGAATTCGATTACGCGGACGCCTGCGAGAGGGGCGCCGATCACACCCTTTCCACCACGACCGCGCTGCCCTGACCCACCCCCACACACATAGTCGCCAGCCCGAACCGACCTTCCCGCTTCTTCAATTCGTGGATAAGGGTCGTGATGATCCGGGCGCCCGAGGCGCCGAGAGGATGCCCGAGGGCGATCGCCCCGCCATTGGCATTGACGCGCTCGGGATCGAGATCGAGGAGGCGAATGGTCGCCACCGCCTGGGACGCAAAAGCCTCGTTCACTTCGATCAGGTCGAGATCGCCAGCCTCGAGCCCGGCACGTTGCAAGGCCTTTTCGCTGGCCGGCACCGTTCCGATTCCCATTACGTCAGGATGAACACCAGCCGCCGCCCCGGCGACGATCCGGGCGGCCGGTTCGAGTCCGTGCCGTTCGAGCCCGTCCTCCGTGGCCAGGAGTAGAGCCGCCGCCCCATCGTTCATCGGCGAAGAGTTCCCTGCCGTGACCGTGCCTTCTGACTTGAAAACCGAAGGCAGCCGGCCCAGAACCTCGAGGGTGGTGTCCGCTCGCGGCCCCTCGTCAGAGGTGATCAAAGTCACCGAACGTCGGCGGTGATCGACGGGTACCTCGAGTGGCTCGATCTCTTCTTTGAATCGATCACTCCGCTGGGCCGCGACTGCCTTTTCGTGACTGGTCAGGGCAAATTGATCTTGGGCTTCCCGTGAGATCCCGTATTTTTCGGCGACCACCTCGGCGGTCATGCCCAGTGTGATAGGCGGGTACAACTCTTCCATCAACGGGTTGGTAAGGCGCCATCCGAGAACGGTGTCGACCATTCCCGGCGCACCAACCTGGAAGCCGATTTCAGGTTTCGGAGTCACGTATGGCGCCCGGCTCATCGACTCAGAGCCGCCGGCCACCATCACCTCGCCCCACCCCGCTCCCAAGGCATGGGTCGCAGAGATGACTGCCTGCATCCCCGATGCACAAAGCCGGTTGACTGTGGCTCCGGGAACCTCAACCGGGAGTCCGGCGAGCAGGGCGGCCATGCGGGCGACGTTGCGATTGTCCTCACCGGCTTGGTTGGCGGCTCCCCAGACCACGTCCTCAATGGCGGAGGGGTCGAGATCGGGCTGGCGAGCGAGAAGACGGCTGATGGCGTGGGCAGCCAAATCATCAGGACGAACCAGAGCGAGTTGTCCGCCGAGCTTTCCCATCGGCGTACGGCAGGCATCGACGATGAAAACCTCAGTCATCAACTGAAAGTTAGTTGCTAGCCCGTGGGAGCAAGGACGACCGAGAGCAACGCCTTGCCGCCGAGAACGCCAGATCGAAGCCGGTACGTGACCGGGCCGACCGTGGTTTCCCCATCGAGACCAGCCGTCAGCGGTCGATCGGGGTCGACTCCCAGCTCGGCCAGCACCTGGCGCCGCCCCAGACCATCGAGTTCCGGGTTGACCGTGGCGATCAGAATCCCCCAGCCCGCCAGAACCGCGTCGCCGTCTTCGGACTCCGATGTGGGGGCAGCCGCGATCATCATCGAACGCACTACTCCCGTGGCTGGCGATTCGGTGGCGTAGATCACCAGGCCGGGCCGCAGGTTCATCTGCAGCCGGTTGGGACCGGGCCGCTCGAGAAGAAAGAGCTCGAGATTGAGCGAGCTCGCCGCTTCGTTCCAGCGAACAGTGACTTCGTCAACGCCACCGGTGAAGACAGCCGGCATCGCCGGCACTGTCGTGGCGGCCGCACTGAGCAGGCCGGGTGTGGGTTGATCGCGCGCCACCAGGGTGCTGACGACGATGGCGGCCAAGATCAACCCCATACCGGCGACCACCCATTTGCCGATGCCGTCTTTCGATGCAACTTTTGTCGCGGCTTGACGAGGTGGCCATCGCCGGGCGATCTCGCTTTGAAGATCTCCCGGTTGGTCGGTGGTGAATAGAGCCTCGTCACCCTCGATGGCGAGCCGAAAATCACTGCCCTGCGGAATTATCCGACAGTCGGTCAGCGGCCAAGTACCGATCGGCTCGGCATCGGCGATGATGGTGACCCCGTCGTCGGCTAGGCGAAGTGTTGCCTTGAGCGGGGGCTGGTCATCGAGTCGCAGCGCCCCGATGTAATCCATGGACCAATTATCGACTGCACGCCCATCCCAATAAAGGATCGCCGGATCTAGCTACCAGCAGCCGGCGCTGGCAGCCCAAGGCGACCAGCCCTCCGTGTAGACCAGATATGCCGCGGCGGCGACGTTGGCCACGGGATCGAAGATCGACGCGCCGGGCAATCCCACCAGCGCCGCCCGTTCCGGCCAATACCGGGGGATGTGTTGAAAGAGGCCAGCCGCCCCCGAAGATGGGTTCTGGGCGTTGGGATCGCCCCCCGATTCACAGGAAATGACCCGCAGGGCTTTGTCGACGTCGGTGGGGGCGAAGTACGAGCTCACGAGACTCCGCCACTCCTCCACCGGTCTCGGTGCCGCCGCAGGAGCGGAGATGCGGGGCGCCGGCGGGCTGACAACGGTCGGCTTGGCCGCAGTGGTGGTCGTCGTCGTGGTCGTTGTGGTGGTCGGCTCGGTCGGAACGGGATCGGCGATCGGGTCCGCGCAGGGACTCGCGCAGTAATCCTCGGGCCAGGGCATCAGGAGCGGCGGCTCGGAAACCGGATTCGCTCTCAGCTCGAGATACTTGGGCTCTAGGCCGGCGCCGTCGACGGTCGGGGCCATTGCGGTTCCGACCGCGAAGAGCATGAAGATGATCGATAACGAAAGGGCCGGGCGCCAGCGACGCACAAAGTCTCCTTGTCAGGCATAACCAAGGGCGTGCCAGGACGAATCGAAAACCAGATCCGAGCCCGGAGTTCCGCCCAACTCCGCCGGCCACGCTAGGCCGGCATGGAAAACTGTGGCAAGCTGGCGAACCATGGAACGACCGCTCCGGCCGGAGATGGTGGGCGTGCTGATCCACACCAGTGAGGTGGGATTTCCGGAAATGAGGCGGTTTTATGCCGAAATTTTGGGCTTACACCCTCGCTCGGATCGGGAGGGGTTCGTCAATTTCGAGTGGGGCCACCTTCGCCTCACCCTCAACCTCCACGACAGAGTTAGGGGGGCTGCGACCGACCCGGATCGGGTTCTTCTCAACTTCGCGGTCGATGACCTTGCCACCTGGCATCGGCAGCTCGAGGCCGCCGGGACCCCATGTTTGCGGACACCGTCGGCCGAGCCCTGGGGAGGAGAGGTCGCCACCTATTCGGATCCCGACGGCAACCTGATCCAACTCATCCAGTTCTAGAGCAAGTTCGCCTCAACTGTGATCTCGACGTTGCCCTTCAGCGCGTTCGACACCGGGCAACCGTCTTTGGCTCCATTGGCGGCG
>DATFFB010000168.1:0-4083 GCA_035250485.1 Acidimicrobiia bacterium
GCCACGCCGGGCGCCAGCGTCCCTACGAGCACCGACGAGTTTTTCGCCTTTGTGATCTCTGCAGAGGATGAACAGCTCACCTTCGACCCCGCCGAGATTCTCACCGGCGACGAGGCCCACGATGCGGCGGTAGCGGCGGGGGTGATCTCCGAAGACGAGGATCTGCCCAACGACTACTTCATCTCCAATCCCGAGGAGGACTCGCAATCTGCAGTCCTCAGCGCAGCCGGTTCGTTTGTGCTCCTTGGCTTCGATGCCGGTGGGGCGATTGAGGAAGTGACCGTCGACCGCGACGAACTCATCACAGCCCTTCAAGACGGTGAGGGTTACTACGGGCTCGTTGTCGGGGAAACCCCCATGACCCTGGTCGTAAGTGGCGGTGAGATCATCGCCGCCCATCAGGTCTATTTTCCCTAGGTCAGCCTGGCCAGCACCATCGGTATCCTTACCGAGTGAGCGGCAAGACGCTTTTCGAAAAGGTATGGGACTCCCACCTGGTGCGCAGCGTGGCCGGAGAGCCCGACCTTCTCTACGTCGACATGCACCTCGTTCACGAGGTGACGTCACCCCAGGCGTTCGATTCTTTGCGTATGCAGGGCCGAAAGGTGCGACGGCCCGACCTGACTCTCGCCACCATTGACCACGGTGTCCCCACCGCCAACCGCGAACTCGGAATCACCGACCCGATGTCGAAGATTCAGATCGACGCCCTCATTCGCAACTGCGACGAGTTCGGGGTCACTCTCTTTGGCCTCGACGACCCCCGCTCGGGGATCGTCCACATCATCGGGCCTGAGCAAGGGATAACCCAGCCGGGGATGGTGATCGTTTGCGGGGACTCCCACACGTCGACTCATGGGGCATTCGGCGCCCTCGCCTTCGGCATCGGCACTTCCGAAGTCGAACACGTTCTCGCCACGCAGACCCTTCCCCAAGACAAACCGAAGGCGATGGCCATCAGAGTCGATGGCGAGCTTCCCAACGGTGTCACTCCCAAAGACGTAATCCTGGGAGTCATCGCCACGATCGGGACCGGAGGTGCCACCGGCCACGTCATCGAATATATGGGCTCGACCATCGCGGGCCTCTCGATGGAGGGGCGAATGACCATCTGCAATATGTCGATCGAGGCCGGTGCCCGGGCGGGGATGATCGCTCCGGATGAAACCACATACGCATACTTGAAGGGCCGGCCGTTCGCCCCCCGCGATTGGGAACCGACCCTTGAGATGTGGCGGCACCTGCCCACCGATCCGGACGCCATCTTCGACACGGAACACAACTTCGCCGCCGCCGACCTGGTCCCGTACGTGTCGTGGGGAACCAATCCCGGTCAAACGATTCCAATCACCGGCCGTATCCCCACCCCGGAAGAAGCGGCCGACCCCACCGAGCGCGATTCGATCGAACGAGCGCTGGCCTATATGGACCTCCCCGGTGGAATCCGGATGACCGATGTCCGCATCGACCGAGTTTTCCTCGGCTCCTGCACCAATGGCCGCATCGAGGACCTGCGGGCGGCCTCCCGAATCGTCGCAGGCCGAAAAGTTTCCTCCCGCGTCAACGCCATGGTGGTGCCCGGGTCAGGGTTGGTGAAGCTTCAGGCGGAGGCCGAAGGGCTCGACCTGATCTTCAAAGAAGCCGGCTTTGAATGGCGCGACGCTGGATGCTCGATGTGTTTGGGGATGAACCCCGACATCCTCGCCCCCGGGGAGCGCTGTGCCTCAACCTCGAATCGCAATTTCGAGGGGAGGCAAGGCCCCGGTGGTCGCACGCATCTGGTTTCTCCGGCGATGGCAGCCGCGGCGGCCATAGCCGGTCATCTGGTTGACGTCAGAGACTGGCAATGAGCGCTCCGGTCACCAGCAGACCAACCGCACCGAAGGCATACGGCTTCTCGACCCAGAAGAGGGGGATGCTCTCCTGGGAGAAGGTGCGTGACGCCCTGGCGGCGGCGACACTGTATTGGATCGGGACTACCCGTCCCGACGGTGGCTCGCAGATCCACCCGATTTGGGGCGGCTGGGTCGGCGAAACCGGTTATTTCGAAGGCGGGGACACCACTCGTTGGGCGCGCAACCTGGCTGCCGACCCGCGGGTGAGCTTCGGGGTTGACTCAGAGGGCATGCACATCAGCGGACGGGGAGTCGCGACCAAGGGGGAAGCCGGTGATCATTTTCCCGCCTTGGTGGCCAACTACGAGGCCAAGTACGAATACCGACCCGAGGGCGACGGCAGCTTTTGGAGGATTGCCCCGGAAGTGATCATCGCCCTCGACATGTCGACCATGGAGAGCTTTGCCACCTCCCCCACCCGCTTCACGTTCAAGCAATGAAGCCGATCTCCGTTATCCGCGGTCGCCTCGCACCGCTCCCACGGGCGAACGTCGACACCGACCAGATAATGCCAAAGAAGTACCTGAAGCGGGTCGAACGTACTGGCTACGGCGAATTCGTCTTCGCCGAATGGCGGGAGGCGGACCCCAATTTCGTCCTCAACCTCTCCAAGTATCAGGGCGCAAACATTCTCGTCACCGGTGCCAATTTCGGAAGCGGTTCCTCCCGGGAACACGCGCCGTGGGGGCTGCAGGATTGGGGCTTCGACGCGATCGTGGCGCCGTCGTTCGCCGACATCTTTTTCAACAACTGCACCAAGATCGGTTTGCTGCCGGTGGTTCTGAGCGAGAAGGAAGTTGCCTGGCTGATGGAGTTGGCTGAGGCCGAGCCGGAGGCGCTGGTCGAGGTGAACCTGCCCGAGCAAAAGGTCACCGCCGACGGGTTTGCGGCCGATTTCCCGATGGATCCCTACACGCGGTGGCGCCTCGAGAACGGGCTCGACGACATCGAGCTGACCCTGCGGCACACCGCGGCCATCGATGAGTTCGAGGCCGCCCGATCGCCGAATTTTCCGTCGCTCACATAACGGGCACGAGGTCGACCCGATCGGTGATAACGCCGTCGACTCCGAGTTCCAGGAGTCGTTTCATCTCCTGAACCTCGTTGATCGTCCAGACATGCACGAGCTTGCCGAAGCGATGCGCGACCTCAATCAGTTGATTGGTTACCACCGGAACCCCGTACCAGGAGACCGGAACCTGGAGCGCCACCGTCGTCGAACCAAAGGGGTCAACTCTGGCGCCCACCCGCCCAGCCACGATTGCCTTCACGGTTTCTGCGGGACCGGTCGAGGTCGCAAGCTGCCTTCCGCAGATTTCACGGAGGCGGAGCAGCCGATCGGTGGAGAACGAGCCCACGATCAAGCGATGGGCAAGGTCGCGGTCCTTGATCATCCGCGCGAGCGGCTCGACGACGCCGTCGTTCTTCAGGTCGACCACGAACCCGAAGTTGGGGAACGCCTCCAGGACCAATGAGAAGGTGGGAACGCCGACCCCCTGACCTCGAAAAGGATACGCGTTGCCAATACGGTGGTGGTAGCCCGCATCGAGACGTTGCAGGTCCTCGGCACTGTGTGACCCGATTGGGCCCGACCCGTCCGTGGTCCGGTCTAAGAACGCGTCGTGGAAACAATGAAGTACCCCGTCGGCGCTCACCCGGAGGTCGGTTTCGATGAATTTCGCGCCGTAGCCGGCGGCTTTTTCAAAGCCGGTCGTAGTGTTCTCGGGCCACAGGAGCCGTGAACCCCGGTGGGCGATGATCACCGGCTCCGACCGGTGGAAGAGTGTCTTCATCTCACTCAACGCGCATCAGACGCGGCCCTCGGCCGCGTCTGATCGACGGAAAAGGGAGGAGCTACATGGAAACGCGGTCTTTGAGACCCTTGGCGGGAGCGAAGTGGACGTACTTGCGAGCCGGGATCGAGATCTCTGCCCCGGTGGCGGGGTTGCGGCCTTTGCGAGCAGACCGGCTCTTGGTGGAGAACGTTCCAAAACCCGAGATGGTCACCTTGTCCCCCGCGTCGAGCTCGACGGCGATGATCCCCCGGCCAGGATCGGTATCGAAGATGGCATCGATGATCTCGGCAGCTGCGGCCTGAGTCATATCGATTTTCTTGGCGAGCTTCTGTGCCATTTCCGTCTTGTTCACTTGCCCTCCTTGGGGTTTTGCGACTTGACGCGGGCTGCGT
>DATFFB010000169.1:0-12664 GCA_035250485.1 Acidimicrobiia bacterium
TCCGGGTCGGCCTTGTATGTGTGATCGGACACCGGGGCGGTTTCGTCGCCGAGGAAGATCAGCGGAATGCCTCCGGCCATGAGGATCACGGCCCACGCACAGAGAATGCGGTTGACGGCGGTATCGATGGCCGCTGGGTCCATTTCCTCCAGCGCCGACTCCAATCCTGCCAACGACGCCAGGCTGCCGGAAATGCGCGCATCGCCCGTTTCTTGATTCAACTGAAACAGCTCGCCGCGTGCGAAGCTGCCGGGGAACTGTCCGGAGTAGAACGCGTTGAGATATTGGCGATGGAGTCGGGGATCGACGCCGATCCGCATCGCATCGCCGTCGTCGAATCCCCAACCGATGTCGTCGTGCGACCGCAGGTAGGTAAGCCAGCTGCATCCCGGCGGTAGGTGGAATCGCTCCCCGAGAGCGATCTCGAGAAAGCGAACGTCATCGGTGGCCAGCGCGTCCCAAACTGATGTCATCAGCAAGGGGTTGTACCCCAGACGACACTCGCTCGGGTTGACGAAGGCGCTGACCTCATCGGGTGCAACGATCGCCTCGGAGAGGAACTGCACCGAGGGGCAAGCGAGGTCGGCCACGATACGGAGTATCTGCAGTAGCTGGTGGGCCTGGGGAAGGTTCTCACACGGGGTGCCTGGCTCTTTCCACATGAATGGCGTGGCATCCATACGAATGGCCGACACGCCCAGGTTGGCGATGAAGAGCATCTCGGACGCCATCGCCGCCAAGACATGAGGGTTGCGGTAGTTGAGGTCCCACTGGAACGGATAGAAGGTCGTCCATACCCACGATTGCGGTGCTTCTTGCCAGGTGAAGGCATCCCCGCCGCGGTCGGGAAAGATCGAGCGGAGATGAGGCGAAATTTGATCCGGAATCCGGCGGTCAGGAAACATGAAATAGAAATCCCGGTAGTACTGGTCGCCCTGCGCGGCGGCGATGGCCCAAGAGTGCTCGGACGAGGTGTGATTGCAGATCAGATCGAGAACGACTTCGCTGCCTTCCTGGCGAAGCTTCTTGATGGCCGTCCGCATTTGGGTCATGGATCCCAGATCTGTTCGAAGCGACCGATAGTCGGAGACCGCATATCCGCCATCGTTGGCGCCCTCGGGGGTCGCGTAGAGCGGTAACAGGTGGAGATGGCTGATTCCCAGTGCTTGGAGATGGGGGAGGCGATCGACAAGCTTGGAAGCCTCGCCCGCATAACGATCGAGGTAGGTCATCCCCCACAAAGAGTCGGCATCGTCGAGCCAGGTTGGAAGTTCCCGGTCGAGCTTTCGTAGCCGACCTGGTCTGTTGAGATATCCATCGGCCGCAACCTCGGTGATAGCTGACAAAGTCCAGGCAAAGTCGTATCTCTCTCCGTACAGGGCGTGGAGCAGCCGAAACAGTCGTTCGTGATTGGCATCGAAGCGCGCCGAGAATTCCGCCCATCCTTTGGACCCGAATCGGGGTTCGAGATCGGAGCGGAGGCGGCGCCGGGCGTCGGTGGCGGCGGCCGGTATCCAGTCGGCGGTCACTGCCGAGTGAGCTCGTCCACGTAGCGGGGAAACATCTCCCGCCAGGTGACCCAGTCATGGGGCCACTCCGCGCTCCACTCGTCAACACGGTTGGGGATTCCCACCTGGCCCAGAACCGCTGCGGTGCGCCACGATTCTCCCGGGTCCTCGGCCCGGCCCAACCCATGGGTGAAGAGGACGAAGCGCTTGCGAAGCATCCTCAGCAAATCCCCTTCGGTCAGGTGGGGCAGGTAGTGGATGGGGGAGGAGAGATAGAAGTCAGAGGTCATCGGACCGTCCAGCCACTTGGTGAGGTCGAATGTTCCCGAGACGCATAAGGCGGCGGAGAAGACTTCCGGATGGCGACAGAGCACCTCGAGGGCGTTGAAGGCACCGATCGAGGCGCCGGCGGTCACGATTTCGATCGCCGGCGATTGACAGTCGGACCGGATGGCGGGCACGACTTCGTTGCGGATGACGGCGTCAAAGGCCGCCATCATCCGACCGACTTCATGAGCATCCGCTCCAGTCAGAAACGCCCGGCCGTTGAGGCTGTCGACCGAATAGACCTTGATACGTCCTTCATCCAGCAAGGGCTGCAGCGAGCCCACCAGATGGAAGCGCTCGATCTCCTCGAAATCCCCTCCGGCGGTAGGAAAAACCAGGAGCGGGGTCCCAAACCTGCCCCACCGCACCAGATTGACTTCCTGTCCGACGCGGTGGGAGTACCAGCGTTCAACCGCCTTCACAGGAACTCTTCGCCTCCCACCACCGGCGCGGAGAGAGGTGGATAGACGGCTTCCTTGCCGTCTCCCAACGGGCGAGAGCCAATGAGGTCGAGGCGGTCGCGCTCTGTCTGACGCCAAAACTGAAGCAGGCCCCAGAAATGCTCGGTGTAGCGATCGACCTCGTGCGGAGGAAAGATCACCGAGACCTTGCGGCGGACGGCCTCGAAGGCCCGGTCGGTGGCGAAGTACTCCCAGGTGATCTCGTCCAGGTGTCCAAGGTGGGTGTCGCAGAACTCGAGGAAACGCTCGGTGTCGAAACTCCGGTGGGCCAGTGCGGCGTAGCTGGCCAGCTTCTCCCGATACGTGCCTTCGCCGTCGGCGATTGCGAAGTAGGGATCCCAATCAGGGTTGTGACGCATCTTGCGCCCGGTGGCGGCGATGAAGAGCGACCAGCGGATCTTGGCCTTCACCAGCCAGGGAATGTGATAGTGGAGACTCGTCACCTGGGAGTCGGGGCACGCATTGGCGAAATCGATCGGGTAGAACTCGCCATCCTTGCGCAGGGTCTCGCATGAATTGAAGTCCCAGTTGAAGAAGCTGTTGATGGTGAGGACCATGTCGGAGAGAAGCTGCCACTCATCGGCATCGACGAAGTTGAAATCGACTTTGTACCGGTCATGCATGGGAGCGGTAGGGTCGTAGCGGATGACGTTCACCTGAGGTCCAACTGCCAGAGCGCGCACGAAAAGATCGAAGGGCTCTACCGCTTCCTGGAGATGCATGATCGAGCGGCCACTCTGGTCGTAGGCGAGAGCCAGCTGGGCATCATTTTCGATTCGTGATACCCCCCGCCAGGCACCACCATCGAAGGGCTTGAGATAACACGGATATCCGATCTGGCTGGCGACCTCGGAGAGGTCGAAGAGGCGGGCGTATTGGCCGAGAGTCACCTCAAGATCCGGTTGGGACTGGTCGTACTCCTTGGGGGGCAAAAGAATCGTGCGGGGAACCGGGAAGCCGAGCCGCATCATCGCCGCATAGGAGGTGTGCTTTTCCATCGCCTGGATGGTGAACGGGTTGTTGAAGACATAAAGGTCGTTGAAGACGACAGCCTTCTTGATCCACTCCCGCGAGGTGTGATACCAGTGGGTGAGACGATCGAGTAGGACTGCATAGCGGACCGGTTGCCGAAGCGCGAATGGCTCGATTGTCACCCGCTCGACATTGAAGGTGACGGTGTCGTCGCCGCGGGGGATTCGCAGGGCGAGGCGATCGATGATGTCCTCGTAGAAGACCGGCCACTCGAGGTCGGCTCCCAGGGAAAGGCCAATGGTCAGCGGCAGCTCAGCCATTGGTTTCGAGCCTATTAGGCGAATCTGGCGGGGGCAGCAGGAAACCGAGGGCATCCTCAAGTCGGTCACGCCAGGCCTCCCAGTCATGTCCGGTCCAGGTTTCGACTGCCCTGATCTTCACCCCGGCTGCCGAGAGAATCGGCCGCAGCCGACGATTGCCGTCTACCAGTCCCTCATAGCGTCCCACGCTTTGATAGACGGTCGAATCCTTGAGGACCTGTGGATCGAGGCCGGTGAGGAAGTCGAGAATCGGATGAAGGGCGGGCGGGGGCACCTCGTTGGCAGCCCGGTGGAAGTACGACCCGGATAGGGATGCCACTCCTCCGATGGCGGACGGATAGTGGTAAGCGAGAGACAGCGAAGCGAGCGCTCCCAACGAGGAACCGATCGCCACGGTGGTCTGCCGCGCCGAGCGGATTCGGAGGCGACGGTAGAGATGGGGCAGGACTTCCTCGACCACGTGGGCACTGTGTTGAGGCGATGCGCCATACTCGGTGAGGCGGTCCCACGGATCGAGGAGGATTGCCCTCAACGGGGGCAGGACCCCAGCCTCGACGAGCCGGTCAAGTGCAAACCCCAATCCGCCGTGCTTAAGAAAATCGGAACCGTCGTGCACCAGGAGCAGAGCACCGGCCGGTGCCCGCGTCTGTCCCGCCGGGGCATAGACATGGTGATGACGTCGCCCGCCGAGGTGGCCCGACCTCACGCGGATCTCGATCAATTCGCCTCCAAACCCACTGCCCGCGTACCAAGGCTCTTGATACTCGGGTCCAGCGAGAACCGAGTTCTCACCGAAGGGGTTGCTCGTCGAAGGGGGATTTAGCGGGTCGTCGATCTCGGAATGCCTTCGGCCCTTGATCACGCGGAGGCGGTACTCGATGCGGGCAGTGGCGGGAAGGGGGAGGCGGAGATAGAAGAGATCCGCCCCAAGCCTCTCGAACTCCGGCTGCGGCGGAAAGCTCGGCATCCAGGTAACGAGCTCGATTCGGTCGGCCGGACTTCGAAAGACGACGTAGGTGTCGCCCTCGAAGTGGAACGGACCGTTCGCCTTCTCCAGGAGCTCGCCGAACGCCGACGGAAGGATCTCGCTGGTCACTGCAGCATCCTGGCATCAGTGGCTGGCAGAATCACGTGGTGACCGAAACCATCAGGACGCCCGCACAAGCCTTCACGACGATCGGCGAAGATCTGGTGACCGCCGCGCTCTCATTCTGGCTCATCGGAGGGATCGTCCTCGACGGTTGGGCCCATGTCACGAGGGGCGGAGTCGAGTCCTTCTTCACTCCTTGGCACGCGGCCTTCTACTCCGGGTTTCTGGCCGTGGCGATATGGACGATCTACCTGCTCCGCAAGGCTCGACCCGGACCTGGCGTCCCGGTGGGGTACCGGCTCGGTCTCAGCGGACTGGTTATCTTCGCCGGCGGGGGAGTGGGTGACTTGCTCTGGCACCAGTTGCTCGGGATCGAGACTTCGATCGACGCCTTGATCAGCCCGACACATCTGGTACTCCTGGTCGGGGCGATGCTCATAGTCACCAGCCCGATTCGATCCAGTTGGCACCGACCCATCCCACGAACCAGTCGCTGGTCATGGCAGGCACCAGCGCTGATTGCATTGACGCTGGTGGCGGTGCTGGCTCAATTTTTCTTCCTCTATGCCTCAGGGTGGGGTGACGTGGCGTTCCAAACCGATTGGCGGCCTGGAGAGGACTTCGGAGTGGCCCTGGGAATGATCTCGCTGGTGATTAGCACCATCATTTTCACCGGGTTGGGTCTGCTCTTTCTGCGACGCTGGGATCCGCCCTGGGGATCATTCACGCTTCTGGTCGGCGGGCTGGGATTGGCGATGGCGGCCGTCCACGGCTTCGAACGACCGGCTGATGTCATCGCTGCTGCCGCCGGAGGTTTGGTCATGGACTGGCTCGCCCACCAGCTGCGGCCCGACCCGGAACGGCCGACCATGGCCCGGGCGTTTGGATTGCTGGCGCCGGTGGCAGTTTGGGGGGCCTATGTGATTTCTCTCTGGCTTGGGGGCGACTTGCGCTGGCCGCTGGTCCTTTGGCTGGGAGCGGTCCTGATGATGGGCCTCTGGGGCTGGGGCCTTGCCGTCCTCATGACTCCCGCCCCGGTGCCAGCATCGAGCTGAGCGCCACCGACCGGGCGCTATTGGCGGGCGAGGCGGGCCCAGGTCCGGCCATGGCGATGAAGGTCGTCACGGAAACCGCCATGCAAATGGGAGCAACGCGCTTGCTCGACATCGTTTCGGCCCACATCGACGGATGCCTCTTTCACGGCCAGGCCGGTCTTGACTTCGCCCGCCGGCTGCTCGCAGGCGGCGCCAGGACCGCGGTGCCGGCCACCCTGAACGTCGGTTCCCTTGATCTCCTCCATCCGCATCTGTATCGGGGACCAGCAAAGATCGCTGCTTTCTCGCGGGAGCTGATGGAGACGTACGAGCACCTCGGATGCGTTCCAACGTGGACGTGCGCTCCTTACCAACTGACCAGTCGCCCTGGATTCGGTGAGCAGGTGGCTTGGGCCGAGTCGAATGCCACCGTTTTTGTCAATTCCGTGCTCGGGGCCCGCAGCAATCGTTACGGAGACTTCATCGATATCAGTTGTGCGATCACCGGGCGGGCCCCGGCGACGGGCCTCCATCTCGACGAGGGTCGTCAGGCGAGCATCGTGATCCGGGTCACACCAGGTCTACCGATCGATGACGACTGGTTCTACCCGATACTCGGGTGCCTGGTCGGCGAGATCGCCGGCGCTTCGGTGGCGCTCTTGAGGGGACTGCCTCCGGGCTTGGGAGAGGATCGTCTCAAGGCCTTGGGGGCGGGGGCGGCCACCACCGGGAGCGTGGCCCTCTTCCACGCCGTCGACTCCACACCGGAGGCACTCGACCACGCCGCCCTCCCAATTTCGAAATCGGCGTCGACGGTCGAAATCACGTCCTCGGACGTCGCCCGAATGCGGGCGAAGCTTTCCAATGCCGCCGGATCGAGGGCGGGGGCCGTCAGCCTCGGTGCGCCCCACTACTCGGCAGCCGAGTTGGAAACCCTGGTGGACCTGCTGGCGGGAAGACCTGTTCGCATGCCGACCTACGTCAATACCGGTCGGGGAGTGGTCCGGGGGCGGCCCGACCTGGAGTCAAAGCTGGCAGAGTCGGGAGTCATCGTGGTTACCGACACTTGCACCTATCTCACCCCCATCATCGATCCGGGGGTGAAGGTGGTCGCCACCGACTCCGGAAAGTGGGCCTACTACGCCCCTGGCAATCTCGGGCTCGGCGTGATCTTCGCCCCCGTCAGCGAATGCGTGGAGATTGCGGTGGGAGGTGGCTGAGCGGACGCTGGAGCTGAGTGAGCCGCTCTCGTTTTGGGGCGGAGTGGATCCGGCGACGGGGGAGATCATCGACGTCCACCATCCCCAGCGAGGTGAGAACATCAGTGGGGTCATCCTCTCAATGCGGAGCGGGCGCGGCTCCTCCTCGTCGCCCTCGGTACTAGCCGAGGCACTCAGACTCGGACACGGGCCCCGGGCCATCGTCCTCGAGGAGGCCGACGCGATGGTCTGGCTGGGGGCGTTTGTAGCCGAGCTTCTGTATGGGATCGAGTGCCCGGTAACGATTCGCGGGCCACTCCCGACCGACAGTTAGCCTGAGCGAGCGGATGCGAATTCTTGTAACGGGTGGGACCGGCTTCGTCGGGAGCCATGTTGTGGTGGCACTCATCGAAGCCGGCCACGAACCGGTCATTGTCGACAACCTCTCGAATTCCAGGCTGAGCGTCCTCGACGGGATTGAGTCGATTACCGGCTTCCGCCCTCCGTTCTTCCAGCTTGACATTGGAGATCAACTGGCTTTACGCGAGGCAATTGGCCCAGGGGTTGATGGGGTCGTCCATCTTGCAGCTTGGAAGGCGGTGGGGGAGTCCGTCGCCAAACCTCTCCGGTACTACGGCAACAACGTCGGCGCCACCGTGCGGATGCTCGAGCTGCTCAGCGAGGTGGGGGTTCGCAATTTGGTCTTCTCAAGCTCGGCGACTGTCTACGGCGAGCCCCAAGACCTTCCCTTGCGGGAAGACATGGCTACCGGGCGGGCGACCAATCCATACGGATGGACGAAGATCATGATGGAGCAGGTAATGGCCGACCTTGCCTTCTCCGATCCCTCCTGGTCCATGACCTTTCTCCGCTACTTCAATCCGGTGGGAGCGCACGAAAGCGGGAAGATCGGGGAAGCGCCCCACGGCGAGCCCAACAATCTCATGCCCTATGTCAGCCAGGTAGCGGCCGAGATCCGACCTTCGCTGCGGGTTTTTGGGACCGACTATCCGACCCGCGACGGCACCCCGATTCGCGACTACGTCCACGTCATGGATGTGGCAGAGGGTCACGCCCGGGCAGCCGGGGCCTTGACCGATGAGCCCGGCACCCACATTTACAACCTCGGGACCGGACGTGGCACCACTGTCCTCGAGTTGGTGTCCGAATTCGAATCCACCAACCACGTGTCGGTGCCGTGGCAGGCTCATGCTCGGAGGCCCGGTGACGTTGCCGAGAGCTGGGCCGCGGTCGAGCGGGCGGAGAGCGACCTGGGCTGGCGCGCCAAGCGGGATCTCTCTGACATGTGTCGCGACGCCTGGCACTGGCAACGATCGGGCCTGACGGCATCGCGGTCCGATCAGCACTAGGTTTGACTTGAGGTGGCGATAGAAGCTCTGACCTCGGTTAATGCGACGGTCGAGAGTGTGCTCGCGCTCTTGGATGAGGCTCCGGCGGGGGACGACAGCCCGCTCCTAGCCGAGTTCGCCAAGGCCTATCTGCGTCGGATACCTGGCAGCAGCACGCTGACTGCCAAGGAATGGCTGGCCGAGGTCGAGTCGCTCTTCGATTACATCAAGGTGCGCTCCGAGCCGATGGCGGTCCGGGTCTACAACCCCGAGTCGAATCCCGAGCAAGGGACGATCGTCGAGATAAATGTCGAGGACAGTCCGTTCCTGCTCGACTCGGTTAGGAACGAGATCGCGGCCCATGGCCTCGAGGTCACTCGCGTCAACCACCCGGTGATCGGGGTCGAGCGCGACGACAGCGGCAGGCTGGTCGAGGTCGGACACGCCCGCCACGCCCGGCACAAGGAATCGGTGCAGCACTATGAGCTGGACCGCCGCCTCTTCGATGCCGACCTCCCCGGCCTCGAACGAGCCTTGCGAACGGTGCTGGCCGACGTCCGTTCGGCGGTGGAGGACTTCTATCCCATCATGGATCGGATCAACCGAATGGTGGAGATCGCCCGGCGCGCGACCGGCTTCTACCCGGAGGCGGACATTGGTGAGGGCATCGCCTTCCTGCAATGGCTACGGGACAACAACTTCGTGTTTCTCGGCTACCGCGAGTACAAGGTCGTCGACGTCAACGGCCAGGCCTGCGTCACCGTGGTTCCACAGACCGGGTTGGGGATTCTGTCGGACACCAATCGCTCGCATATGGCTGAGCCGATCCCGCTCGACGATCTCAGCCCCGAGCTTGCCGCCCGGTACGAGAAGGGCGACCTGATCGTGATCACGAAAACCAACCGGGCCTCAACGGTGCACCGGCGGGTCAAGCTCGACTACATCGGGGTCCGCATGATCGGCCCCTCCGGCTCCACGGTGGGTGAAGCTCGACTGGTTGGTCTTTTTACATCGAAAGCATTGATGGAGCCGGCCTCGCATGTACCCATCCTGCGCCGCAAGCTCTCCCAGCTGGTTGCTTCCGAGGATCTGATCGAGGGCTCCCACGACCACAAGGCTGTTATCCAGATCTTCGAGGGTTTCTCCAAACACGATCTCTTCACCGCTCCTCCCGAGGAACTGCGGCGGGTTGTGATGGGGCTTTTGGCTCTCCACGAGACCCATCAGCTTCGGCTCTTCATCCGGCGCGACCTTCTCGAGCGCAGCGTCTCGATCCTGGTGGCCCTGCCCCGGGATCGCTTCAACGCTGAGCTTCGCAAGCGGCTACAGGACCTTTTCATGGCTCGATACAAGGGCGTCTCGATCGATTACCACCTCGAACTGGGGGAGGCCGACCCGGCCCAGATCCATTTCACGGTCTGGGTCAACGGGCCAGTGCCGGAAGTCGACTACGAAGAGCTCGAGTCCGAGGTCCTCGCCCTCACCAGAACCTGGTCGGACCGACTGACCGAGACCTTAGAAAGGCTGCAGCCGGGCAAGGGCCGTCACATCGGTGAGGTCTGGAGCCAGCGTTTCCCTGACTACTACACGGTGGCCGAGACGATGGAAACGGCGGCCGAAGATGTCCTGGCGCTCGATCGCATCTCGCGGACCAAGGAGCCGTTCACGGTGGGCATCCGCAATGAGTCCCATCTCGGCGAGGACTTGACCCGGGTCTTGCTGTATCGCTCGGACGGCAAGCAACCGCTTTCAGAACTCGTCCCCGGACTCGAGGACATGGGTATGCATGTCATCGAGGAGGTGCCTACCCGGCTCTCGGGTGAGGGGAACTACTTCATCCACGACTTCGGAGTAGTGGGAAGTGACGGCAAGCCGCTCGATCTGGCGGCCTGCCGTGACCGAGTCTCGGCGGCTTTGACAGCAGTGTGGTCACACGAAGCCGAATCGGATGAGCTCAACCAGCTCGTGATCACCGCCGAGCTCACCCACTGGGAAGTAGGGATCATCCGGGCCTACCGGGTCTACTGGCGACGATTGGCGGCGGCCTTCACGGTGGGATACCTCAACGACGTCCTCAATGCCTTTCCCCAGATCGTTGCCGACCTCATGGCCCTCTTCCGATCCCGCTTCGACCCCCATCTCCAGCGGTCCGATCCGGAGGGGATTCGCAAGCGGATACTCGCTGCCCTCGACGCGGTCCCAGCGCTCGATCACGATCGCATCCTCCGTTCCTTCTACCGCCTGATCGAGGCCACGCTTCGCACCAACGCCTTTCTGCCAGGACGTATGAATCTCGCCTTCAAGCTGCTTTCGAGGGCGGTGCCGGACATGCCCTCTCCGATTCCTTTCGCCGAGATCTTCGTCTATGGGCCGGGAGTCGAAGGCGTTCATCTCCGGGCCGGACCTGTGGCCCGGGGCGGCATTCGTTGGTCGGATCGAAGGGAGGACTATCGCACCGAGGTCCTGGGCTTGATGAAGGCTCAGGTGACGAAGAATGCGGTGATCGTTCCCACCGGCGCCAAGGGCGGCTTTGTCCTCCGTCGGATTCCGATCGACCCGGCGGCGGTTGTCGCCGAGGTGAAGAATCAGTACGCCCATTACATCCGCGCCCTCCTCGACGTCACCGACAATCTGGTGGCCGGTGAGGTGGTCCATCCCGAAGGGATGAGGGTGCACGACGCGGAGGATCCCTATCTGGTGGTGGCGGCGGACCGCGGCACCGCCACCTTCTCCGACCTCGCAAACTCAATCGCCGCCGAGTACGACTTCTGGCTCGACGACGCTTTCGCCTCCGGGGGTTCGGCTGGCTACGACCACAAGGCCCTCGGCATCACCGCTCGTGGTGCCTGGAAGTCCCTCGAACGGCACTTTCTGGAATTGGGGATCGACCCCCACGAGACGCCGTTCACGGCAATCGGGATCGGTGATATGTCGGGAGATGTGTTCGGCAACGGCATGCTCGGCTCCGATCGCCTGCGGCTCGTGGCAGCCTTCGACCACCGCCACATCTTCATCGACCCCAATCCCGATCCGGCCGCCACCTATGCCGAGCGGCGGCGGCTCTTTGACCTTCCCCGCTCGTCCTGGGACGACTTCGACCGCTCAGTTCTCTCCACCGGAGCGGGAATCTTCCCTCGCACCCTCAAGAAGATCGTCATTTCGCCCGAGGCGCAAGAAGCTCTGGGCGTCGAGCAGGCCGAGTGGACTCCGATCCAGCTCGTGCGGGCGATTCTGAAAGCGCCGGTCGACCTGCTTTGGAATGGCGGCATCGGCACCTATGTCAAAGCCACGACGGAAGCCCACGAGGCAGTGGGGGATAGGGGCAACGACGGAGTCCGTATCGACGCCAGCGAGCTCCGGGCCCGGGTGGTGGTGGAGGGCGGGAACCTCGGCCTGACCCAGGCCGCCCGCGTGGAGTATGCGTTGGCGGGGGGGAAGATCAACACCGATTTCATCGACAACTCCGGGGGAGTGAACTGCTCGGACCGCGAGGTCAATCTCAAAATCCTGTTGCGAATCGCAGAAGAGCGCCAGGGCCTCGAACGCGAGGAGCGTGACCGGATGGTGGCGGCGGCCGCGGACGAGGTTGTCGAGCGGATTCTCTATGACAATTTCCAGCAGGCGCAGATGCTCTCCCAGGAGGAAGGCGCTGCCGACCGGCGGATCTGGGCGCACGAGCAGCTCATGACCCAACTCGAACGCGAGCAAATCCTCGATCGGACCTTGGAGGGAGTGCCGCTGACGGAGGTCCTGGCGGAGAGGGGCCATCGAGGTGGAAAGGGCTTGACCCGGCCCGAGCTGGCGGTGCTGCTGGTCGACGCCAAACGAAGCATCTACGAGTCGATCGTCGCCAGCGACCTGGTCGAAGACGAGTACTTGGTCAATGACCTGGTCGAGTATTTCCCCGATGAGGTGGCAACTCGGTACGAGGAGCTGATACCCCTCCATCCCTTGCGGAAGGAATTGATCGCCACAGTCGTCTCCAACGACGTGGTCAACAGTGTCGGCATCACCTTCGTCAGCCGGACGATGGCGCGGAGCGGAAACTCGATTCCTGAGATCATCAAGGCCTACCGGATCGCTCGCGATGTTTCCGGGGCCTTACCCCGCTGGGAGGCAGTCGAGAGTCTCGTCGGACAGTTGCCGAATCAGCTGTGGTTGGAGCTGATGACCGGGGCCGACCGGGTGGTGGCCGCTCTCACTCGTCGCTACTTGACGCGGATGCCGCGGGGAGGGATCGGCGAGGCGGTGGCCGCCGACATGGCCGGGTTCGCCGATTTCGAGGAGACGCTGCCCGACTCGGGGCCGAAGGAGTGGCAGCAAGCCCATGAGAAGGAGGAGTACGACATGGTGGAGGCGGGAGTGCCAGCCGATCTCGCCCGCCGGTACGCCTACCGGCGGCAG
>DATFFB010000170.1:0-5430 GCA_035250485.1 Acidimicrobiia bacterium
GACGTCGAGCCGATCAAAGCCGGTCTGTCACTCGTCGAGGCCGGACTTCCTTTGGGTGAGCTGCTGGATTTGGCTCGCAAGATGGATGCCGCCATGCAACCGGTCGTCGATGCGGCCATCGATCTCTTCGTACGATTCATACGCGACTCGGTGGAGGCGAACGCCGGGAGCGACGAGGAGGCAGCTCAGCGTCTGGTCGAGGCATTCTCCGCCATGCTCCCTGCTACGGGACGGATCGTCGATCATCACTTTCGATCGCTGGTGCTCGAAGGTGCTCGCCAACGCCTCGAGCAATGACCCCAACCGATCTACTCGCCCGCCGGCCCCACACCTGGTGGTCCTCGCCGACTACCAGTTTGGCTGGATTCGGGGAGAAAGAAGTCATTGATCCCGGGGTTGGCCCCGATCGCTTTCGACGCGCCCAGGCGATGGGCCATCCTGTCGTCTTCGCCAGCTTCGCTTTCGATGAACGGGCCTCGCAATCGGTTTTGGTCATTCCCGAAACCGTTGTCGAGCTCATCGGCGGCAACCTCAAAACCGAGGGCTCGCCTGTGGACCTGTCCCAGCCCGCGCACGCTGCCCGACTGCATGATCGCCCCCGTTTTGCCGGCTCGTCGCTCCCCGACCATCTCTGGCTGGAAGCGGTCGGGGCTGTGATCGGCTTGATCGAGACCGGAGTGGTGAAGAAGGTGGTGCTGGCGCGAGATCATGCTCTCTGGTCGAAGGAGCCGTTTGACCCTTATCGGGTGCTGCAGAGACTTCATCTCCGTTTTCCCGAGTGCTTCCTATTCCTGATCGAAGGCCTCGTCGGCGCCTCGCCCGAACTGCTCATCAGAAAGAACGAGAGACAAATCTCGGCAGTCACACTCGCCGGCACTGCCGCCCGCGGGGAAAGCCCCGAATCCGACGAGCTGCTAGGCAAGGAGCTGTCGACGTCGGAGAAGACGAGAGTCGAGCATCGGCTGGCGGCCGACTCGGTGCGCCAGATACTGACCGATTTTTGCTCCGACTTGTCCGCACCGCTCGAGCCTGAACTGCTTCGCCTCGCCAACGTCCAACACCTGGCGACGCCGATTACGGGCCGGCTGGACGAAAACGTGCACGTGCTCGACCTGGTCCGTGCTCTGCATCCCACTCCGGCGGTGGGAGGGGTCCCGACGGCGCAGGCCCTCGAGGTAATCGCCTCTCTGGAAGGGATGGATCGCAATCGATACGCCGGGCCGATTGGGTTCTTCCGAGCGGACGGCAACGGCGAATTCGCCATTGCGCTGCGCTGTGCGGAGCTGAGCGGTGCTCGGGCCCGCCTTTTTGCCGGCAACGGAATTGTGCCGGGCTCGGTGCCCGAGGAAGAACTTGAAGAGACCCGCCTCAAGCTGGCAGCGATGCTCTCAGCTCTCGAATAGGGATTCGATCGCTCTGGTCACTTCTTCTGTGATCTGTCGATGCACCTCGAGGTTGCGGGCCCGATCGGTGCGTACCTCGACAATGGAAATGCCACTCTCGGTCAGTGCCACCCTGATCGATTTCTGAAGTTGGTCTGGTCGCTCGACCAGAGTGTGGACCGCTCCCAGGGCCCGGCTGAGGCCCTCGAAATCAACCCCGGTCGGAGTCCCGAAGATCTGCTCGAAATGCTCGGGGTAGTCGGCTTGCGGTAGGAACGAGAAGATCCCGCCGCCATTGTTGTTGACCAGGACCAATACGAGGTCGGGGGTGGGCTTGATGAGAAGCCCGTTGGTGTCGTGCAGAAACGAGAGATCCCCCATCAAACCCACCACGGGTTTCCCCGCCCCGCCCGCCGCGCCGGCGGCGAGCGAAATGAAACCGTCGATACCCGACGCACCACGATTGCTGACGAAGCCAAGGCCGGTGCGGGGAGAGGAAAACCAATCGACATCTCGCACCGGCATCGACGAACCGACGGCCAGCACCCCGCCGTCGGGCATCGCCGCCACTACGTCGCGGGCGACACGTGGCTCGATGATGTCGGGAAAGCTGTCGAGCACCTGGTCGATAATCTGGCGAGCGTTGGTCTCCGCCTTCTGCCATGACGCGGCCCAGCTTTCGTCGAGCCGATCTGGCGTCCATCCGCCGATCCCCCTCATCTGGGCGGCCTTTCGGCCGGGGTCAAACCAGCCAGGTGCGGCGACGATTGTCTCGACCTTCGCGAGGAGGTTCGCGAGAGGACGGGAGAGGCCCGGAGTGCCGAGAACCACGGCTTTGTCCGGCATCAGCGCTCCGCTCAGCACCTCGGAGCCGAGAAGGTGGTGGGCCGTGCTGATCGTTCCCGGAACTCGACATCCGCTATGCCCCTCGGCAACGACCACGAGTCCCATCGCGATCGCGGCGTCGACCAGGTGGCGGTCGGCACCGGGACCGGCCACCACTAGCACGCGACCGCCCACCGGAAGCTGGCTAGCGCTTTTGCTGGCCGGCAGGATTTGAGTCCAAACCCGACCATCGCTGCGCCCCGAAAGGTCGCCTCGATAAGGCGCCGCTACGGTCCGGCCGTCGTCGGTTGCCGGGACCAGGGGCTCGCGGAACGCGAGGTTGAGGTGGACGGGCCCGGTGCGAGCGGCCGCGACCGCCTGGCAAACCAGCGACCGCCACCCCGATGGTTCGTCGGCATCGTCGGCAGCGGCCGGGACATCGGCAAAGAAGCGAACCCGCTCACCAAAGATCTTGATCTGATCGATCGTCTGGTTGGCGCCACTGTGTCGCGCCTCAGCCGGTCGGTCGGCGCTGACAACCACCACTGGCGTCTGGGAGCGATCCGCCTCCACCACGGCTGGGAGGAGGTTGGCCACGGCAGTCCCCGAGGTGGTGAGCGCAACTGCCGGTATCTGACCCACCTTGCCATAGCCGACCGCCCAGAACCCCGCCGACCTCTCATCGAGGGCGACATGCAGTTGGAGCCTCGGCTCCGCGGCGGCCGTCATGGCCAGTGCCCCCGAGCGCGAACCCGGCGCCAGCACCAGGTCCCTGATGCCGTTGCGAACGAACTCGTCGATGAACACCCGAGCCATCGCCACCGAAGGATTCGGTGCACTCACGCCAGCATCTCCGCCGCTGATCGCAACCTTTGCAGCATGAGCGCGGCGACGTCGGCCGCCGCCGCATGCTTTTCGAGTAGCTCTGGATCGGGTTCGGGGCGTCGAAGTTTCAAGAAACCCTCGACCGGGAGGAGCGGATTAGCCACCACGTCGTCGTAAAAGAGCGAGCCAGTGCCCAGGCCGCAGGCATAGTTCAATTCCGGCAAGGCCGCGGCCGCTGCCAGTCCGGCGGCAAGGCCGACCGAGGTCTCGAGTGCGGAGGAGACGACCGTCGGCAGGCCGGCGCGTTCGGCCACCTCCAACGCTCGCGCCACTCCACCAAGAGGCTGAACTTTGACGACAATGATGTCCGCCGCCCCCCGCTCGGCCACTTCCAGGGGATCTGCCGCAGTACGTACCACTTCATCCGCCGCGATCGGGATGGGGATTCTTCGCCGGAGCTCGATCATCTCCTCGATCGTTCTGACCGGTTGTTCGACATACTCGAGATCAAACTGAGCGAGACGCTCCAAGGCTTTGGTTGCTTCGTCCACGGTCCAGGCCGCATTGACATCGATACGGACCTTGCCCTCCGGCCCCAGAGCTTCTCGCACCGCCTTCACCCGGGCGAGATCATCCTCCGGGCCCTGGCCTCCCTCGGCCACCTTGACCTTGGCGGTCCGACAACCTGAGCTCAGAACAATGTCACGCGCGGTCTGCGGATTGACGGCCGGGACCGTGACGTTGACCGGCACCTGGCTGCGCCTGGGTGACGGCCAAATTGCACAAGCCCCCTCCAACGCCGAGGCCAACCATCGAGCCGTGACTGCGGGCGGATAATCGGGGAAAGGAGAGAATTCCCCCCATCCCTCGGGACCTTTGATCAGGATGGCATCACGGCTCTCCACTCGTCGAAAGCGATGCCGCATGGGCAGAGAGATCGGAAAGAGCTCGAGCGATTCGATCACAGAAGTCATCGCTGTTGGTCCCGAATGAAACCGATCACCCGCTCGATTTGCTCCTGACTCAGGGTGTTCTGAAAGGAAGGCATCCGACCGCGCCCCCGGGTGATGGTGAGCTCGAGGAACGCATCATCCTGAGATGCAGCATTGGAGCCAGCGTTGAGGGCAGGGCCGATGCCACCGCTCAAATCCGAGCCATGGCAATTGGCGCAGGACTGTTCGAAGATTTCTGCTCCCGAAGCATCCGCGGGAGGTCGGCTCCCACATGTCGCCAGCGCGAAGGCCACGAAAACCAGCGTCAAGAAACCTCCCAATCGCTTCGCGATCAGAGGTAGTCCTCGCCGAGACGCTCGACCAACTTCTTGACATCTTGGGCGGCCAGTCGGCGCGTCACCAGCACCGCATCGGGGGTAGCTACCACCACGAGATCGTCGATGCCGGCGACTGCCACCAGCGGGCCGTCGGAGCGGATGTAGCTTCCCCGGGAATCAACCGCCACCGCGGAACCGATGATCACGTTTTGATCCTGATCCTTGTCGCCTAGTTCCCAGAGGGTCTCCCACGATCCGATGTCGTTCCATTCGGCCGCCAGAGGGACGACCACCGCCCGCGTGGTTTGCTCCATCACCGCGGTGTCAATCGAAACCGCCGGCGCCGCGCCGAATTCGGGGCCGAGGACGAAACCGAATTCGGTCGTTTCGGCGGAACCAACAGCTGCCCGGACGGCCGTCAAGACCTCGGGAGCCAGTCGCTCCATCTCCTCCAGCAGGATTCCCACGGGAAAGACGAACATTCCGCTGTTCCAGAGGGCACCTGAGGCAATGAGAGAAGTTGCCTCCTCGCGGCCCGGTTTTTCGACGAAGCGCTCGATGGGAAGAGCGGTGGCCACGCCGCCCGACTTGGGAACGATGTAGCCATACCCGGTCTCGGGCTTCACCGGCACCACCCCGAACGTGACCAAATGACCAGTCGCCGCCGCCGCCAGCGCCCGTTCGAGTGATTCGAGGAAGGCCGTCGGGCGGTTGATGTGATGATCGGCCGGCATCACCACCAGGATGTCCTCGGGCTTCGCCAATAAGGCGGCAGCCGCGACGGCCGGAGCCGTATTCCGCCCCATTGGCTCGGCGACGATCCTCGCCGACTGGTTGACGCCGAGCTCGCCGAGGAGATGCGGTACTTGGCCGATGTTCGCCACGATGACAGTCGCGGTCTCCAGGTGGGAGAGACGATCGAGGGTCTGGGCGAGCATCGTCCCGGTGCCGATCACCTTCTGAAACTGCTTCGGCCGCTGCCGGCGCGACAGTGGCCAAAGGCGAGTCCCCGATCCGCCCGAAAGGACGACCGGGATGAGCAACGACATCGAAGTTAGGGTATCGCGGCGTGTCATCGGCTCCGGCTCAGTCGCTCGTGGCCGTCCCCTTTCTCTCCGAGGCACCAGA
>DATFFB010000171.1:0-16822 GCA_035250485.1 Acidimicrobiia bacterium
GGCGTCGCTGGTATCGAGACCGAGATCTCGTGCGGCTGCAATTCCCTCGGCCAGCGCGGTCAGGGATTCGCTCAGGGTGCTCACAGGGCCATGGCTCCGGCCCGGGCTTGGTCCGCCAGCCCGCGCAGCGTGGCGGGAAGATCCTTCTCGATCGGGCCGAGGGCATCTGCAAACCGCGCTTGGTCGCGGCGAAAGGCCTCGCCCAGCAATTCGGTGAGGCGGCTCCGGGCCCGCTTGACAAAGGCGGCCACATTGGCCTCGCCGAAGATGGCTTCCAGAAGCTTCTGATTGAGAAAGGCAGTGGCAGCACCGATCCCGACCTCGGTCCCGGTCAGGCCTCCGGTGTGGACGAAGACGGCGATCATGGCGCTCGTCCCGAGCGCGTTGAGACCCACCGACGCCGCCTGCGCCCAGGCCTTGCGCTGCTGTCCCAGTGTTGCGATTTCGCGGCCGATAGCCTCGCCCCAGGAGGCGAGCAACTCGCTCAAGCGCTCGTCGAAATCACCCCCGGCGGCAAGAAGGTCGGGTCGATCGGCCAGCGCTCGGTCCCCGAGAGGTTCCCCGGACCAGATCGAGGAGCTGGCTCGGGCTGCGTCGTCGGCATGCCGGCGGGCGGAGGCGACCAGATCCGAGAATGCGGCCTCCCGCACCGGAGGGGCGGGCGGTGGGGGTGCGGTGCGAAAGAGGTTCCGAATGGTGGCGGCGATCTTTCCCACCCCCTCGGCCAGAAACCGCGCGAGCGGGCCGGCGCGGACGAAATCGAGCCACTGCTGAAGGACTTCCGAACGGAGGAAGTCTCCGCTCTCCACTTCATCGAGGAGTTTTCGCAGGCCCCGCTCATACGCACGGTCGGCTTCTTCGAGAAGTGCCGCGGTCGCTCGCTGTTCCTCTTCCGTATCGTCGGCGATTTGCTCCACCCCTGCGGGAAGGCCCTCGAGGGCGGTGACGAGGCCGCGGCGGGCGACCGCCCGGCGGGCGGCGTCGTCGCTCCGGAGGTTCTCGATCGCGCTGGTGATGGGCGAAATCGATTCGGCCCGGAGGGCGTCGCGTCCGGGGTCGAGCGCTCCCTCGGCGACAGATACCACCTCCAGATCCCCAAACGCCCCTTGATTGTCGAGACCACCACGCTCCAGCATGGCCCGGTAGTCGGCCAGGACTTCGGTTCGGTCCTCAATATCGATCGGCATTCGGTTGATGACCATCAGAAGCGGGACGCCGCGCTGGCGGGCACGGTCGAGCACCAGCCACGGCACCTGGTCGGCATAGCGGGTCACAGTGGTGACGAAGATCACCAGATCGGCTTTTTCGAGCAGATCGAGAGCCAGTTGACGGTTGTGTTGCTCGACGCTGTCGAAGTCGGGAGAGTCGACGATGACCAGGCCCTTTGGGGCCGCGCGGTCGCTCACAACGAGGAGGTCAGGGTGGATGTCGATGCCGTCATCGGGGTGGGCGAGAGCCACCGGCTGACGGGTGGTGGGGCGAAGCAGTCCCGAGGGGCTCGCTGCTCGGCGTGCCAGGGCATTGAAGAGCGAAGACTTACCGGAGCCAGTCGACCCGAGGATCACCACAAAGAGCGGGGCCGCCAGATCGGATGCCCTGGGCAACAGATAGCTATCGACGTGGGTGCGGAGCCGTTCCGCCTGCTCCCGGGACTCCCGGGCCGGGGCCGACGACGCCCGGCGGGCCAAGGCGGCCGATAGATCCTCCAGCACCTGGCGCAGCATCGAGGCAAGTGTGACAGCCTCGACCGGGAAAATTCGTTTGTTAGCTAGGTTGGCCCGCGTGAAGCTCTACCAGACCGGCCAGCCCGAGCTGGACGAACAAATCCGCCAGCTCATCATCGACGCCGGCGATGGGGGCAACCAGGATCTGATCGCCGAGCTCCTGACGACAGTTATCAAACTGCATCGCGATAAAGCCGAGCGCGGTGATCTGAAAATGGTCAACACCGCGCTGAAGGAGATGCGGTACTCGATGGCGGTCTTCGCCCGACACCACGAGCCCAAGGTGACGATCTTCGGAAGCGCCCGGCTGGAGGAGTCCGACCCCAACTTCCAACTGGCCGAAAGCTTCGCCGGCCTCATGGCGGAGAAAGGCTGGGGAGTCATCACCGGAGCGGGCCCGGGAATCATGGCGGCGGGGAGCAAAGGGGCCGGCCTCGAGCATTCGTACGGTGTCAATATTCGACTCCCATTCGAGCCCGATCCGGTTGGCTACATCGACCCTCAGCGAAACATCAACTTCAAGTACTTCTTCACCCGCAAGCTCACCTTTATCAAGGAGTCTCACGCCTTCGCCCTCTTCCCGGGCGGCTTCGGCACTCTCGACGAAACGTTCGAATTGCTGACGCTCATCCAGACCGGGAAGAGCGACATGCATCCAATTGTCCTGATCGAGGCCCCAGGGACCGGTTATTGGCCCCCTTTGCTCGAGTTCTTCTCGACGACTCTCGTGGCAAAGGGCCTCATCTCCGCAGCCGACTTGAACCTCTTCGAGGTGACCGGTGACGCCAACGACGCCGCCGCCATGATCCACGCGTTCTATTCCAACTTCCACTCCCAGCGTTACGTGGAAGGAAAGCTCGTACTACGGATGAAGGAGGCGCCGGAAGGAACGGTCCTCGACGAGATCAATGGCGAGTTCGCTGACATCCTTGCCGCCGGGAGGATCGAGAAAACCGAACCTTCCGCCGCCGAGGAAAAGGACGCCGATGCTCTTGACCAGGAGCGCCTGGTTCTCAACTTCGACCGCCGGAGTTACGGGCGGCTACGTCTCCTGATCGACCATCTCAACACGCTCGTCTCCACTCCCGAGCGTGTCGCCCCACCGGCGCCTTTCCAGGAGGAGCAAGCAGAAAGGCCGTGGTAGGGACGTTTCGTGACCCGGCGCGGAGGTCGGGCCCGGAATCTTGTTTGTTGGAAGCGACTACCATGGCGGAGTGCGCGAACTCCTCTCAGACCTAGTAGCTGAGCAGCAGTTTCTCGACCAGTTCCTGCAAAGGATCACCCAAAAGGACTGGGAAAGACCGACCCCAGCCAAGGGATGGTCGATCAGGGACACCATCAGTCACCTCGCCGACTCCGCCGAACTGGCTGCTGATGCCCTCAATGGCGGGAACCGCATCGAGATCTACCGCAGTGCTCCCGACCTCGACGCCCTCCGCCAGGAAGCCGTCAAGAAGGGCCGCAAGATGCGTTACCAGGACGTCATCGAGTGGTGGCGGGGAGGCCGTGCCAAGGTCGTCGAGCCCCTCTCGCATATGTCTGCCGAGCAGCGCATCGAATGGATCTCGGGGGACATGAGTGCGAGAACGTTCGCCACGATGAGATTGATGGAGAACTGGGCCCACGGCCTCGACATCTACAACGCCATGAAAGCCCAGATCGAGGATACGGCGCGTCTCCGCCACATCTGCTTCCTCGGCTGGAAGACCTTGCCCTATGCCTTCAAGATGGCCGACATGGACTATTCGCCGGTTCGGGTGGAGGTCATGGGCCCCGGATACGCCAAGTGGGTATATGGGCCTGACGACACCGACCAGGTCATCAAGGGCCCAGCCGGCGAATGGGCCCGGCTCTCCGTGAGACGGATCAAGCGCAAGGACGCCAAGAATCTGAAGGCCACCGGTGACGTGGCCGACACTGCCCTGGACGTGGTTCGCGCCTATCTATGAGGCTTCCATCCCTTTTTGGGATGGTGCATCTTTCCCCCCTCCCAGGAGCTCCTCGATACCAGAGCGACCTCGGGATGGATGCGGTTATCGCCCGGGCCTTGAACGACGCCACGAAGCTGGCCGAAGCCGGCTTTCCGGCCCTGATGATCGAGAACTATGGCGATTCCCCCTTCTTTGCTGCCAGGGTTCCGCCCGTTACCGTTGCCGCCCTTACGCGGGTGGTTGCACGGGTGAGAGACGAGACCGGCCTCGCGGTGGGCGTGAACGTGCTTCGCAACGACGCCATATCCGCCCTGGGAATCGCCGCTGCCACCGGCGCCGGCTGGATAAGGGTGAACGTTCTCTCGGGCCTGATGTACACCGACCAGGGTCCCATTGTCGGACAGGCCGCCGAAGTGGCGCGGCTTCGAAAAGATTGGTGTCCTGAAGTCGGCATCCTGGCCGACGTGTTCGTCAAACACGCCACTCCCCCGCCGGGGAGTGAAATTTCGGTGGCCGGAGCGGATACCTGGGAGAGGGCCGGCGCCGACGGCCTAGTCGTCTCCGGGACCGCCACCGGCTCTGCCCCCGACCTCGACTCTGCCCGGGACCTGCGAGTTGCGGTGCCCGACGCCCCGATCCTGGTGGGATCGGGAGCCACCGCCGCCAATCTGGCCGAGCTCGCCAAGGTGGCCAACGGCGTCATCGTCGGCTCGTCGCTCAAGGTGGGCGGGCGAGCCGAGGGCGAGGTCGATCTCAACTCGGCACGGGATTTCGTGGCCGCGGCCCGCGAGGTCGGCTGGCTCGAACCCTGATGCCTCCTTCGCTCACCGCCGCCGGGCGAGTAGCCACTCTGACTCTCGATGAACCCGAGACCCGCAATGCGATCACGGGCGCCGAGTCCCTGAATGCAGTCGTCTCGGCCCTCGAGACCGACCCGGCCGACATCAGCGTCCTCGTGATCACCGGTGCCGGTCCCGCCTTCTCCGCCGGCGGGAACATAAAGGACATGGCCGCCCGCCAGGGATTGTTCGCCGGGAGTCCCGAGGAGATCATGGAGGGCTATCGGTCCAGCATCCAGCGGCTGACCAGAGCCCTGCTCGAAACTGATCTGGTCACCGTCGCGGCGGTGAACGGCCCTGCCATCGGCGCCGGTTTTGACCTGGCGCTGGGATGCGATCTCCGGCTGGGCTCCACTTCTGCCCGGTTCGCGCACACCTTCGTCGACCTCGGGATCATCCCCGGCGATGGGGGCGCCTGGCTCTTGCCGCGAGTTGTGGGCTGGCAGCGGGCGGCCGAGCTTGCCTTTACCGCTCGGAGCGTGGAGGCGGAGGAAGCGAGGGAAATGGGAATCCTCCTCGAGGTGACCGGGCCCCCGGATCTGATGACGAGGGCGATGGAGCTCGCCCGGTTGATCGCCAGCAAGCCCGCCCATTCGATCCGGTTGGCCAAGCGCCTCCTCCGGCACGCCAAATCGATGGATCTTCCCGGCTTCCTCGAGTTCTCGGCCGCCCTCCAGGCCATCTCCCATCACACCGACGCCCATCACCAAGCGATGGCCGGACTCAAGCGCAGTCAGTAATGACTAGTCACTCAGAGTGGTGATACCCTAGACCCATGGCGGGAGGGCGACCTCTGGCCCAATCTGTTGCCCCTCAGCGAGTGGGAAGGGCATGGACGAAAGTCTCCTCAAGGCAATGAAAGGCGTGGTCGACGACCTCTACGGCCACGTGCACCGGGTCAGCGACCTGGCTGTCGCCCTCGGCAAGGAAATGTCGCTTCCCCGCGACGATGTCAAACGTCTAGGGCTAGTCGGCATCCTCCACGACGTCGGCAAGATTCACATCGATCCGGGAGTTTTGGCCAAGCCCGGTCCCCTCGATGATCTCGAGCGAGAGCACATGCGTCAGCATCCCGAAATCGGCTACGCCATGATCGCCGAGAAGTTCGACCGACGGGTATCGGAAGCCATTCTCTACCACCACGAGCGCTTCGACGGGCTCGGATATCCATTCGGGTTGGCCGGTACCAAGATCCCTGTGCTCTCTCGGATCGTTCTCGTGGCCGATGCCTTCGACGCCATCACGAGTCACCGCGCCTACCAACCGGCCCTTTCGGTTGACTTTGCCATTTCCGAGATCATCAACAATTCAGGCACCCAATTCGACCCCGGCGTGGTCGAGGCCTTCATGACCGTCATCGAGCGCGATGGCATCCCCACCTCCCAGCCCGGGGACGGATCCAAGGAGCGGGCCCGGGTCTTCAAGCGGCTGACCCGCCCCACCCGCGTGAAGGCTCCCACCGCCTGAAAAATCCTGTCCCTCACCCCGAATAGGGTGAGGACGTGGATCCCCTCAACCACTTCCACCCACCCACCGCCGCCTGGTTTCGGGCCTCCTTCCCGGCGCCGACTTTGGCCCAGGAAAAAGGCTGGCGGCACATTGCCGCCGGCTCTCACACCCTGATCCATGCCCCCACCGGGAGTGGCAAGACCCTGGCCGCTTTTCTCTGGGTACTCGATCGGCTTCTGCACGAGCCAGTCCCTCCGCCCCAAGCGCGCTGCCGGGTTCTGTACATCTCCCCCATGAAAGCCCTGGCCTACGACGTCGACCGTAACCTCCGGGCTCCCCTGGCCGGGATCCGGCACGCGGCTACCCGTCTCGAACGCGACCCACTTCCGGAACTGGCCACCTTCATTCGCACGGGCGACACGCCAGCAGCTGATCGCCAACGCATGCTCCGGCATCCTCCCGACATCCTCATCACGACTCCCGAGTCGCTGTTTCTCCTGCTCACCTCCGAGGCTCGGAAGGTCCTGGCGTCGGTGCGGTGGGTGATAGTCGATGAGGTCCACGCGGTAGCTTCCCAAAAGAGGGGCGCACACCTCGCCATCTCGCTCGAGCGATTGGAGGAGCTCACCGAAGTGTCCCCGCAGCGGATCGGGCTCTCGGCGACTCAGCGACCGTTGGAGACGATCTCCGAGTTCCTGGGCGGGGGCACTGTGGTTGGCGACGACTACCAGGCTCGACCGGTTGAGATCGCCGACGCCCCCGCGCCCCGTCCTCTGGACCTCGAGGTGATCGTTCCGGTCGAAGACATGAGCGCCCCGGCCCCAATCGATCCGCTCGATCCCGATGCTCCCCGCACTCCTTCTATTTGGCCGGCCATCTATCCCGAGATCCTGGATCTGATCCAGAAACATCGGTCGACGATCGTCTTCGCCAATTCCCGCCGACTGGCGGAGCGGATCTGTGCGCAGATCAATGAGCTCGCGGGCGAGGAGATCTCCCGTGCCCACCACGGCTCCGTCTCGCGCGAGCAAAGAATCCTGATCGAGGAGTCTCTCAAGAGAGGCGAATTGAGAGCGGTAGTTGCCACCTCCAGTCTCGAACTCGGGATCGATATGGGGGCGGTGGATCTGGTGATCCAGGTCGAGGCTCCGGTGTCGGTGGCGTCCGGCCTCCAGAGGGTTGGTCGATCCGGTCACCACGTCGGGGGCGAAAGCCGTGCCCGGATTCTCCCCAAATACCGTGGCGATCTCCTCACCTCGGTGGTCATCGCCCGCCAGATGCTGGAAGGCGACATCGAAGAGACCGTCATCCCCCGAAATCCCCTCGACGTCCTCAGCCAGCAGCTGGTGGCGGCAGTGGTAACGGAGCCTCGCACGGCAGACGAGCTTTATGACCTGGTGCGGCGGGCTCGCCCCTTCGCAACGCTCGCGCGGACCGTCTTCGACACCACCCTGGACATGCTGGCGGGCCGATATCCGTCCGATCTCTTCGCCGAGTTGCGAGCAAGGGTGAACTGGGACCGCACCGATGGCACCATCACTCCCCGGCCAGGAGCGCGTCAGTTGGTGGTTGCCAACGCCGGAACGATTCCCGATCGGGGGCTCTTTCGAGTTGTTCTCCCCGACGGGAGCCGGGTAGGCGAGCTTGACGAGGAGATGGTCTACGAATCGCGGGTGGGCGATGCCATCGTTCTCGGCGCCAGCACCTGGCGCGTTTCGGATATCGGCCCCGAGCGAGTGGAGGTCGTTCCCGACCCCGGCGCCGCCGGTGCCCGGCTTCCGTTCTGGAAGGGCGATGTGCAGGGACGGTCGCTTGCTACCGGGCGTCGTATCGGCCGCTTCGTCCGCGAAATGGGCCGGCTCCCCGACCCGAGCGGACCGCTCATGGCCGACTACAACCTCGACGAACTCGCCGCCCACAATCTCGCTGCCTACCTGGCCGAGGAAAAGGAAGCCACCGGCGTTCTCCCCACCGATCAGACGCTGGTGCTCGAGCGTTTTCGAGATGAGATTGGCGACTGGCGGGTGGCGTTGCTCTCCCCTCTCGGCGCTCGCATCCATGCTCCTTGGGCGATGGCACTCACGCAAAAATTGCGCGGCCGATTCGGAACCGACGTGGACGTGATCTGGGCTGACGATGGAATCGCCTTCCGCTTCCCCGACACAGACGAGGTTCCCGGTTTGGCGGACCTGACGCTCGAACCCGAAGAAGTGCGAGAGCTGCTCGAGGATCATCTGGCCGACACGGCGTTGTTTGGAGCCCGGTTTCGCGAGGCGGCGGGGCGGGCGTTGCTTCTCCCGCGGCGGCGGCCGGGCAGTCGCACGCCGTTGTGGCAACAGCGCCGGCGAGCGGCCGACCTTCTCTCGGTGGCCCGTCAGTTCGGCTCGTTCCCGATCATGCTCGAGACTTATCGCGAGATTCTCACCCAGGACTTCGACCTGCCGGCCCTCACCGAGGTCCTCTCGGATCTGCGGTCGCGCAAGCTGCGGATGGTCGAGGTTGAGACCACCCATCCCTCGCCCTTTGCCTCCTCGCTCCTCTTCGCCTTTGTCGCCGCATTTCTTTACGAGGCCGACACCCCACTCGCCGAACGGAGGGCAACGGCCCTCACTCTCGACCGCAACCTCCTAGCCAGTCTTCTCGGTGAAGGGGAGCTGGCCGATCTGATCTCGGCGGACGTGGTGGCGATGGTCGAGCTCGAGCTCCAACACCTCACTCCCGAAAGGCGGGCAACGAGCTCGGATGGAGTGGTCGATCTCCTCCGCGACCTCGGTCCTCTGAGCAAGGACGACATCGAAGTGCGAAGCGATCTGTCGGATTTCTCGGCGTCATTCGAGGAGTTGCTGCGAGCGGGGAAGATGGTGGCGGTCCGCGTCGCCGAACGGCAGAGCTACGCCGCCTCCGAGGATATTTCCCGGTTGCGCGACGGACTCGGCATTCCTCCGCCTCCGGGAACCCCGGCAGCATTTCTGCAACCGGTGCCAGATCCATTGGGCGATCTGGTCGGCCGCTACGCCCGTACTCACGGGCCTTTCCAGCCCGCGCAGGTCGCTTCCGCTCTCGGTCTGCCCACGGCAGTCGTGGAGAGCTCGCTGCGTCTCTTGGCCGAGCAAGGAAGGGTTCTCAAAGGATCGTTTCATCACGGCGAAGGATGGGTCGACGCCGAGGTGCTGCGACGAATCAAACGCCGGTCTCTGGCCGTGCTTCGACACGAGATCGAGCCGACCGAACCGACGTCTCTCGGCAGGTTCACGCCGGACTGGCAGGGAGCAGGCAATAGAAGGCCGGCTCGAATCGACGTCCTCGCCGACGTTGTGACTCAACTTCAGGGATATGAGGCCGCGGCTTCGGTGTGGGAGCGGGAGATCCTCGCGGCCCGGGTGGCCGAGGCTCCGGCCCTCCTCGACCGCCTTTTGAGGGACGGCGAGGTTCTATGGGCAGGGCGAGGCACCCTGGGAGGACGTGACGGGAAGCTGGCGATGTATCGGCGCCAGGACTACGGCCAACTCTGGTTTCCGGTTGAGGCGAGCTTGCCCGAAGACCGCGCTCATGACGCTCTCCTCAGCTTCCTGGGAAGCAACGGCGCCTCCTTCTTTTACGACATCTTTCAGTCGGTGGGCAGTCCACCCGACGAGTTGCTCGAGGATCTCTGGGACCTGGTGTGGGCAGGACGGGTCACCAATGACAGCCTGGCGCCGGTCCGCGCTTACGTGCAAAGTCGAGGCGGGCGGCGAGCGCCGGGCCGCCGACCCCTGGCCTCGTCCTTTCCCGCCCATGCCGGCGGCCGTTGGTCACTTCTGCCGCTCGCCGAGCCCGACCCCACCGCCGCCGCCACCACTTGGGCCAATGTTCTTCTCAACCGCTACGGAGTCCTCACCCGGGCTCACGTCGCTTCCGAAGGCATTCCCGGGGGCTATACGCGCCTTTATCCGGTTCTCTCCAAGATGGAGGAGATCGGCAAAGTGCGAAGGGGTTATTTCATCGAAGGTCTGGGGGGCGCTCAGTTCGCCCTGCCGGGAGCGGTTGACCGCCTCCGCGGAAACGATCGATCCTCGGTCCTCGGCCTGGCAGCCACCGACCCGGCCAATCCCTACGGGGCTGCGCTTCCTTGGCCCGAGCGGGAGGTTCGCTTCCAGCGGGCGGCGGGAGCCTATGTGGTCCTGGGCGATGGCAAACTTCTTGCCTACCTCGATCGTGGCGGCCGCCGACTCGCGTTGCTGGCCGATGGCATGGATTCCTACGGCGAAATCGCCCGCGAAGTGGCGGCGATTGCAGGGAGACAGCGGCGGATGCGGATCGAACGCATCGACGATCATCCTGCACAATCGGCGCCGTTTGGCTCCGCCCTGACGGAGTGGGGTTTCGTGCCAGCGCCTCAGGGCCTTGCCTATCGAGGCTGATCGCAACCAGTCAGAGCCACTTCCGAACCCGCGCGTATACGAGGGTGCAAAGGGCGAGGAAACCCATCGCGAATACGGTGACCCAGAAATTCGCGGGCTCTTCAAACCAGGGGATCTTGAAATTCATGCCCATGACCCCGGCGAGAAGCACTGCCGGCAGCAACAGCACGGAAGCGAGAGTGAGCCGTTTCATGATGTCATTCGTGTTTTGCGACACCTTCGTCATGTGGATGTCAAACGAGACGGCGATCATTTCCCGGCTGGTGTTCACCTCTTCCAGCGCGTGCTCCAGGCGTTGCAACAAACGCTCAAAGTCGGGAGCCGCCTTCGTAGAGAAGAGCAGGTCGGAATGAGGGTTGCTCAATGGACCGATGACGTCGCGAAGGGGGCTTAACGCTCCTCGCAGTCTCGTGATTTGTCTCCGCAGCTCCAGTAGTCGGTGGAGAAGACCGGCCTCGTCGGACCGCCGCTTGAGCAGCAACTCGTCGACTTCGTCGATCCCGGTTTGCACGGCTTCGATGGCTCGGAGATAGCTGTTCAGGTGCCAATCGAGCACCATGGCAAGAAAGGCGGCGGAATCGAGCCCGCCGAGCCGGCTGTCGTTCGCGAGCGGCTCATTGAATGACTCGACAAGATTCAGCTCGCCGTGATGCACCGTTGCGATCCAGTTGTTGCCGACGAAACAATGCAATGCCACAGGGACGAAATCGGAGAGGTGTTCCTGGGCGGCGATCACGTTGAGCTGCGCAAAGGACTCATGGGCATTCAGGCTCGGCCGCCGGATGCTGGGGTCGATGTCCCGGACCAGATGCTCGATTCCTAACGGCTTCAGGAGGGAATCGATGTCCTTGGTGGTTCGCAGGTCGACGTCGACCCAGACGATTTGGTTGTCGTTCAGATCCGCTAGATCGACATCACTCAGCCTGACCGGGGCGTCGTCGCCGCTGACGTCATAGAGCCAGGCCTGGAGCCCGTTCTCGTCCGTGACTTGTTTTTCTTGCGTCATGCCCCGAGCATCGACAGGTGGAGGTTCATCCGGAACCCGGTACCCATCGCCTGAACCGACCAACCCTGGTCCGCCTCGCTTGCCACCACCGGCCCTCGCGCCACAGAATGTATCGGTGGCCCCCCAACTCACGATCCGCCCGGGCCATCCCCTTTTCCTCGACCTCCCCTGGTCATCCTCGATTGCGGATTGGGAACTTCCGATCCTCCTCGACCTTCCCAAGGGAATCAGCCGCCACGAGGTCCGATTCCTGTCCTTCCCGGAAGGCACTTACGTCGTAAAGGAACTCTCCACCGCACTGGCCCACAACGATTACTCGGTGCTGCGATCGCTCGAGGCGGTGGGCGCACCAGCTGTGCACGCGGTCGGCATCGTCGACAACCGTGCTCCTGACCGTACGGCGGAGCACTCGGCGGCTCTGATCACCGCGTACGAACCCTTCTCATTTTCTTATCGGGAGATGCTGGCCGGCCCCGGCTTCGGTGCCCGACGCAGTCAACTGCTCGACGCGTTCGCGGGCCTCTTGGTCGAGTTGCATCTGGCGGGGTGCTTCTGGGGTGACTGCAGCCTCTCCAATGTGCTCTACCGGTTCGACGCGGAGGCGATAGAAACGGTCATGGTCGATGCCGAAACAGCTCGCATGTACGAGGAGGACCTCACCGACGGGCAGAGGACCGAGGACCTCGAGATCATGGTCGAGAACGTGGCCGGAGGGATGGCCGACATTGCCGCCGAGGCGGGAGCCGATCTGGATCGAGCGGACCTCGAGCTTGGCTATGACATCGCCTTGCGCTATGAGAATCTCTGGGCAGAGCTTGGCCAGACGACGAGAATCAGAGTCGACGAGCGATTTCGCGTCACCGAGAGAGTCGAGCGATTGAACCGGCTCGGCTTCGACGTCGAGGAGGTCGATCTGCTGCCATCCCTCGATGACACCTCGGAGATGATCATCAAGGTCAGGGTCGGGAATCGCAACTTCCACACCAACCGGCTCAAGGCCCTCACGGGAATCGACGCCCTCGAGAATCAGGCCAAGGCGATCCTCGCCGATGTCCACTACTTCTCGGCTCGCCACTCCGACAGCGCCGTCACCAAATCGACGCTGGCCACTCGCTGGCGGGCGACCGAGTTCGAACCGATGATGTCGACGCTTACGGCCCTCGACGGAGTTGCGGATCCAATTCAGGCCTATTGCGACGTGCTCAATCACCGCTATCACCTGGCCAAGTCCCTGGGCACCGACGTGTCCACTCTCGATGCCCTCGCCGATTGGTTGGCGAGTGGACGACCCGGATATCCGTTCGCCTACGTTTAGTCGAGCTCCGCTTCTTCGAGGATCTGATAGGTAGTGCTGCGCCGAGCCGGGCGGCGGCCCGCCGTCTTGATCGTTTCCACGAACTCCTCGGGGCTCACCTCCTGGCCGTGAGCCGCCCCCGCCGAACGGGTGATGATCTCGCCCATGAGCGTGCCGCCGAGGTCGTTGCATCCGGCATCGAGCAGGCGGGCACCTCCATCGAGTCCAAGCTTCACCCAGGAGGCCTGGATATTGGGAATCAGATCCGCGAAGGCGATGCGGGAGACCGCGTGGACCAGAACCACCTCGTCCCAGGTGGGGCCGGGCCGGGAAAGACCGCGGAGGAAGATGGGCGCCCCCATATGAACGAAGGGCAGAGGGACGAATTCGGTGAAGCCGCCGGTCTGGCGCTGGATCTGACGGATGACCTCGAGGTGGTTGGCCCAGGCGGCGGGGTGATCGATATGGCCGAACATGAGGGTGGCGGTGGCCCGGAGCCCGAGCTCGTGGGCGGTGAGCATCACTTCCGCCCACTGGGCGGTGCGGATCTTGTCCGGACACAGGAAGCGTCGAACCGAATCGTCGAGCACTTCCGCCGCGGTCCCCGGCAAGCTGCCGAGACCGGCCGCGGCCAGCCTCTCGAGGAAGCTGCGGACGGACACACCGAGGGTCTCGGCGCCCTGCCAGATCTCGAGGGGGGTAAAGCCGTGAATGTGCATCTCCGGGAGGCGGGCCTTGATCGACTCCACGATCTCGGCGTAAAAGTCACCCGTGAACTGGGGATGGATCCCTCCTTGCAGGGTGACTTCGGTGGCTCCCCGTTCTGCGGCCTCGACCGCCAATCCGACGATCCCCTCGACCGGAATGAGGTAGGGCTCCTCGCGCAGGTTGAGACTGCGAGGGCCCTTCGAGAAGGCGCAGAAGCCGCACCGGAAATAGCACTGATTGGTGTAGTTGATATTGCGATTGATCACGTAGGTGACGGTGTCCCCCACCTGGAGGCGACGCAATTCGTCGGCGACGTAAGCAACGGCGTCGACCTGATCGCCTCGGGCGCCGAAGAGAGCCTCGACTTCGTTCCGAGTGGGAGAGGTCCCGGTGAGCGAGCGCTCGAGGATGGGGCGCAGCTCCCCGGCCTTGCTCAATTCTGGCGCTGCCGGCTCACTCACCCACGCGGCATCCATCCATTGCGCCGAGAGCCTGGCGGGCGGGACCGGGGCGGGCAGGGCCTTGCCGGGAGCCCATTCCCAACGGGGCCGGACCACCCCGCCCCCATCGACCTGGCCCAGCCAAACCGTAAAAACCGATGCAGGGAGTTGGGCTCGCATTTCGTCTATCGGCCGATGGGGTGAGAAAGCGCTTCGCTCCAACAGCTGGTGGGGGAAAAGGGCATCGCGAAGATCGCCGATTCGTTCTCCATCCCAGTCCCGCAGCAGCAAATCGCCTGCCCCGGCGCCAACCGCCGCCGCCGCCGACTCGATGTCGTCAACGAAGACCGAGACAACGCTCTCGATACCGGGAAGCGAGTTGATCCTCGAGAGCTCAGACACACGGCCCCTTCCGCAGCGAAGAAACGCGGGTTGAACGCGGGCGACGTCGTCGAGAATCGACTCGAAGGAGGCGGTGCCGGCATCGATGGTGATTCTCCAGCCGGGCTCGTGTTCAGCACCGGTCCCAGCTGGGAGTACCCAGGCGGCGCCCTCAGGACCGGCATGCCCGATCGTCACCGGGAGAAGCCCGCCTCCCAGGGAGGCGGTTATAGCCGCCCCGTCTGCTCCCGCCAGCTCGACCACCGTCGTTCCTTCCCGACGCCGCGACTCGGCGGCCGCGGGAGTCATCGCTCGGGCAGGACGGAGGCGGACAAAAGTGATGTTCATGCCACAGCTCCGGCGAGGTGGCCGAGCTCTGTGGCTGCTTCCCGAACCCGGGGCAACAACCCGGGATCGATCCATCGCGGGGAGATGAATTCGGGGTAAACGGGGAGGCGGGGGGCGAGGTGAAATCCGGCTGCGCTAGTTCGGGCCGCCAGTTCATCCAGATGTGGCCAGGGCTGCTCGGGGTTGACCCAGTCGATCGTGAGCGGGCTCACTCCTCCCCAGTCGTTGATCCCGGCGTCGAGATACAGCTCGAAGTGCTCGGTGAGATTGGGGGGAACCTGGACGTTCATAGTTGGCCCCAAAAACCAGCGGGCGACGGCAACGACGATTGCAAACCAAGTCGGGAGAGGCTCGGAGTGGCGCCTCATCGGAGTATTGGCCTTGGCACGAAAGTTCTGGACTATCACCTCCTGGATCGATTCCCAGGTGGAGCTGGCGCGCTGGAGGGCCACGATGGAATCGACGATTTCACGGTTGTTCTCGCCTATCCCGATCAATAGTCCGGTCGTGAACGGAACGGATAGCCGGCCCGAGTTGGCAATCGTCTCCATGCGCAAGTCGGGGTCTTTGTCGGGACAATCGAAATGAGGCATCCCCGGTTCCAGCAATCGCCTCGAGACGTTCTCAAGCATCAGTCCCATCGAGGGATTGAAGGGCCGGAGCGCGGCCATCTCGGTCAACGACATCAAACCGGGATTGGCATGAGGGAAGAGCCCGGTCTCCTCTAGGACCAACCTGTTCATCGCCACCACGTAATCGAGGGTGGTGTCTGCTCCCACCGAGTCGAGGAACTCGCGGGCCTGAGGCCAGCGATCCTCGGGGCGATCGCCGAGCGTGAACAGAGCCTCCGTGCATCCGTGGCGGCTGCCAGCGCGGGCTACCGCCAACACCTCCTCGGGAGTCAGGTACATACCTCCGCCCCCGGGCGGCTGGGCGAAGGTGCAGTAGGTACAGCGGTCCCGACAGAGGGTCGTTAGCGGTATGAAGACCTTGCGGCTGTAGGTGACCGTCTTTCCTTTCCCCTCGTCGCGGAGACGCCGGGCCTCGGTAAAGAGCGGACCGGGATCACGCCGCCCGTCAAGGTAAGCCAGGGCCAGCTCGGGATCGGGGCGAGGATGGGTCACGAGATGGCGCTCCCGGAGGCGCCCAACACGCCGCCATCAACCGGGAGGACGACACCGGTGATCCAGCTGGCGGCATCGGAGGCCAGGAAGACGATCGCCCGGGCGATGTCGTCGGGCTCGCCCAAACGGCCGAGGGGGTGCCCCTTGCTCGCTTCTTCTTCTCTTCCCTCCCAGAGAGATCCGGCCAAGCGGGTCTTGACTACTCCCGGGGCCACCGCGTTCACCCGCACCACCGGTGCCAGTTCCATCGCCAGCTGATGAGTGAAATGGGCGAGCGCAGCCTTGGAGATGTTGTAGGCGCCGAGGATGGGCGCCGGCCGTAGGCCACCCACCGAACTGACATTCACGATTGCCCCCCCATGGTCGGCCATCCACTGGGTAACCGCTTGCTGGCACCAGAGCAATGGTCCCCGCTGGTTCACCGCCCAGGTCTTGTCCAAGGCTCCAAGGTCCACCGTAACTAATGGCCCCGGTGCGGGATTCGTGCCGGCGTTGTTGACGAGGATGTCGCATGATCCGAAGCGGTCGATGGTGGCCCCGATCGTCCGGCGGGCGTCCTCTGGGTCGTCGGCCCGGGCCGTCATTGCCTCTAGCCGATCGGGCTCGGCTCCCGTCTCCACGAGCTCTTTTCTCGCCTGCTCCAGGTTGTCGGGTTTGCGGCTGGTGATGACGACTCCTTCGGCACCCGAGGCCAGCATCAAGGCGGCAGTGGCTTGACCGATGCCCCGGCTGCCGCCGGTCACGACCGCCACCTTTCCGTCCAGACGTACTTCCATCGAATTCGACGTTACCTGCGCCGGGCGGACGAACTAATGGCCGCCCCGCTTGACCCCGCCGTACTTCATCCGCGTGTCCGATATCGCCGCCGCTCGGCTATCGGGAGCGTTCACCTCGGCACCGACCACTTCCCCGATGAAAAGAGTGTGGGTCCCGAGGTCAATCGCCTGGCGGACCGCGCAGTCCATCCAAGCCACTGCCTCCTCGAAGACGGGAGCACCGGTGATTGCGGTGCGCACCGCCCTCCCGTTGAGGGTGCCGTTCTCGGATACCGCTGGCTTGGAGAACTTAACGAATACCTTGGTGTCATCCGGTGACCACAGGTTGACGCTGAATCCACCGCCCGCGGTGATGAGGCGATGGGTGACCGCCTTGTTGTCGACCCCGACTCCGATCAGAAC
>DATFFB010000172.1:0-2392 GCA_035250485.1 Acidimicrobiia bacterium
GATGAGGATGTGATCGCGCAACAGCGCGGTCAGTGCCTCACCGGCCTCGTCCCCGTAGAACCCGGCAACAGCCGCGCCAATGTCAGCCTGATTTCGGAGCAAGCGATCGGCGGTGGCTTCGGTGTCGGGAAGACCAGCCACTGCACTGACGATGAAGAGACGGGTCCAGGCGACATGATCGGTCCAGAGATCGCGCATTGCCTGACCGAACGCGACAGGATCGACTGTCGCAGCCGCTGCCGTCGTCGAAGTCGCCGGCACGGTCGTCGACGGCTCCGCCTCAGTGGCTGTGGTCGCTGGTTGCTCGAGGGTGGTGGTCGTCGGGGTCAGGCCGGTTCCCGCAGAACAGGCGGCGAGAATCATGGCGACGGCGAGGATTCCCAACCGATGGTGTCTCATGGTGCTCCTTTGTTCGATCTCGAGGCTGCCGTCTGCAGTCTCTATATATGAGATCGTTTGACTTTAGAAGCCCGCTATCTGTAAAGCAAATCATGTTTATTTTTAGAGTGGAAATACCTCTGCTTGCCGTGCCGTGTCGGGCCGCAACGCTGGGGCCCGTGGTCTCCTCAGTCAGGAAGAACGGAGACGGACGCAGCAGTAACCGTCCTCGGGGGCCAGAACGGCCGACATCTCGGTGTTCGAGCCCTCCACCATTCCCTCCACCAGAGCAAGATTGAGCCCACAGGTTGCGTTCCGATCCTGCTCGCGGAGGACATGAAACGGGCAATTGCGAAACCGAATCTCCCCGTCCTCCTGGGCGGGCTCGTAGCCGGTCTCGCGCAAAGCGGTGTCGAGGCCCTTCTTGCCGATCTCGACCCCGGCCCGATGGGCCGCCTGCGACATTGCCCGCTCCTCGAGCCCACTGTCTCGGGCCGCGTCGAGCAGGATCCGCGCCGCCAGTTCGTAACGCCGGGGAGGAATCGAGACGTCATAGCTCTCCTCGGAACGCCGGTAGAGCTTGGCGGGCCTTCCCGCTCCCGGGCCAGCCCGGCCCCCGAGACGACGGAATTCGACGTCCAACAATCCGTCGTCGGCCATCCGGTCCAGGTGATAGGCGGCCACCTGCCGGGAAACATCGACGGCGGCGGCGGCTTCGTCGCGGCTCACCGGGCCCGCCGCAGAAAGCACAAACTCATACAACGCTCGGCGCAGGGGCTCACCCAGCGTCGCCACTACTTCCAGGTCGTCACCGACTCGATCCACATCCACCTTTCTAAAACGTTTGGCTGTTGACGATACAGAACCGACGCTTCTATGTCTAGCCTCGATCGATTTTAGAACGAGTACCCCCGCGCATTCTTTGGGCCGTTATCCGGCAAAAACCGGATTGGCAACCCTGGGTTCGTCTCTAGCGGCCCCTCCACACTCCCACTGCTTCGAACCGAAGGGGGACGTCGACCAGGATGATCTCGCTCGGGTCTTCGGCGGCGAATGTCATCGCCTCGGGGCCGGTCACCTTGGCAGCATCGCCGCTACCCATCGATCGACCGTTGAGTCGTCCCCGACCGTCGATCAGATAGAGATAGACGCCCCGCCCGCTCTCGGTGTGGTGGATGACCTCTGCGTGCTCCTCGAGTGCGGAGACAAAGACCGAGGCGTCCTGGTGGACCCGGGCTGTCGGCCCGCCCTGCGGTGAGACCACGGCTAGTAATCGGTTTTTGCGGTCCTGCTTGGTAAAGACCTTCTGTTCCACTCCCGGCGGAAGGTCAGGAGTGTCAGGAAGGATCCAGATCTGGATGAACCGCATCGGCTCGTCGGCCGAGGCGTTGCGCTCTGAGTGCAGCGCTCCTGAGCCGAGCGACATCACCTGGACCGAACCGGCTGGCAACGGACCAAACGGCCCACCGACATTGTCCTCGTGACCAAACAGACCCTCGACTACATACGTGATGCCCTCGACGTCACGGTGCGGGTGGAGGGGCCAGACCGCTCCCGGGATCAACCGATCATCGTTGAAGACTCGCATCGCCCCGAAGCCATCGTTGTCGGGATCCCGATAGTGGTCGAAGGAGAAGTGCCAACGGGCCGTGAACCATCCCCCCTCGACCCGATAGATGCTGGCATCGTGTCTGATCTCGATCATGTCGAGATCCAGGGCCCATCGGTCCAGCCATCGAGGTCGTACTCGGCCATGCAGGCCGCCACGAGCGCCTTCATCTCTTCGAGGCGGCCGCGCTCGCGGGCAAATTGGAGGACGTTGAGGCGGACGAGCTCGGGGCTGCCCCCGTAGTTGCGCTCGTAGAGCGTGTGGCGGGAGCCGAACTCGCTTCCCACCGCATCCCACAGCAGCTTGAAAAGCTTGATGCGATCGTGAGCCGAGCCGGTGGAGCCGCGGTAGTACCGGTCGATGTAAGGCCGCAGCTCATCGCTCGCCATATCCCGAAAGCTCGAG
>DATFFB010000173.1:0-4751 GCA_035250485.1 Acidimicrobiia bacterium
GTCAAGGCTCACCATTGTCTTCTGCGCATCACCATGGAACTCCCCCGACATCTCCGCAATCCCGGCGGCGTTGTCAGCGACGGGCCCGAAGGTGTCCTCGGAGACGACCACGCCGGTTGTGGCCAGCATCCCCATCCCACAGAGCGCCACCAGGTAAAGGGCAAACTGGAGGTTGTCGCCGCCCAGCAACACAGCGACACCGATCGCTCCGGCGATGGCGATGATCGCCCACACCGATGACTCGAGGCCGGTCGAGACGCCGGAGAGAATGGTGGTAGCAGGGCCGGTGCGAGTGGCGTCGGCGATCTCCTGAACCGGCTTCTCCTCCGTCGACGTGAAGTACTCCGTGAGGCGAGAAGCGATTTGGGCGAGGATGAGGCCGGCAACCACCGCCGCAAATACCTTCCAGCCCTCGTTCCCATTCGAATTTCCGACATAGAACATCGAGACGAAGAAAGTGCCGATCACGGTGAGCACGCCCGCCGTCAAAAAGCCCCGGTTGATCGGGGCCATCGCGGTCTTGTCGCGTGGTGTCGCACGAACGGCGAAGACTCCCGCGATCGATGCGAGGACACCGATGGCCCGGGCGATCACCGGGAAGACCAACCCGAGGGCGGGATTGGCCCCGATCGAGTTGAAAGCCGCCACGCCGAGAATGATCGAGGCGACCAGCGTAACTTCGTAGCTCTCGAACAGGTCGGAAGCCATGCCCGCACAGTCCCCGACGTTGTCGCCGACGTTGTCAGCGATCGTGGCGGGGTTGCGGGGATCATCCTCGGGAATGCCCTGCTCGATCTTGCCAACCAGGTCGGCGCCGACATCCGCGGCCTTGGTGAAGATCCCGCCACCCACCCGCAGGAACAACGCCAGGAGCGACCCACCAAAGCCGAAGCCGATCAGGATCGCCGAGGAGGTGTTCTGAAAGACAATGATGATCAATGTCGCTCCGAGCAACCCCAGGCCGACCGTAAACATCCCCGCCACTCCCCCGGTGCGGAAGGCGATCTTGAGGGCATCGGCCAGGGTGCCGTTCCGGGCTGCCGCGGCGGTGCGGACGTTTCCTCTCACCGCCAATCCCATACCGATGAAACCGGTGAGGCCCGACATCACGCATCCGATGAGAAACGCCCCTGTGCGGAAAGCGCCTGATTCAGTGAATGACAAAGCCTCGCTTCCATCCGGTCGCAGCACTTCCGTGGAGGTGAAAAACACCACCAGCGCCAGCGGAATGAGGATGACGAGAATCGTCTTGAACTGGCGGCGCAGGTAGGCCATCGCTCCTTCCTGGATCGCCGCCGCGATCTCTCTCATCTTGGCTGTTCCCTGGTCAGCCCTGATGACGCCTTGGGAGAGCAGAAAGCCGACGATGAGGGCGATAACGGCAGTAATGGCCGAAACGATCAGCCAGGTCCACTCGGCGCCACCGAGGACAAACTCCTGATAGCCACCTTCCGCGGCCAGGACAGTGCTCATTCGGGTCTTTCCCTCCTAGATCGGGCATGGAATGGCTCGGTCAACATTCAAAAGCGGCACTGAGGTGCCGCTTTCTCACATTGACCAGACCGGGTCGATCTAGGTTAACCGAGCGATCAGCGAGGCGTTTCTACTCAGCTTGATTCAAGAGATCGACGCCCCACAACAACAGGGCGAGGATCGTCCCCACCCCTCCGAGGAAAACCCCGTCGCCCAGCCACGAGAACGTCGGCGAACCAATCGACAAAAGCGACCCCCCGAGCCCCACCAGGCCGATCAATGAGCCAACGGCCACCAACTTGCGACCGTGTGGCATTCGATTGAGGAGGGCAACTCCGCCCATCCCCAAGCCGATCGCGGCTAAGAGCCAGAAGGGCCAGATAGGAATCGCGCCGAAAACCCGCAGGCTCGAGTCGGCCGTCAGGGCCTGAATGGCTGCCAACACAAGACCACCGGCCGCGGCCATCATGGTGATTGCCAGCGGAGCCATATTGGGAGCAGGAAGTTGGGCTTCGGGAGCGAAGATCCTGATCTCGGGGGTAGGAGGAGTCAGGCGTTCTTCGATGTCCATGCCACCGTCGCGGGCATGAGCCAGCTGGCGGTTGAGCCGCGGCGAGGTTGTGGAACGAATTCCCACCGCCAATGCAAAGGCCACGTCGTTACTCGTGGAGAGGACTAGTTCTTCGCCTTCGACCTTGAGGTGGAAACCATCCGCTCGCGAGGCAATGCCTATCCCTGAGAGCGGCCAGGTCCCGAGCATGCCGTGCGGGGATACCAGGCTCATCGTCTCACGATCGAGATGGATCTCGACCCGGATGCCTGTCTGGGTCTCGCCAGCCATCCGGACGGTGCCGGTGAGGTCCGTATTCACAACCGCTCCTACTTTCCGCCACCCACACCCTGTAACTCAATGCTAAACGCGGTTTTCCCGATCCCAAGGTCAAAACCGCCTGCTGTACCCTCCGCTCCCGCCGTGGCCGAATTCATCTATTCCATGTACCGGGTAAGCCGGCACTACCCACCCGATCGGGACGTGCTGCGGGACATCAGCTTGAGCTTCTTCTACGGTGCCAAGATCGGGGTGATCGGACCGAATGGGTCCGGCAAGTCGTCATTGCTCCGCATCATGGCCGGGAGGGACGACGGCTATGTCGGCGAAGCTCGATTGGGCGAGGGCTTCTCGGTCGGGCTGCTGGAGCAGGAGCCGCAACTCGACGACTCGAAGACCGTCCTCGGCAACGTCATGGCGGGAGTTGAGCCAACCAAGGCTCTGCTCGATGAGTACCAGGAGGTTCTGGCGGGGTGGGCCGATCCCGAGGCCGACTATGAGAAGCTCGGTGCTCGCCAGGAGGTCTTGGAGAAGAAGATCGAGGCAGCCTCGGCCTGGGACCTCGATCGCCAGGTAGAGATCGCCATGGACGCCCTTCGCCTCCCACCAGGGGAGGCTGGGGTGTCGACCCTGTCCGGTGGAGAGCGTCGCCGGGTGGCACTTTGCCGGTTGCTCTTGTCACACCCCGACCTGCTTCTGCTGGACGAGCCGACCAACCATCTCGATGCCGAATCGGTCGCCTGGCTGGAACATTTCCTCGCCGACTACAGCGGCACCGTCATCGCCATCACCCACGATCGATACTTCCTCGACAACGTTGCCGGCTGGATCCTCGAACTCGATCAGGGGCGCGGTTATCCATTCGAGGGCAACTATTCGGGATGGCTCGAGCAGAAGCAGGCCCGCCTCGCCCACGAAGAGAAGGAAGCATCGGCTCGTCAGCGCACGCTGCAACGGGAGCTCGAGTGGGTGCGGATGTCGCCGCGAGCCCGGCAAGCGAAAGGGAAAGCTCGTCTCACCCGGTATGAAGAGTTGGTGGCAGAAGCGCAGGCCACCGAGAACCGGGGCGACCGACTGGAGATCGAGATTCCATTCACCAAACGGCTGGGCGACAAGGTGATCAACGCCGATGGAGTCGACAAGGGTTATGGCGAGCGCCTCCTAATCGAGGGTCTGTCGTTCTCCCTCCCGCCGGCGGGAATCATCGGGGTGGTAGGTCCCAACGGAGCGGGAAAGACGACGCTTTTCCGGATGATCATCGGGGCTGAGCAACCAGACGCGGGTTCCTTTGAAATCGGGCCTTCAGTGGAGCTGGCCTATGTCGACCAGAGCCGCGATGCGCTCGATCCGAGCAAGACCGTCTTCCAGGAAGTATCGGGAGGAACCGATTTCATCAAGGTCGGCAACCGGGAAGTCAACAGCCGAGCCTATGTGGCGTCCCTTAACTTCAAGGGATCCGATCAGCAGAAAAAGGTGAGCACCCTCTCAGGGGGCGAACGGAATCGAGTCCACCTCGGAAAGATGCTGCGCACGGGTGGGAACGTCATCCTCCTCGACGAACCCTCCAACGACCTCGATGTTGATACCTTGCGGGCACTGGAGGAAGCGCTACTGGCCTTTCCTGGATGCGCGGTGGTCATCTCCCACGATCGCTGGTTCCTCGACCGGATCTGCACCCACCTGCTCTCCTTCGAAGGCGACTCGCAGGTACGTTTCTTCGAAGGGAGCTGGACCGAATACGAGGAATGGGCCAAGACCAACCTCGGGGAGGAAGCCCTCCAGCCCCACCGGGTGAAGTACAAGCCGATAAGGCGATAAAGGATCCCCGGGAGATTCCCTCCGGGGATCCTTGACTACTTCTTGGTCAGGTCTTCGAAGACGTCCTCGAAGGACACGGCCTTGCGGCGACCCTCGGCAGCCTGATCCTGGGCTCCGCGATCCCGAGCACGATCCCCGCTGCGGTCATCTCGGCGAGGCCGGTCATCGCGGCGGGGACGGTCATCGCGTCGGGGTCTGTCGCCACCGCGGTCGTCGCGGCGGGGGCGATCATCCCGGCGTTCGGCAGATGCCTCGGAGGAACCAGCGCCTTCCTTGCGCTCGAGGGGACTGACCAGACGTAGGGCCAGCTTGCCCTGCCGATCGATCTCCTCGAGCACCACCGGCACTCGCTGGCCCAGCTCGAGATAGTCCTCGACCCGATCCACCCGGCGGGTGTCGTCGAGCTTGGAGATATGGAGCAGGCCGTCGCGCCCCGGCAGGATGTTGACGAAAGCCCCGAACTTGGTGATGTTGACGACCTCGCCGTCGTACTCCTTGCCGAGCTCAGCTTCAGGCGGAAAGACGATGGCGTTGACTCTTTCCTTGGCCGCCGCCAGGGCCTCCCCATCGGTGGATGCGATTCGAACCAGGCCATAGCCACCGTCCTCCTCGATCTCGATCGTGGCTCCGG
>DATFFB010000174.1:0-10665 GCA_035250485.1 Acidimicrobiia bacterium
GAGGATGATGGCGATAAAAGTCACCGAAAGAACTAGATCCCACGATTCGGGGGTGCGGCTGCCGAAGAATGAGGCCAGCAGCGCGCCCGAGACTCCGGCGAAGAACGAAGAGACGGCGAAGGCCAGGGCTTTATAGCTCACTTCGTCGACTCCCATGATCTCGGCGGCGATGTCCCGATCGCGGATGGCGGCAAAAGCCCGTCCGAGCCTCGTGCGGGCAATGTTCTTGTGGAAGAGGGCGAAAACGATCAGCAATCCGAGCAGGAATATGTACTGCTTGGCCTGGCGCGAAAGATCGATTCCGAACCAGGACCCATCGGTCGACACCGCCAGCAGCGGCTCTTCCTCCTTCCAGAGCTTCACTTCGAGAGAGGGCCAGGTGCGTCCGACTCCAGGCCCACCCGAGACAATGCGAAGGTTGCGAAAAATGTGGTCGCCGACGAAGACCAAGGCGATGGTGACGAAGGCGAGATAGAGCCCCCGGACCCGAACCGCGGTTGGCGCCACGAGGATGCCGATCAGGGCCGCCACGATCCCTGCCGCCGGGAGCCAGATCCAGATCGGAAGCCCGAACCCGACCACGCCCCGGCCCGTTTCTCCGCCGAGGATGGCGGCGGTATAAGCCCCCATCCCCATAAAGAAAGCGTGCCCCAGGGAAACCTGGCCGGCGAGGCCGGTGAGGATGTTGAGGCCGAGAGCTCCGATGGCGAAGATGAGCGCCTGGCCAAGCACGACCAGCCACGGGTTAGATCCCAACCACTTAAGACCGGGGATTAGCTGGAGCGGGAGAGTGAAGGCCACCAGTAGCAGCACGCCCATGGCCAGCTTCTTCGAGGCCGAAGGCAGCATCGCCGAATCGGCCTCGTACGACGTGTAAAGGAGTGGCCGCCCTCTCATACGCGGCGGATTTCCTCGGTGCCGAAGAGCCCGTAGGGCCGGATGAAGAGGAACACCAGCATCAACAGATACGGCACGATGAGACCGAAGCCCACGCCCAGAACTCCCGACAGGCCGGCGGTGTAGGTTCCAATCACCACCTCGCCGATCCCCACCAGGAAGCCGCCCACCACCGCGCCGATCACCGAGTCGAGCCCACCGATGATCAGGGCCGGGAAGGCTCGAAACACCACAAAAGCGGTGAAGTTGGTTACCCCGGCCGCCCGCGGTGCCATGGAGGAGAAGATCCCTGCCACTGCTGCCAGTGCGGCACCGATGGCCCATGAAATCGAGAAGACTCTGCCGACGTTGATGCCCTGCGCCTGCGCAGCCTCCTGGTCGAATGCCGTCGCCCGCATCGCCACCCCCATGCGGCTGCGAAGGAACCAGGCTATGAGACCAAAGCAAAGGAGCGCCGCCCCGACGGTCACGATCTGGGTCTGATTGATGAAGAGGTTCCCGACGCCGATCACTTGAATCCCCCAGGGATCACCCAGGGTGCGAGCCCCCTGACCGACGAAATCGTCATTGATGGTGCGGAGGATGATGTCGACCCCGATGGTGATGATCGCTACCGAGAAGAGGGGCTCGCCGATCATGGGACGAATGAAGATCCTCTCGACGAAGAGCCCGACCACAGCCGCCGCCAGCACCGCGAACAGCGCCGAGAGGCTCCATTGGGCCCAGTTGGGCATGTCGGGCAGGAACCTCCCGGGGAAGTTGAGGACCGTGGCGAAAGAGGCGGTGAGAAAGGCACCCACCGCGGCAAGAGCCCCGTGGGCGAAATTGATGACCTGAGTGGCTTTGAAGATGAGGACGAAGCCGAGCGCCAAGAGCGCGTAGACGGCCCCCAACGCGATCCCGTTGATGAGGGCGTTGAGAAACTTGTCGAATCCGGTGGCGATTTGGGCGATCACCACGCCCGAGGTCATGACCTCGATCCGTACATGTCGTCCATTGAGCCGGTGGCGAACTTGCCTTCCGATACCAATGACATCATGAGCGCGATCCGTACATGTCGTCCATTAAGCCGGTGGCGAACTTGCCTTCCGCTACCAATGACATCATGAACGAGATCCGTACATGTCGTCGATCAGGTCGGCGAACATCCCCTCCATCGCGCTTCGCTTTAGTTTCTGGGTCGCGGTGAGCTCCCCATCTTCGTGATCGAGCTCTTTCGGGATCATGCGGAATTTGCGAATCGACTCGACCCGGGCGAAGTCCTGGTTCGTCTCGTCAATGACCTTTTGGACCAGCTCCAATACCTCTGGCTTTTCTGACAGATCGCGGTAGGTGGTGTAGGGAATGCCGCGTCGCGTGGCCCAGTCACCGACGGTGTCGAGCTCGATCCCGACCAGGCAGGTCAGGTAGTTGCGGCGATCCCCGATGACCATCGCTTCTTTGATGAAGGGCGAGGTCTTGAGCTTGTTCTCGATCTCCGACGGCGCAACGTTTTTGCCGCCCGAGGTAATGATGATGTCCTTGATCCGATCGACGATCTTCACGTGGGTGCCATCGACCCATTCACCGACATCGCCGGTTTTCAGCCAGCCGTCATCGGTGAAGGTGGCGGCGGTTTTGTCGGGGAGCTGCCAGTAGCCCTTGAAGACTCCGTCGTGTTTGGTTTGCACCTCCCCCGTCTCGGGATCGATGCGGAGCCCGGTGCCCGGATAGGGGATCCCAACCGTGCCCAGCTTCATTCCTCCCACCGGGTTGTAGGTGGCGACCGCCGAGTTCTCGGTCATCCCATAGAGCTCGTACAGCGGGACCCCCATGCCGATGAAGAACTCGAGCACCTCCGGGGCAATCGGGGCAGCTCCCGAGGCCGACCAGCGGACCCGGCGAAGACCGATCCTTTCCAACAGAGGCCTGAAGACCAGGGGATAGCCGACCGCAGCCAGAAGACGGGTACCCAAGGTGTGCTCTCCACCGTTGGCAACCTTCCTCCGACCGATCGTCCGCGCCAGCCGCAGCCCTGCACCGAACCAGATCCGCTTGAAGAAGGTGGCGTCCTTTCCCTTGATGAGGATCCCGGCATGGAGTTTCTCCCAGATGCGAGGGACGGCGAAGAACAATGTCGGTTGGATCTCCCGCAGGTTTTGCTGGACCGTGTCGATCGACTCGGCAAAGTTGAGGACCGATCCGTAGCCGGCCAAGGTCCAGGTCGAGAAGATCCGCTCCGCCACGTGACAAAGCGGAAGGTAGGTGAGGATCTGGTCGCCGGGATGAGGGAGGATGTTGCCGGGGAGTCGATCGGTGGCCGACACCAGCGTGTTCAAACAGAAATCGAAGTTGGCGTTGGTGAGCATCGCTCCCTTGGGCGGCCCCGTCGTCCCCGAGGTGTAGACGAGAGTCATCACTTCGTCGGCCTCGGCCGCGCTCATGAGGTCCTCGAGCATGTCGGGATTCTCTTGACGGTGCTTCCGCCCCATCTCGAGGAAGTCGTCCCAAAAGATGAAGCGATCGTCTCCGCGCCAATCCCGGAATCCGCGGGGTTCGACATGGATGATCTTCCGAATGTTGGGCAAATCAGAAAGGATCGGAACGACTTTGTCGGCTTGCTCCTGATCTTCGGCGAGGTGGATCTTGGCGCCCGAGTCGGAGAGCAAATACTTGACCTCCGATTCCGGATTGGTGGGATAGAGGCCCACCGTTATCCCACGAACGGCGACCGTGGCGACGTCGAGGATCACCCATTCGGGTCGGTCTTCTGATTGGATCGATACCCGATCGCCCGGCTCCACCCCGAGAGCCAAGAGCCCATGGGCTGCGGCGGTGACCTGTTCCCAGAGGTCGCTCCAGGTGATCTCCTGCCAGATCCCATAGTCCTTCTCCCGCATGGCTATTGCCTTCGGGGTCCTCGACGCCCAGTCCTTGACCTTCAAGGGAAGCGTTACGGCGCGGGTTTGCCTAGCTTCGGTTTCGCCTCGTTCTGCCACCGCTGTCATCTTGAAATCCTCCTCGGACAGGTTCGGACGATAGACCGTAAATTGGTGAAATAGCAGAAGTCAGAGCGAAAAAATCAAGCTCCTTGCACCCAATCCCCGCCCCCCGGCCAATGCTCCTTTTTCCAAATCGGTGCTCGTTTCTTCAACTCGTCGATGACATAGCGCCCCGCGGCGAAAGCGTCATCTCGGTGCGGGGCCGAAACCGCAACGGCCACCGAGGGTTGCCCCACGGTGACGTCTCCGACGCGATGCTCGACCGCGAGGTGGACCAGGGGCCATCGTTCGCAAGCCTCGATCGCCACCTCGGCGATTTTCTCCTCCACCAGCTCCGGATATGCCTCGTATTCGAGATGGGTGATGCCCCGTTTTCCTTCGGAATGATCTCGAGCGGTTCCCAGAAAGAGAATTACGGCGCCGGCGCTCGGATCCCCCACTTCCGACAACAGGCGCTCTGGGTCGATCGGCTCGCCCCGGACAGACACCCGCCAGTTAATTGGAGTCGCCCCCATAACATTGATTGTATGGATACGGGGTCGCGCAGCGTTGGCTGACGACATCTTCGCTCGTCTCTTCGAGCTCTTCAATCAACCGGGGCCGATCAATTGGAAACTGGCCGAGGAAGTGGCGCGCCATATCGCCGGCGAAGCCGACGCGGTGGATCCTTGGTCGGCGGAAGAGATCGATCAACTGGTTCGCCTGGCGGAGTTCCGCATCGAGCCAGTGGCTCCGTTCCCGGTGGCGCCGGGGACGTCGGTCGCCGTCGTCGACGCCCGGCAATGGGTGTCCCAGGCGTTGCAAAGACTCAACTATCTCGGCGAGCGACTGGCTGATTCGTTTGCTGGGATCAGCTCCGGCCTCCCTATTCCCCAGATGTCCTCATCGATCGCCGGGTTGCAGCTCGGCGGTCTGGCCGGCGCCATCGCTTCCAGCCATCCGGCCTCCTTCGCCTCGGGGGTGCCCTTGATTCCCTCTGATCAGCTGCTCTTCATCGGGCCCGCGGTTGATCGCCTCATCGCGGGAGGAGACGGGCATCAGCTTCGGCTCTGGGTGAGCGCGCACGAGGTAGCCCACCGGGCCCTCTTCGAAGTGCCGTGGCTACCCGATCATTTGGCCCTGCTTTTCACCGCCCACCTCGGGGAGATGGTCCCCGATCCCGAGAAGATGATGGAGCTCTTCGAATCGAACCCGGATGCGATGCGCGATCCCTCTGCCCTTGCCCCGCTGGTCGAACGACCCGAGTCGACTTCGGAGGTCGACCTGAAGGCGTTTCTCGCCGTCACCGGTGGCTACCGGAGCCTGCTGGTGGAGCGCGGAGTGGGCGAGATGCTGGATGCGGGATTGGCGCCGAACCTCGAACCGATAGCCGGCGCCGCCATCCCCGATACTTCTTCGCTGGTCCCGATGGGGCTCGAGTTCTGTCGCCAGATCGAGCGCCGGTTTGGACCGGAGGCGACCGATGGGATCTGGGACGGACCCGACAGCCTGCCCACCTTCGCCGAGCTCACCGACCCGGTGGGCTGGGCCGCTCGGGTCCTCCTCGACAACGACATCTCGCTTTAGAGGGCTCGTTCTCTGGGCCGTTATCGGGAGTTTTGTCGGAACATCAACCCTGGGTTCGCTAAAGGCCCAGGGCTTGCTCGTACTGACTGAACTCGCGGGGCACCGTCAACTCGCCGGAGGAGACGATTTCGGTGATGACTCCTTCCCCATCGAGGAAGAAGGTTGAGCGCTCGGCATAGCCAAACGCCTCGTTGAAGCACCCATACTGAGTCGCCACTTTCCCGTGTGGCCAGAAGTCGGAGAGGATCGGAAAGGTGAAGCCCTGTTGTTCGGCCCATACCCGGTTCGAATTGAGAGTGTCACAGGTGATCACGAAGACCCGCGCCCCCTTCGACTGCAGGTAGTCGAGGTTGTCGCGAATCGAGCACATCTCGCCTTCGCAGGTACGGGTGAAGGCAAAGGGCATGAAAACGATCATGGCCGGCGCTCCGGCCAGCTCGGCCAGGCTGCGCTTCTCGCGATGCTGATCGCGAAGCGTGAAGTCCGGAGCCTTCATTCCGACTTCCAACATCGCTAGCGACCGAGCAAAGAGAGAATGCGGGAGAAGAAGCCCGGCCGAGAGGGCTCGGGCAGGCCCTCGAGGACCATCTCGACCAAGTCCCCGGGGAGATCTCCGTGCAGAGCCATCCCTCCCGCGGAGGTATCCCACACCAGGGTCACGGTGCCTGGCCGATACCAGCGCTGGTAGATGCCGAGATCACCCTCCCAGTCTCGAGCCTCCGAGATGGAGTCGACCGAGAAACGACCCTTCACGTTGTAGAGGGCGAATGCGAAGAATCCGTCGGAGTAATAGGCCATCTGGCCGACTTGATTCCAGCCGTAGACATCGAGGCGGCTGAAACCGCCGAGCTTGGCCGGAAAGACCGTGTCGGAAAAGTCCTTGACCCGGGAAAGGGTCCTCACGTCACCTTCGCCGCCGCCGGCAACCCGCGGGGTGCCAGGGACGAAGGAGGTGAGCTTGGTTGTGCAATAGACGGATCCATCGTCGTTCAAGGTCTCGGAGCGCAGCAGTGCCCCGGTCGCCTGGTCGAACGTGAGCCGCACACGGGTCTCGCCCCTGGTGGCCAACGAAACGCGGTCGGCGCTCCGTCCGAGATAGTTCAGCTCTTCGACTCCGGTCAACTGATAACCGGCCGGGGGTTTGGTGGCAGCGGCGATCTCGACCTTGGCAGCAGCGCCGCCAGGTCCGTTGGCGGCCAGGAACCCGGCGCCGGCGGAGATCACCGGGGCGCCATCGACTCCTGCGGAGACATAGATGATCCCATCCCTCTGCGCCACCTCGGCGGCGCTATCCCGCAGACCCACCGGGGTCCGGCAGGTGAGAACCTGTTCGCCCGAATACTCGGCAGTCGCCGCTCGCTCGAAATACTCCGACAGCTCGAGTGACAGCGCCGGCAACGGGACCACCAATGAAACCAGAGCCGCTCCGATGAACGTCGCGAGGAGCACCCGACGTCTCATCCGGCCTGTCCTTCGATACGCAGCGACAACACGTCCGGGGGAATCAGCCGACCCGCGGAACTGGGATCGAATGAGGTTCTGGCTAGCCAGGGGGCGCTGAGATCGTCCTGGGTGATAGCGATCACGTCGCGGGGAGAGGCAAAACTTGCCAGGGCGACGGCCAGAGCTGCTACGGCGGCCGCGGCGGTGCCCCAGATGAGCTTCGGCTTGCGACGCAGCCGGGCGCCTCGCCAGTGCGCCCCATCGGTGGTGGGCAATTCCAACATCGGCAATGAGCGCAACCGGGCCCGAACCTCCATCAAGGCTGTCACCTCGTCGCGGCAGTGGTCGCAACCCGAGATGTGGCCTTTTACCCGCACGAGTTCGAGCGAGTCGAGTTCACCGTCGAGATAGGCGGAGAGATCCTCGGCCGGGTGCCCGAAGCTCATATCAGCCGCTCCCGAAGCAGCCGCCGTCCGCGATGGATCCGGCTACGAACCGTTCCGACCGGGACCCCCACAGCGGTTGCGATCTCGTCGTAAGAGAGCCCGACGACGTCGCACATCACCACGGCCTCCCGGAAGTCGAACGGAAGATCGAGCAGGGCCTTCTGAATGTCGTCATCGAAGGAAACCGAGGCGAGGACTTCATCGGGCGATTGAGCGACGTAACGGCCGTAAAACCCCAGGTCAGCTTCGTCGGGAAGAGAAACGGTCGGGCGCCGGCGCTGTCGGCGGACATCATCGAGGAAGGCATTCCGGGTGATGCGCCAGAGCCAACCCTCAAATGATCCCGGCTGGTAATCGGCGAGACCGGTGCGAACCCGGAGGAGTACCTCCTGCACCAGGTCGTTGGCGTCATGCGGGTTCCCGCAGAGGCGATAAGCGTAGTTGTAGATCTTGCGACCGTGGCTGCGCGCGACCTCGTCCCAGGTAATCGGGAACGATTCATCGGTGCGACCGCCAACCTTCCGCCTCTTATTAATCGGAGAGGCCTCAGACATGAGGCCTCATCCTCGAAACGCTCAAAAACGGCGGAAAGTTCCGGCGAACCGGCCCGAAACTCCCGATAAACCGGCCTAAATCGACTTGGGCGGCGTGGGCGGAGCGGGAGCGGCCGCTTCTTCGGCCGAGGTAGCGGCAGCCTGCTCGCCCTGATCGGCCTTGTCCTCGGCCGACCCCTCGGAGATGCCCTTGCGGAACTCCTTGGCGGACGCCCCGAGCGAGCGGGCCAATTCGGGAAGCTTGCGGGCTCCAAAAAGAAGCAGCACGACAACGAGGATCAGAATCCACTCGGATCCCTTGGGAAACATGAAGGCAATCCTACCCCCTCGGCGTAGCTTGGGCGAACACCGGTCCAGGCGTTCGACGCCCGAGGATCAGATTCGGTTCCGCCTCCTGATCTCTTTAGGAGAGGGAGAGCGAATCGACCATCGACTGCAATCGGTTTCGAGTGACGAACCGGACCCGGGGATTCCGCCGTTCTAGTTCGTAAATCTCAAACGGCCCGTATTTATCCGTGACCAGCATTCCTCGGTTCGCCCCCGATGACCCGAATTCGATCATGAATTTACGGATGACTGACTCCTCGAGCTCGGGGTGTTGGCCCGGCTCGTGACGTTCCTCCACCAGATATGTGGTCTCCCCGGCCTTGGATGCCATCCAGGCTGTCAACCCGGCGGGATTGACCTGATATCCGAAAAGGGCCAGAAGCCCAGTGACCAGGCTGCCCGGCGAGAGGTCATCGGGGTCGATTCCCTGGGCCCGCAGTCCGGTGATGACCGCCTTCGGCAACCGGATCTCCTGGGAGAGCGGGGCGAGCTCATCTGAGCGTTCCTGTGCCTCGATCCCGGGCTGCACGCTGGTTTCGGACCGGTCCCGGAAGGAGGCCAGCAAGGGATCGTCGCTGATGGCGGCCAGGTTGAGGATGTCCACTCCCTCGGCCCGAGGGGGGAGGGTGCCGGGCTGGTCCAACTTGGCAGAACCGACGCGTCGCACCTCGTCGCGGCCGGCCATGGCGACGACTTCGGTGATGTGGCTCAAGGGCAGCGAATGGCGCTTTTCCCGTACGACCTCGATCGCCTCCCGAACCAGAAGGTCGGACAGGATCTCATCGATCTCCCCTTCCCCGAGGGGAACGTCGAAGCGCACGATGGCGTCGGTGCCGTCAACGTGGAACTCCGCCACATCCGGCCGGGGACGATCGATCTTGATCTCCGGAGCGGCTGTGGTTGGAGGGAGATTGCGGCTCGACCGGCGGCTCGGGATCTGAATGCCAAGCTCCGCTTCGAGCTTTTTGCGGCGCTGTCGGAGATAGATGCTCGTCCCGATCAGGATCGCCGCGGCGAGAAAGATGGCAAAGGCAACACCCATGTCCGAGATTCTACGGCGGGGTCGTAGCGGCGTCAGTCTCTCCCGAGCCTCCCGCCTCTCCCTCGATCTCGTCGAGGAGGATCTCGGCGGTTCCTTCGGAGGCCCCAGCGTTCAAACGTTCGATCATCTCTGATCGCGAGGCCGGGGTGCCGAAGGCGGTAACCACGTCGCCTGCGAGGAGCGTGGTGCCCCCCGTGGGCACAATCAGCTCCCGGCTCCTCGTCACCGAAACCAGAGTTGAGCCCTCGGGCCATGCCACCTCTCGAACCAGCTTGCCATCGGCGATCGAGCCCGGGGGAACGCGGAAATCGAAATAACCGGCGCCGGGATCGGTTCGCTGTTCGAGCCGCCGCCGCACTAGTTCGCGCTCGGTCCGCTGCGACAACGCCCGGTGATAGGCACGGACTGCCTCCTCCCGCCGAAACAAACCAACGAACGTTCCTGATCCATCCTCGGCCACCACCGGCAGCCTTCCGATTCCCAGTGCTGCCATCCTTTCGAGGGCTGACGACACCGGAGTCGAAGGGGTCACCGTCACCGGCCGGGGAATCATTGCCTGCTCGACCGTCGCCCCTGTCCCGGCACCGCCTGCCCGGGCGATGTCAGCGACGGTGATCATGCCCACCACCTTGTTCGCGTCCAGCACGACCAAGCCGTTGTATCGAAATCGCGACATGGTGCTCTCCACTTCCCCGAGCACTTGATGAAGCCGAGCCACGGCGTGCGGCCGATGCATCACGTCACCGACATTCACAGTGTCGAGAAGGTCGATCTCACTATGGGGCACGAGCGAGATCCCCCGTCGACGCAGCACCGACAAGTAGAGACTGTCGGGATGGAAGCGGTCAGCAAGAAAGGTGGCCATCGTGGTGCCCAGCATCAATGGCAAGATCAATCCGTAGTCACGTGCACCGGTGATCTCGAAGACCAGCATGATCGCCGTCAAGGGCGCCCGGGCTACTGCCGCGATCACCGTCGCCATCCCGACGACGGCGAGGCCTCCGGGCCTTAGCCCTCCCAGGGCATCGATCGGGGCCAGGAGCTCGCCAAGGGAGGCACCGAGGGTGGCGCCGATGAAGAGACATGGGAAGAATGCTCCCCCGGCGGCGCCCGAGGTGGTGGTGAAGCAGGTGGCCACCACCTTCGCCCCGGCCAGCAGCGCCAAGGCCCACCAATCATTGCCACCGACTCCCGCCCTATCGAAGGCCTCGGACTGTCCCAGGAGTTCGCTGACAAAATCCTGACCGGTGCCCAGAATCTCGGGGGCAAAGAAGCCGATTCCGGCGACCACCAGGCCAAAGAGGACGGGCCTCCAACCGCCAAGTTCGCGGCCCCGCTGCCACCCCCCCAGCCAATCCATCATTCGGAGCACTGCCAGTCCGGCCAAGGCCGCGAGCAATGAGAGAACC
>DATFFB010000175.1:0-6442 GCA_035250485.1 Acidimicrobiia bacterium
GCGGGCGGACGGAACCCCACAACCTTTCCAAGAAACCATGAGCAGGTTCGGGACCGAGGAACGAGCTTTCGCCGAGGTTCCGGTGGTGCCCTTCTTCTTCGACATCCTTCACCTCGACGGCGACGATCTAATAGATGTGCCATTACGGGAGCGGCTAGTGATCCTCGAAAGGATTGTTCCGGACGAAAGGCGGGTGCCCCGCATCACCACCGCTGAGGTGGCTGAGGCCGAGTCCTTTGCCAGCGGGGCCCTGGCAGCCGGTCAGGAAGGAGTCATGATCAAGGACCTGGGTTCGAGGTACGAGGCCGGGCGCAGAGGAAAGACCTGGCGAAAGGTCAAACCGGTTCATACCTATGACCTGGTGGTGCTGGCCGCGGAGTGGGGCCATGGGCGTCGCTCGGGCTACCTGTCGAACATTCACCTCGGAGCTCGTGATGACACCACCGGCGCGTTCGTCATGGTGGGCAAGACCTTCAAAGGGATGACCGACGAGCTCCTCGCCTGGCAGACCGAATACTTTCCGACCTTGGCAACCGACCGCGACCAATGGGTGGTCCACCTCCGGCCCCAGCAGGTGGTGGAGGTGGCCATAGACGGAGTCCAGGCATCGATCCGTTATCCCGGTGGGGTTGCCTTGCGGTTCGCCCGAGTGAAGCGATACCGATCGGACAAGACGCCCGAAGAAGCCGACACCATCCAGAATCTTCGAGCTCTGCTCGGCTGACCGACCAGGACCCTTCCCTTCAAAGTCTGTCGGATGTATAAGGAGATATGCCGACCTATTTCACCCCCGCCAGCTTCAAGTTCCTGCGCGAGTTGGCCGCCAATAACGAGCGGGACTGGTTTGCGGCCAACAAGGAGCGGTACATCGACCTGGTGCAGGAGCCCGCCCTGGCCTTCATATCTGACTTCGCCCCCCGGCTCCGCAAGATTTCATCGCACTTCGAAGCCGACCCTCGCGTCCAGGGCGGATCGCTTCTGCGCCCGTATCGCGACATTCGATTCTCCAAGGACAAGACGCCCTACAAAACCAACGTCGGAATCCGCTTCTTTCACGAAGCGGGCTCCGACATCCACGCCCCCGGCTTCTACCTCCACCTCGAACCCGCCAATTCCTATGCCGGGGTCGGTCTCTGGCGGCCGGAAGCACCGGTCGCTCGCCAGATTCGGCAGGCGATAGTCGATGACCCGGCTGGTTGGAAAAGGGCTGCCCACGGCAAGGCGTTTCTGAGTCGGTACAGCCTCGATGGCGAGTCGCTCCAGAAAGCTCCCCAGGGTTTCGATCCCGCCCATCCGCTCGTCGAGGATCTGAAGCGAAAGGATTTCATCGCCGGCGCCCGCCTGCCCGACCGGATGGTGACCTCAGACACCTTTCTTACCGAGTACGCCGCATTGGCCAAGGCTTCGGTCCCCTACATGCGGTTTCTCACCGAAGCGATGAGCCTTGCTTTCTGACCGCTCGACTATTGGGCCGTGATCAGGGGGATCAAACCGAAGTCGTTGGCCGAGAGACCGTCGAGGGAGGGGGCGCCGGGGTAATCGGAGAGCAGTTGCTCCTGTTCTCCCTCCGTGGACGTGGCGACGTCGATGATCCGAGTGTGGTTGGCGTCGGCCGGCGCACCGCCGAGCCGGAACTGCTGTGCCGACGCTTCGACGTCGCGCACCCGGCGAACGCCGGAAGAGGGGAAGCCTTCCTGGCTCAACACCACTGCCCCGTAGGCCCAGGTGACGGGGTCGCCCGGTCCGAACGTCGACAGGGGAATCCGCGCCACCACTCGCCCCTCGTCTCCGAAAACGGCCACGTCGAATGAGGGTCTTGTCTCCTCGACGGTGCCTTCAGCGCCAGCCACATAAATAGCCGGCTCCCAGCCCTCGATCGTGATGCCGAACTCCCACCCGGTTCCCTCCGCAACGGAGGCATTGCGGCCGTCGATCAGGCGACGCTGGCCGTTGTCAGTGCCGGGGTCGGTATCGATATAAATATCGAAGGTTTGGACCGAGAGGTTGCGGGGCGAGCCCCAGGGGTTCTGAATGGGAGCGACCACGTCGAGGTCGATGACCAAAAGATCGCCTTCCGTCCCCACCGTGAACTGCTCCAGGTCGTAACTGCCGGCGGTGAACACCGCATCGGTGGGATAGGTGTAGGTCCCCGGCCCGTGGTCGTCGCCCAGAGGGTCGATCACCTCCAGAAATACCGCCACATTGGAGATGTCGGGGACCTGCAGTGCCAGCGGACCAGAGGGATAGAGCGTCCCGGCGCCATCATCGTGTTTGAGAAAGAGCAGGTCGCCCGGTGCCAAAGCCCCGAAGGCGACGAGCGGAATCGCCGCCTCGACTTCGTCTTCGATCACCCGGCAATCGACAGGGGTGAACTCGGAGAGGACGGGTCCGACCCCGCAGGTGGGACCCAGAGAGATGACGGTGGTAGCCCCGAATCCCAGAGGAGCGCCTTCGGCCGTGACCGCCGATTTCTGTCCCCGCGGCGCCCCCAAGTAAACGGTCCCCGCGGGCCCGCGCAAATAGAGATAGCTCTTGTCGAAGTGAACGGAGAAAACCCCGTCGGTGGGGGCGGCCTCCCAATCGTCGAGGCTGCCATCGATGGAGACTGTCCGCATCTCGGTGGGAGTGAGAGTGGCGACCGGTCGCTCCGGAATGATCGGCACTTGGAGGAAGGCCGGGCGGTCCAGCCCGAGTTCGTCGTAGACGGTGCCGAGGAGGTCGCGGTAGGCGGTATCGAAGTAGCCGTCGTCGCCCGACTCCTGGTCCGCCCCGTACCACCAGAACCAGTCCGAGCCCTCGGCGAAGAGCATCTGCCGATAAGCGGCGTCGTAGTTGGGGTTTTCTTCTTCGCTGGCGAGGTCTTCTCGCACTCGATAGAGGTAGTCCCAAGCGGTCGACTCTTCTTCCTCGCCGATCCAGGTGGCGAAGTTGGGTTGGAACCAGGCGCCGGGCCAGATCTCGGGCGCAGGCTCGACCGCGGGGAAACGGGCCAGGTAATCGGTGGGGGTGATAGTCGAGATCCAATCCGCCCCGTTCAGTCGCTTGTACAAAGCTCGCAGAAAATCGATGCCATCGTTGGGGTAGGACTCCCAGGCGTTCTCGCCGTCGAGGATGACCGATACCACGTATGGTCGCCCCGCCTCGAAGGCGGCTTCGACATCCAGGGAATCGCGAATCGCCTGCAGACGTCCCATGAAATCGTCGGCCGCAGCGTTGGCCTCGGTACCCGAGTACTCGAAGCCGATCAGGTCGGAGAGAAGCCCGTCCCGAAAGAACATCGGTACCGGGTCGTTGCGATTGAGTTGGGCCGCATAGGGGCGGTAGAGCTGATCGGCCTGCTCGACGAGGTCGTTCTCATTGCGCGTGAATGATCCAATACCCAACGTCTTAGCCAGGACTTCTTCCCCCGTTGCCACCCACTGCACCCCGTTCTTGGAGAAGAGTGACATCACCAGCTGTGCGACCGATCCCTCACCGGGCCACATCCCGACGGGACGACGACCAAGGAGACGCTCGGCTTCGTCGAGCCCGCGGATGACATGCTGATCGGCATCGGGAATCTCCATGAAGCGATTGGCCGGCATCAGGGCGGCCGGGTCGCCGACCGTGGCAAGAGCGACGTCGGAAATCAACGGCAGGATGGGATGGGCCAACGGGGTGGTGATTACCTCGATCCGCCCCTCCTCCCACAGTCGCGTGTGGAGCGGAATTACCTCGCCGAGGATCCGACGATGCTCGGCTAGTACCACGGCCTTGTCTTCTTCGCTGAAGTCACGACCCTTTTCGACCAGACCCAGCAAGGGGTCGATGGCGAGAAAGCTGGGGTCGGTCCAGGCGAGATTGAAAAGCACCTGCAAGTCGCGCAACTCCTCACTCGTCCACGGGTCTCCCGAATCGCGTCGCTCGGCTAACTCGGCAAAGCGGGGGAACCGCTGGATGATCTGGGGATTGACGTCGAAGAAGCGGGCGGTGATGAAAGCAACCTGCTCGTCCGTGAGTTCCCCAGCCGGAACTTCGGTCATGGTCCAGTAGACATCCTTGGTTCCGCTAGCAAGCTCCTCTACTTGCAGCAGGAGGATCGGAGTGAGGTTGAAGGTCACCTTGAGGTTTCCGTACTGGGACACGAGATCGGCCATGTCGTAGTAGTCCTTGGTGGCGTGGACTCTCACCCAGGGTCGGGAGACAGTGCCGTCTTCCAACAGGGGGTAACGAGGCTGATGCTGGTGCCAGATCAGGTTGAGATAGAAGCGAGGATCGGATCGGGCCGGCGCTGGTGTACTGGGGTCCGAAATCACAGACGTGGTGTTGACCGTGAGCTGGTTGCACGCCATCACCAAGCCGGCGCCGAGCAATAAGAGAAAAGCTCGCTTCATTTGCTCATCTCGACGATCGCTCCCGAACGGGCGGCCACGGTCAGGGTATCGCCGCTCAGCTTGCCATCACCCCAAAGAACCCCGGCACCACCGGCTAAGGGGTAACGAGCCCGACCGCCACGATTAATTACCACTGCCAACGATTTCCGCCCCCGATGACGGGAGAAGGCAAGGAGGTCGCCGCTAGATACAAGTGGCCGCCACTCCCCCTCGATCAATGCCGGATGTCGCCGCCGGAGGTCGGTCAGGGAAGAAATCGACTGGGCGACCGGATGCCCCATTGGGTCGCGATTCCAGTCGAAGGTGCGTCGGCAACGGGGGTCGTCCTTCCCCGTCAACCCGATCTCATCGCCGTAATAAATCCCAGGGGCCCCCGGGAACGTGAGTTGCAGCAGAGTTGCGAGCTGGAGTCGCCACACGTCTTCACCGGCAGCAGTGAGGAAGCGAGCCGTGTCATGACTTCCCAACAAGTTCTGGTTGGCCAGCGTCACCGGCCAGGGGTACATCGCCCAGAGATGAGCGAGGTCGTCCGCGGTCTGGCTGGCATCGGCTTCCTCGCGAGCCAGGAACCGCAAACAGATGTCGCGAAAGGTGTAGTTCATGGTGGCGTCGAAACGATCGCCTTGGAGCCAATCACTGGCGTCGCCAAAGATCTCCGCTAGGAGGTAGGTCTCGGGGTTGACCTTGCGCACCGACTGGCGAAAGTCGTTCCAAAAATCTGGATCGACGTATCGGGCGACATCGAGTCGCCAGCCGTCGATGCCGGGGTCGGTCACCCAACGAGCGCCAATGGCGAGCATGTAGGCACGGGCGTCGGGATCGGCGAGGTTGACGCGGGGCATGGTCGGAACCCCGTACCACGATTCGTAGGTGGGCTCGACTGCTGGGCCCTCGTCGTCGACATAATCGAGTTCCAGTCCTGCTTGTGCTGTCCAGACCGGCAACCATTCGGCCTGCCAGCCACGCAGTGGACCGCGGACCTTGATCCGCACCGGCCATTCCTTGACGACGAACCAGTTCCGATAGCGCGACGACTCCCCGTGTTGCACCAAGTCCTGAAAGGCAAAGAACCGGGGATGGCAATGGTTGAAAGAGGCGTCAAGGACAATCCTCATCCCGCGCTCGTGCGCCGATTCCACGAGCGCGGCGAGGGCTTCGTTGCCTCCCAGCACCGGATCGACCTGCTCGTAGTCGACGGCGTCGTAGCGATGATTGGACGGTGAGAGGAATATCGGGTTGAGATAAACCACGTCGGCCCCAAGCGCCTGCAAGTAGTCGAGGTGATCGGTGACCCCGATCAGGTCACCACCATGGAAGCCACGACTGCCGGGTTCCGAGTCCCATTCTTCGGTGTCGATCGGGTCGTTGGAGGGATCTCCGTTGGCGAAGCGGTCGGGAAAGATCTGATAGATCACCGCCCCCCGGCTCCATTGCGGGACCGACAGCGGAGCGAGGTCGGGCAGAGCGAAGCGGTCGAGGCGCTCGACGGCGTTGGTGATCCCCCCGGGAACGAAGTAGACGGCTCGTCCCGCTTCGGTACGGAAGGCGAAGCTCCACTCGTCACCTGCCTCCAGGCGCCAAACGAGCTCCCAGAAAGCAAAGCGCCCAGTCATCGCCACCAGCTCCATGGCAACACCCCGGACCGCCCCTCCCCGCCGAAGGACGAGCGTGGCTTCGGTCAGGTCCGGCTGAGTGTGGCAACGGACCCGATAGCTGCCGTTGGGCTCACGATCGAGAAATGCCCGATTCGTCGGATCAAACCTGACGTCACGGGGAGTTACGTCGCCGGGAAGACCGAAGATCCCGAGGTCGTCGCGATAGCGACGGGTTCTCAACCCTTGACGGCTCCTGTGGTCAAGCCGCCGATGATGTGCTTCTGCGCGATCAAAAAGGTCGCCACGATGGGCGCCGCGCCGATGAGCGCGGCGGCGGCGAGGTTGCCCCACTTGGCCGAGTAGTCGGACGCGACGAATAGCTGCAGCCCCACCGGCATCGTGTAGTTCGAGGTGGAGGTGATGAGGGTGCTCGCCAGGATGTACTCGGCAAAGAGGTTGGTGAAGGTGATGATG
>DATFFB010000176.1:0-2351 GCA_035250485.1 Acidimicrobiia bacterium
GGCGGGGATGTCATCGATGCCAGGGATGAGATAGGCCGACAGGCGAGGATTGGTGATGCGAGCGTCCTTCACCTGCAGGTCCTCGGTGATGGCGTAACCATGTGCCTGCACGATCGCTCCCTCCACCTGTCCTTCGGCCAGGGTCCGATTGATCACCCGGCCAACGTCGTTGGCGCAGATCACCCGATCCACGCGTATATGGCCCGTCTCGATATCGACCGATAGGTCCACCACCTCGGCCACGTATCCGTAGGCGAAGTTGGGCTGACCCTCTCCGGTGACTGGGTCCAGGGTTTCGGTGGGCGGGGGGACGAATCGGAATTCGCCTCGGGCCGGTCGCTCGCCGTCGTTCCACTTCTTGGTGGCTTCCTCCACCGCTCCCAGGATGGAGTTGCCCGACATCCAGGTGAGCCTGGAGGCCGATGCCGACCCCGAGTCACCGGAGGTGGCGGTGTCGGAATAGACGGTTTCCACCTGGTCGTAATCGATCCCGATGGCCATCGCTGCCATCTGCCGCAGCGCCGTGTGTGACCCCTGGCCGACCTCGGCCGCGCCGTGATAAAGCATGGCTCGTTCGACCTCATCGTCTCCGAAAAGCTCTACCGCCGCGTCGCAGCGCTCGGGGAATCCGAACGAGAATCCGACGTTCTTGTATCCGCAGGCGAAGCCTCTACCCCGGCGAATGGCGCTTTCCTCGGTGGGAAGGGTGGCGACGGGACGCAACTGCCCCACCTCGAACTCTTCGGAGGCGGCTCTCGCCGCCGCGTCGATCACCAAGGGGAGGCTCACTCCGAGAGGCATTTCTGCCTGAGTGATTCCGATCGAACCGTCCCGAAGGCTGTTGAGCAAGCGCAGTTCGATCGGGTCCATGTCCAGGGCCTGCGCCAGTTTGTTCATTTGCGTCTCTGCCACCAGCGCTCCCTGGGGGGCACCGAATCCGCGAAAGGCCCCGCCGGGAACTGCGTTGGTGTAGACGGCATAGCTGTCGATGCGGGCGTTGGGGATCTCGTAGGGACCACCCACGCAGAGGTGGAGGTTCCCGAGCACCTTGTTCGACGTGTAGTTGTACCCACCGGCATCGAGATAGCAATCAGCCTCGACCGCGACGATCTTTCCGTCGCGTCTCGCCCCCAGCCGGGCTTTGATGCGACCCCGGTGACGTTTGTGGTGGCCGACGATGCTCTCCTCTCGCGACCACTGGCAGCGAATCGGGCGACGGATCCCCCGCTTCGCCAGTTTGCGCGCCGCCGCGGCCAGGACGATCTGCATCGACATGTCCTCCCGGCCTCCGAAGGCGCCACCTATGGCCGGGTACTTGACGCGGACGGCTTCGGTAGGGAGATCGAGGGCATGAGCGATTTGCTCCTGGTCCTCGACCGTCCACTGTCCGGCGATCTCGACCGTCACCCGACCTTCTTCGTCGATATAGGAAATCGCCGCCTCGGGCTGGAGGAAGGCGTGCTCCTGGTAGGGCAGCTCATAGGTTCCTTCGATCACCACGTCGGCCTCGGACCACCCGGCGTCGATGTCACCTTTTCGAATGCGCAGGTGGTGGTAGGCGTTGGTGTCGAGGCCGTTCTCGGGATGGAGCATCACCGTCGACTGAAGGGACGTGTCGATGTCCCCCAGGATCGGGAACTCTTCCCACTCGACCTTGATGGCGGCTGCTCCCGCCCGCGCTGCTTCGATGCTTTCAGCGATGACCACACACAGTTGGTCTGCCTCCCAACGCGAAATGTTCTCGGCGACGGAGGTGAGTTCGTTGCCGGGGCCGATCAACACCGGTTGATCCCGGAAGACCAGCCCGTACTCATTGACCGGAATGTCCGCGGCGGTGAGGATCTCGACCACGCCCGGTACCACCCGGGCCGGCTCGACATCCAGCTCGACCAGCCGGGCATGGGGCTGGTCGGTGAAGACAATATGAGCATGGAGAAAATCAGGGCGAGCGATATCGGCCGGAAAGAGAGCGGCGCCCGTGACTTTGTCCGGGCCATCGAGACGTTTGGTCATCCGCCGGCCGCCTGCTCCACCGCAGAAATGATCTTGTAGTAGCCGGTACACCGACAAAGATTCCCGGAGAAGGCGACGCGAATCTCGTCGGGCGCGGGCGCCGGCTTCTCTTCGAGGAGCTTTGCTCCGGACATCAAGAAGCCGGGAATGCAATAGCCGCATTGGACCGAGCCCTGATCGAGAAACGCTTGTTGCAGCGGATGGAAGCCGTCGACTGGCGCCAACCCCTCGATGGTGGTGATCTCGGCCCCTGCTGCCCGGCCGGCGGGCACCAGGCAGGCCATCACCGCCACCCCGTCGAGGAAGACAGTGCAGGCGCCGCATTCACCTTCGGCACA
>DATFFB010000177.1:0-3249 GCA_035250485.1 Acidimicrobiia bacterium
GCCGGCTCCCGAATCGCCGAAGCTCGCTCCGGTGGCGTCAGGCAATTCCAACAAGGGTCAGGTCGGCCGCAACGACCCCTGCCCCTGCGGTAGCGGCAAGAAATACAAGCGCTGCCACGGCGCCAGCTAACCCTCGCGACCAACCACTGGATCTAACTAGTCATACGAAGGACTAGTTAGATGATTCTCTATCGACGGGTACCGGGCGCCGATTCACGGCGCATGAAGCCTCGTCATCTCAAAAAGCGGAACCGTTCTCAAATCAAATTTGTCTTAGCGATTGCAGTCGTACTGGTGTTGGTTCCACTGGCCGGGCAGGCGGCCTCTCGTTTTCTCGACGTTGCTTCCGACAATCCCCTTGCTGTTGACATCGAATGGCTCGAGGCCTGGGGAATCACCAAGGGCTGTAGCTCGACCGAGTTTTGCCCGAACGATCCTGTAACCCGGGAGCAGATGGCGGCGTTTCTTCATCGCTTCGCCCTCTCTGGTGCCGGCGGTTCTACCGGAGCCCAGGGCCCGATCGGTCCCGCCGGTTCGGCTGGGCCAGTGGGCCCTGCTGGACCTGCTGGAGCTATGGGTCTCCAAGGTGAGGCGGGACCGGTCGGTCCCCAAGGCCCACAAGGCGAAGTAGGCCCCCCGGGCCCTGCTGGGTCCAGCACCTACTACGTCTCATCGGCTTCCGCGGTGATTGGTAGCGGGCTCTCCACCACTGAGGTCACCGCCGTCTGCGATGACGGAGATGTAGTGGTAAGTGGTGGCTTCGCGGGGACCGTCGCCGCGGCTGATTCGATCTCGGGCAGCGAACCGCTCACGGGCTCATGGCGAATCACCTTGGTCAACAGCGGCCCCGGCCTGACTCTTACTGCCTACGCGGTCTGCCTGGACGCCTGACCCAGCCGGTCTCGAACCCCTGGTGCGGCCCCGGTGCAAGTACAATTGGCCGATCATGACCACCGAGCTTGCCGACCCGCGCCTCGTCATCGCCGACATGCGCGATCGGTTGACCGAGGCCAGGAGGTTCCTTTGACCTCGAAGGTAAGTCCTCCGAGTTAGAGACCCTCAAGGAGCAGGCGGCCGATCCCAAGCTTTGGTCGGACCCCGATGTCGGACGGAAGGTAACTCAGCGCCTGGCGCAGCTCGAGCGGACGGTTGATTCGGTGGTGCGGCTGGAGAGCCATCTCGACGATTCGGAAGTGCTCCTCGATCTCGCCGACGAGGTCGACGACGATGCCGCTCGCCGCGAAGTCGCATCGGATTTGGCTCGAATCGAGTCAGACCTTGCCACCCTCGAGCGCGAGGCCCTTTACTTCGACGAGTACGACGCCCACGACGCAATTCTTGCGGTCCACGCCGGAGCCGGTGGGGTGGAAGCTCAAGACTGGGCCGAGATGCTTGTTCGCATGTACCAGCGCTACCTGCAAGAAGCTGGATACACAGTGACTGTTGAGGAAATCAGCGAGGGCGAGGAGGCGGGGGTGAAATCCGTCACGATGACCGTGAGGGGAGATCACGCCTACGGCAATCTCGAGTCAGAGCGCGGGGTGCACCGACTGGTCCGAATCAGTCCCTTCGACTCCAACGCTCGCCGCCATACCTCCTTCGCCGGAGTGGATGTGGTTCCCGAGTTGGCGGATGACGAAGACATGGAGATCAATCCCGATGACCTCCGCATCGATACCTATCGCTCGCAGGGAGCGGGCGGACAGCACGTCAACAAGACCGATTCGGCGGTCCGCATCACTCATCTCCCAAGCGGGATCGTCGTCCAATGCCAGAACGAGCGCAGTCAACTCCAGAACCGGGCGCGGGCGATGGCAATTCTCAAGGCCCGGCTCCACGAGATGGCCCGCCATGAGCGAATGGCTCAGGTAGACGAGATCCGCGGTGAACAGGGGGAAGCTGCTTGGGGCCGCCAGATTCGCAGCTATGTCATGCAGCCTTATCAAATGGTGAAAGACCTTCGTACCGATGTGGAAGTGGGAAACATCGCTGGGGTGCTCAACGGAGATCTCGACCCGTTCATCGACGGCTACCTCAGGTGGCGCCGACTCCGTCACGAAAGTTCGGATTGAGGGGGCGTCTCAGTTAGCCTTCAGGACCGTTCCGGGGCGCAAAATGGTCCCTTAGTTCACGATGGGTCTGAGGCATGATTCGACTGCGTGACGTCACCAAGGTCTATGAAGGCGGCACTGTTGCCGTCCGTGACGTCAATCTCGACATCCAGAAGGGTGAGTTCGTTTTTCTGGTGGGGCCCTCCGGCTCCGGGAAGTCAACCCTGATCCGGCTTTTACTCCGCCAGGACACGGTGACGCGAGGCGTTATCTGGGTCGCCGGCAAGGACATCACCCAACTCCCCGCCTGGAAGATCCCCTTTCTGAGGAGATCGGTTGGCACCGTGTTTCAGGACTTCAAGCTTTTGCCCAACAAGACAGTGGGCGAGAACGTCAGCTTTGCCCTCGAAGTGCTGGGCCGTCCCCGCTCAGTGGTCGGGCCGCAGGTGAAGCAGGTTCTCGAGCTGGTCGGCTTGAACGACAAAGGTGATCGCTATCCCCGCCAGCTCTCCGGTGGCGAGCAGCAAAGAGTTTCCATTGCTCGCGCCTTCGTCAACCGTCCGCCGATACTTCTGTGCGACGAGCCCACCGGCAATCTTGATCCCGCCACGTCGGTCGGCATCATGCGACTTCTTGACCGCATCAACCGCTCCGGAGCCACCGTCGTGATGGCGACTCATGATCACGCCATCGTCGATGCCATGCAGAGGCGGGTCGTGCAGCTCGACAACAGCCGTGTGATCCGCGACGAAATGGCCGGCCGATACGAAACGGGGGAGATCCCCTATCAGAACGGCGGTCGACACAATGGTGATGGAGCTGAGGAGTGAATCGACTCGGTTTCCTCGCCCGCGAGGCGCTCATCAACCTGCGCAGGAATCTGCTCGTGGTGCTGGGAGCGGTCTTGGCCGTCTTCATTTCACTTTCGCTCGCATTCGGGGCGCTGGTAGTCAACGAGCTGCTCCGGATAAACACCCTGGCCTGGCAGGACGGGACCCACATCATCGCCTTCTTGTACGACGAAGGTCAGGACGGGGTAGCGACCGGCGCCCACGCTGCCCTCCTCGATGAAGTGGGGGGATGGGAAGAAGTCGCCAACGTCCGGTACTTCGACAAGGCCGCCGCCTGGGCCGAATATCAAGAGATGTTCGCCGACCGCCCCGAGCAGCTCAATATCGACCCGAGCGTCCTCCCCGCC
>DATFFB010000178.1:0-2421 GCA_035250485.1 Acidimicrobiia bacterium
AGTTCGGAGGTGGTGCGACGCAAGCGGGATGATCCCGCAACCTGAAATCGAAACAGCTCCTCGTCCCCGACTGACCGAACCCGCCTGAGCCGGCTCCGGGCACTCACAACGGATGGAATCTGGGCAATCACCCAGAGCCAGGAGGCCACAGCTCCAAGCAGCGGTCCGATCCGGCCAAGCACAAGTTGACCGATTCCGTCGACGAGACCAACGAGCCCTCCGACGGGCACGACCCAGGCGAGGGTCACCGGTCGATACGCAACGAGCATCGCCTTGTGTCGGCCTCCCTGCTCTTGCCACAACGGCGCAGCCGCCACGCAGGGAGACGTGTGGAACACCTCGGATGAGGGAACGACGATCACCTTGCCACCGGCGACGCGCGCTCTCTGACAGAAGTCGAGACCGGCCGCCTGTAGCGGCAGGCGACGATCGAAGCCCCGTAGCCCGCGGAGAAGGTCGCGACGCACTAGCAGGGAGACTGCGGAGACAAATGCGACCTCTCGGACGATGTCGTATTGCTCGAGGTCAAGTTCGCCCGGATCGAGTCCCGTATAGGGATCCCCGAACACGTCGGTGGCGCCACCAACCGACTCGAGGCGATCGTCGCTGGTGAGGATCTTCGAGCCGGCCACCGAGGCGTCGTTTCGAATCGTTTCCCGCATCAGAGCGGCCAGAGCGTCGGGGCGGGGCCGAGCGTCGCCATGTACCCACCAAACGAAGGCGACCCCCTCGTCGAGCTGATCGACGACCTCCTCGGGCCGGGCCACTGCAGCGACCGAGTCTCTGGCCACCGAATCACCGACCACGAGCACTTGGGCCGGGACATAGACTTGTTTGCCAATCGCGGCAAGGGTTTCCTCGAGAGCCATGGTCGCTGAGGCGAGGACCGCTACGGCCACCGCGGGCGATTCCGGGGGCTTATCGGAGGAAGGAGCGGCCGGAGAGACCGGCGGGCTGCTCATGGAGGCAGCCATTGTGGGCCGCGACGATTGTTACTGCAATCTTTGGGAGAGGCGAGAGTGAGGCTGACACTTCTATCCGGCGGAGTCGGAGGGGCCAAACTCGCACGCGGTCTGGCGGCCGTCAATGGGGTCGAATTGACCGTAATCGTCAATGTCGGTGACGACGACCGCATTTATGGCCTGTCCGTATCGCCCGACATCGACACGGTCATCTACACCATGGCGGGTCGCGAAGGCCCCCAGGGCTGGGGTCTGGCTGAGGACCCGTTCGTAGCCATGAAAGCCCTCGATGGTCTTCCCATCGATGCCAGCTTTCGAATCGGTGACGGCGACTTGGCCACCAATCTTTTCCGGACCGATCGTCTCCTGGCGGGATGGTCGCTCACCTGGGTGACGACGGCTCTCGCCTCGGCCTTCGGGATTGCCGCCACCATCCTCCCAGCCACCGACGACCCGCTTCGAACCGAGGTCCGCATCCCCGAGACGGGATGGCTTTCGTTTCAGGAGTACTTCGTAGGCAGAAGCCACGCTGACGAGGTAATCGACATTCGGTTCCGAGGGGCAGGATTCTGCCGCCCCGCTCCGGGGGTGATGGAGGCTTTGGCAAACTGCGATGCCATCATCATCGGCCCTTCGAACCCCATCCTCTCGATCTGGCCGATCCTGGCCGTTCCAGGCGTCGCCGACACCATTGCCTCCCATCAGTCGGTCGTGGGGATAAGCCCACTCATAGGTGGGACCGCGCTGAAGGGACCAGCTCACAAGGTGTTGCAGTCTCTCGGAGTGGGATCGAACACGGCCGGAATCGTGTCCGCCTACGACGGTCTGCTCACCGACCTCCTCATCGATCAATCAGATGTCGACGACGTCGTGGGTGGTGGCCAACCTCGAATCCATCTCACCGACACCCGCATGCCCGATCTCGAAGGATCGGTCAAGCTCGCGCAGACGGTCGTCAATCTCGCTTCATCGGCTCGCCGCATTTGACGATCACGATTCTCCCCGTCACCGGGCTCCCGGAGATACGCGCTGGCGACGATCTGGCCTCGATGCTCGCGGTGGCGTTGGGACCGATGGCTCCAGCAAACGGCGACGTGCTGGTCGTCACCCAGAAGATCGTTTCGAAGGCCGAGGGGGCGTTCCGTCCGGCGGCAGATGAGGCTGCCTATCGGCGGATCGTCGAAGAGGAGGCGAAGGCGATTCTCCGCCGGCGCGGCCCTCTCGCCATCACCTTGACCAAACACGGCTTCATATGTGCCAATTCCGGGGTCGATCGGTCCAATGTGGAAGGCGAGCAGGTGGTGCTTCTCCCGGCCGACCCCGACCGCTCCGCTCACCGGATTCGAATCCGCGTCGAGCGCGAGCTGGGTGTCTCGCTCGCGGTCATCATCACCGATACCTTCGGCCGGGCGTGGCGGCGAGGACTGGTCGACGTGGCGATCGGGGTGTCGGGCATGCT
>DATFFB010000179.1:0-3362 GCA_035250485.1 Acidimicrobiia bacterium
GCGTTCGAGCTGGGTTCCCGAGAAGTGAAGCTGGCGTCCGATCAACTGGGCGAAGTAGGCCACCCGCTCGGTGTGCCCTCGGGTGTAAAGGTCTTTGGCCTCCAGAGCCTTGACAAAGCCCCGCAGAGTGGCCTCGTGCGCCTCCCGCAACTGGCTGAATGACGAGAGCGACATGTGGCCGATTAGATAGACGATGAGGATCAACGGCGTTACGGCGGCTTGGACAAACACCATCGTGGCGCCGAGCAGCCCACCGATAACACCCATAACCAAAAGGGAGGCCATCAACACCGGTACCTGTGACCACGGCAACACATCGCGCGATCGATAAACAACGCGAACAGCTAGTGCCACGAGTTGCCAATTGATGAGCGTGTAGACCAACGACGCCACGGTGCCGGCTAGGACAATCGCACTGAGGTCACTAGGGCTTGCGAATCCAACGTTGAGCAGCATCCGATCGAGCACAACACCCGAAACGGCAGCCGCAACAGTTAATTGTCCGAAATTGGCGAGCGGCTGAAACCAACGCCTATCTCGAAGGTCCTGAGGCACAAGCGGGCCAAGTGCCGCGATCGACGCCATTCCCAGGGCGGCCGATTGGCCCTCCAGCGCAAAAACGACGCCGGCGGTGAGAGCCACCATCACCGAGGAGCTCTGGAAGAGCCGGTCGTTGACCTCGACGGAATTGAACTCGAGGACGACGAATGCAACCGCGAACAAAAGCCATCGCCAAAACGACGGGAACCGACCGTCGAAGGCAAAAAGAGCCCCCAACGTGAAAAGACCCGCAGTCGCGTAGGAAGAGGCGACGATTACTCGGCGACGGCTAAGAGTCATTGGTATTGAGGTTTACTCCAAGGGGCGGGGAACCGACGGCATTGTCTCAGCCGATTTTTACTGTGGCGGAACCTGCAACGACCATTGCGGCCAGGCTTCCCAGGGCAGCAACAATCCTCACCAGCTTGCCCTTCATTCGATCACCGTCTTATTTAGGTTCACCGGGTCCGCTAGAGACCAGTGGACCGGATCCGCTCCGCTTAGGTGATAGGCACTAATGGCCTCGGCAAGCCGTCGGCTTTCCCCCCGCGCGTTCCCGGGTTCAACCGGGAGCTCTTGTTGTCAAGGAAGAACCCCTCCCACCGCCAATGACTGACGGATGACTCTGCCCGACCCAGGCATGAACACTAACGATTGGGGTGCAGGGCGACAAGGGGAAAGCCTCAGAGCTAGTCCCAAGACCTAGGGCGCGGTACCGAAAGCTACCCTGGACCGGTGAACCTGCGCGAGTTCGAAGAGCGGTTGGCACGCCTACCGGGTGTAGAAGCGGCGCGGGTCGTTAGCGACGGTGCCAAAGTCACCGAGATACACCTGATCACTGATCTCGAGAAGCCGGCCAAACAGGTCGTGCGCGATGTGCAGACGCTGGCGCAAGCCGCCTTCGGGGAATCAATCGATCGCCGAGTCGTATCGGTGGTGCAACTGCCAGACGCGGAGTTGTCCCAGGGTGACAGACCGGTGATCGTCGATGTGGCCGAGCGCCTCGACGGTTCTCATTCCCGCGTTTCGGTCACCCTCTCCTGGCAAGGTGACAGCCTGGTTGGCGAGGTCGGTGGCGCGGCGGGCAACACAAGCCGACACCGGCTGATCGCCGAAGCAACCATCGCCGCCCTTCGACAAGCCCTCCAGGAGACCGCCGCGTTCGGTGTTTCGTCGGTGGATATCGCCACCTTGGGCGGCCAGCGCCTGGCCATCGCTCAGGTAGTCATCGTTACTGATGCCGATGAGCACCTAATGGTTGGGTCGGCGTTAGCGGACGGTGACGCCAGCCGTGCGGTGGTGCGCGCCGTTCTCGACGCGCTCAATCGCCGCATCCCCGAACTTCGCCGATAGTGGCATCGGCGGCAGCAGTAACGCCACACTTCCTGGCCACCGCCACGGCGCTTGACCTGCTCGTTTCGGGTGGAGACGCGATCGACGCGACCATCGGCGCCAACGCGGTGCTCTCCGTTGTTGCCCCCGAAACGTGCGGCATCGGCGGAGACCTCTTTGCCCTGATCTATTCACCTGGAGAGAAGCGACCAAGCGCCCTCAATTCATCTGGTCGCGCTGGCTCGAACGCCGATGCGCAAAGCTTGCGCGAGGCGGGTCACGATCAAATGCCCACCATGGATCGCAGCGCGGTGACTGTCCCCGGCTGCGTTGACGGATGGCACCATCTTGCTTCGCGAGGGGGAAAGCTGTCCTGGGAGAAGAGGCTGGCGCCCGCGATCGACTACGCCCGGCGAGGCTTTCCGGCATCCTCTGATCTTTGTCGAGCCCTAGGTAGAAGGACAGCCGAGATTGGCGACCAGTCCATCGGTCGCTACCTCTTGCCAGGCGGTAGCTCTCCCAAACCGGGCGATCAAATCGTCCGGCCCGATCAGGCGGCAACACTGGAACTGATCGCCACTGGTGACCGGGAGAGCTTCTATTTGGGCAAACCCGGTCGCGACATCGCTTCGGCGGTCGGTGGGCTCATCACCGAACAGGACCTGGCTACCGACCAGGGCGAATGGGTCGAGCCGCTGGGCTTGGACGTCTTCGGCCATCGAGCCTGGACGGTCCCGCCCAATTCCCAGGGTTATCTGACCCTGGCCGCCGCAGCCGTACTGGAAAGGTGGGCAGCGGACGTCGACCCCGACAGCGCGTTGGGTTGGCACATGCAAATCGAGTCGTATCGCAGCCAAGTGGCTGATCGGAGCGAAGTCCTTTCCGATCCCCGCTATAGCCCGTTTCCCGCCGACGAGCTTTTCAGCAATGAAAGGTTGGCCGTCACCATCGATCGCGACCACCGTCGAGACTTCGGTTCGACCAGAGTCGGGCCTGGTGGCACTGCCTACTTCTGCGTGCTCGATGGAGACGGGATGGGCGTGTCGATCACCCAGTCCAACTACATGGGACTCGGAACTTCAATCGGGGCGGGTGAATCCGGGTTCTTTCTTCACAACCGCGGTGCTGGATTCGATCTCAGGCCGGGGAGCCCAAACGAGCTCGCGCCCGGCAAGCGTCCGCTCCACACTCTCGCTCCCACGCTGTGGACGTTGGGGCCGTACTTGGCCGCGCTCCTAGGTACCCGAGGCGGCGACCACCAACCACAGCTGCTCCTTCAGATGGCTGTCCGGCTCTTCTTGTCGAGACACGACGTCGCCACGGCGCAGGCGGACCCGCGCTGGATCATCGACAACCTCGCCGACCCCCAGGCCGCGGTCCGAGTGGAGGAATCGACGCCGGAGCAAGTCATCGCCGGACTGCAAGAGCGAGGTCATCGTGTCGACATCGCCGAGGGTTTGCAGAGTGGCTGGGGTCCGGTAGGTGTCATC
>DATFFB010000180.1:0-2402 GCA_035250485.1 Acidimicrobiia bacterium
GGTGCTCGCCCTTTCCACCCCTCCCGACGCGGTCCAGCGCACCTACGCCCGCATTCTCCATCTCCACGTGCCTTCGGCCTGGCTGGCATTCCTCGCCTTCGGGGTCACGGCCCTTGGTTCTGTGATGTGGCGGCTCCGCCGTCGGTTGGTTTGGGACCGCCTGGCAGCCTCGTCCGCTGAAATCGGCGTCCTCTTCACCGGCCTCGCCATTCTCACGGGTGCTATCTGGGGGAGACCGGTCTGGGGAGTCTTCTTCGACTGGGGTGATGCTCGCATGGCATCGACGGCGGTGATGTTCCTCGTGTATCTCGGTTACTTGGCCCTTCGTCGCTACTCGTCGAGTCCGGAGGCCGCTGCGGACCGGTCCTCCATTCTCGGGATCGTGGCAGTGATTCAGGTTCCGCTGGTCTACTTCTCGGTGAACCTCTTTCGCACCCTTCATCAGACGCAAAGCATTCGCCCCGACGGAGCAACCATGGACCGGTCGATGGTCGCGGCCCTCCTGCTCAACCTCGCGGCGTTCACCCTTGTCTACGTCTCGTTCCTGGCCGCCCGCATGAACATCGCTCGCGAGGAATCCGAGCTCGTTGTCGCCCGTCCGGTAGCAGGCGCCGCAGTCATCTCGCCGCCCGGCCTGACCGATGCCTGAGACAGCTGTCGTCGGCCTCTCCTACGCGGTTACCTATGGGCTGATCATTTGGTACGGAGTCCGTCTTTACCGGCGGACGCGCCGGCTGCGCGACCGGGGCTGACAGTGCCCTATCGAAGGTTCCTCTGGCCCGCACTGGGGGCGGTGGCAGCAGTTGTGATCACCTTGGTTGCCACCAGCCTCGGCGACAATCTCACCTTCTACCTGACGCCGAGCGAAGCGGTCGCCGAACGGGGCAGCAACAGCAACGACGGAAGGTTTCGCCTGGGGGGATTGGTGGTTGAGGGATCTTTGACCCAGGATGGCAACGTCAAAAGGTTTCAAGTAACCGACGGAGCCGAAACCATCGACGTCGAATTGAATGCCCCCGCTCCTCCGCTCTTCGCCGAGGGTGTTGGCGTGGTCGTCGAAGGGCAGTGGGAGGGGGAGTCCTTCCTGGCCGACCTGGCGCTGATCCGTCACGACGAGAACTACGTCGTCCCTACAACCCTTCCCTGATGTTCGCCCTGCTCGGATTCCTCGGAGTGGCAGTGGCGATGGGCGGATCGATGGCGTTGGTTGGATCGGGCGTCCGCCAGGCTCGCTCCGAGGGCCAGCCTTCCGGCCCCGCTCTCCGTCGTTCCATTGGCGCCATCGTCGGGGGGGCGATCGTGGCCTTCGGCGCTCTCGAGGGGGCGCTAGTCGCGAACGACTTCACACTCGAATACGTCGCCAACCATCACGCCCGGGCGACACCATTTCCCTTCAACCTGGCCACTGGCTGGGCCGCCCTCGAAGGCTCGATCGTGCTCTGGGGCCTGGTGCTGGCTGGTTTCATCTATTTCGCCTGGCGGCGTTTCGCCACGGCGCCCGACCGGCTCGGAGCCGGGGCACTGGCTGTGCTGGGGGTAGTAGCTGCCTTCTTTTTCGGACTCCAGTTGACCGTCGCCAATCCCTTCGCAGTCTGCACCGATCCGTTGTCGATTGGCTGCGCCGCGGCCAGTCCGTGGCCCTGGGCGGCGGCGTCAGCCCCCGCCGATGGCCCCGGTCCCAATCCCCTTCTCCAGAACCACATCCTGATGGCGATCCATCCACCCATGCTTTACCTCGGCTATGTCGGCCTCACCGTTCCGTTCGCGTACGCGATCTCCGCCCTCGCGCTCGGCACGCCGGGCGCTGAGTGGCTCCGCCGGAGCCGGAGATCGGCTTTGGTGGCCTGGTCCTTTCTGACCCTGGGCATAACGCTCGGCGCATGGTGGGCATACGAGGTCCTGTCCTGGGGCGGCTACTGGGCGTGGGATCCGGTCGAGAACGCCTCCTTCATGCCCTGGTTGGTGGCCACTGCCTTCTTGCACTCATCGCTCGTACAAGCGCGCCGGGGGGCATTGCAATCGTGGAACTTCGTCCTCGTGATCAGCGCCTTCGCCCTCACCATCCTCGGGACTTTTCTCACCAGGTCGGGAACGATCGCCTCGGTCCATTCCTTCACCCAGTCGGCGATTGGGCCGGTGCTGCTCGGATTCCTTTTCCTCGTATTGGTGGGGTCGTTTTCACTGTTCGCTGCTCGCTCTCACCTGGTGGGCGATGCCCCTCGACTTGAAAGCCTCTTGAGTCGCGAGGGCGGTTTTCTCGTCAACAACTTGCTGCTGACCGTGTATGCCTTTGTGGTTTTGACCGGGACGCTCTACCCGATCCTGGTGGAAGCAACCTCGGGAGCCCGGGTTTCGGTCGGCGAGCCTTTCTTCAACCGGATGGCGGTCCCCCTGGCGTTTGG
>DATFFB010000181.1:0-27610 GCA_035250485.1 Acidimicrobiia bacterium
GACTCCGAAAGATCCGGAGGAAAGGCGGCGACCGCCAGACCGTCAGAGAATTGGGAGGTAGGTCTCGAGCTCGAAACGGGAGACGTGGTGCTGATAGCGGTCCCACTCCTTGCGCTTGTTGCGGAGGAACCAGGAGAAAACGTGCTCGCCGAGAGCCTCGGCCATGAGCTCGGAACGCTCCATGCGGTCGAGGGCATCAGCCAGCGTCTCGGGCAGACGAGCGACGCCGGCCGCCGCCCGCTCAGAAGCGGTGAGTGCGTGGACGTCGTCCTGCACTTCGGGGGGAAGCTCGTAGCCGTTACGTATCCCCGCCATTCCCGCCGCCAGCACCGCGGACAGGGCCAGATAGGGATTAGCGGCCGCATCGGGGGAGCGGTATTCGACCCGCACGCTTGAGGATTTCCCCTTCTTCGCCAAGGGTACCCGCACCAGCGCCGACTGGTTGTTGCGCGCCCACGAGATCCAGATCGGAGCGTCGAATCCAGCCACCAGCCGCTTGTAGGAGTTGACCCATTGGTTGGTGACGGCGGTGATCTCGGCGGCGTGGGTGAGGAGGCCAGCAACGAATTGCTGGCCGACCTTGGAGAGGCCGTTGTCCGAGCCCGGTTCGAAGAAGGCGTTGCGGTCGCCTTCAAAGAGGGAGAGGTGAAGATGCATTCCCGATCCGTCGAAGTCCTCCAACGGCTTGGGCATGAAGGTGGCATAGATGTCGTGTTCCATCGCCACCTCTTTCACGGTCAGCCGGAAAGTCATGATGTTGTCTGCCATGGTCAGGGCATCCGTGTAGCGCACGATGATCTCGTGCTGGCTGGGAGCCACTTCATGATGCGAGTGCTCCACCGGGATCCCCAACAGCTCGAGAGCGTTGATGGTCTTGCGGCGATACTCCTGGGCATTGTCGAGCGGGGTGAGGTCGAAGTAGCCGCCGTGGTCGAGAACCTGGGGGTCGGGGCCCGAGTCGCGGAAGTAGAAGAACTCGAGCTCGGGAGCCACGTAAAAGTTGAATCCCATGTCGGCCGCGGTCTGGAGGTTGCGCTTGAGCACCCCTCGGGGGTCGCCCTCGAAGGGTGCCCCATCCGGAGTGACGATGTCGCAGAACATCCGCGCCACCTGCTGGTCCGGCCGCCAGGGAAGAATCTGGAAGGAAGCGGCATCGGGGCGAGCCAGCATGTCGGCCTCCTGCACGCGGGCATATCCGTCGATCGCCGAGCCGTCGAAGGTCATCCCTTCTTCAAAGGCCACTTCCAGCTCAGAGGGGCTGATCGACACCGACTTCAGAAAGCCCTGGACGTCGGTGAACCAGAGGCGAATGAACCGGATGCCCCGCTCCTCGACCGTCCGGAGGACGTATTCGGCTTCCTTGTTCACCCGAGCGAGTCTATGTGCCCTAGAGCCAGCCGCTCTTCTTGAACCGCCGGTAGAGGACGGTGCACGCCACCACCATCAGAGCCAGCACCGCCGGGTAAGCCCAGGTCTCGTCGATCTCGGGCATATGGGTGAAGTTCATCCCCCAGATCCCGGCCAGCATCGTCGGCACCGCCGCGATGGCAACCCAGGCTGAGATCTTGCGCATGTCGTTGTTCTGGCGAACGCTGACCTGGGTGAGATTGGCCTCGAGGATCGAAGTCAGGAGGTCGTGGTAGGTCCCGATCCGTTCCACGACCTTCACCAGGTGGTCGTGGACGTCGGCGAAGTACTCCTTCAAATCGGGGTGAATCGCCGGAAACCGACCCCGGCTGAGCCGGGCGAGCGGTTCCTCCAACGGAGCAGTGGCGGACAGGAACTGGTTGACCTCGCGTTTCAATTTGTAGATGCGCTCGGTCGGCGTCGTCGACGAGTCGGAGAAAATGGTGGTCTCCAACTCGCGGATGTCGGTGTCGAGTCCATCGATTACCTCGCCGTAGTCGTCGACCACCCGGTCGAGGATGGCCAGCAGCACGGCACTCGGTCCAAGGGTCAACTCCTCGGGGTCAGACTCGAGGTGCTTGCGGACTTCGACCAGCCGCGAAGCCGCACCGTGTCTGACCGCGACCACGAATCGACGGTCGACGAAGAGAAGGATTTCGCCCAGCTCGATTACCTCCACCGGATCGACATAACGAGCCGGCTTCAAGACCACAAAGAGGGTGTCGTCATAGACATCGAGCTTGGGTCGTTGATGGGCATGGATGGCGTCCTCTACCGCCAGCTCATGCAATCCAAACTCCTCCCGCACCGATTCGAACTCCTTCTCGGTGGGCTCGTGGAGCCCGATCCAACAGAAGGTGTCGCCGCCCTCGCATTGCTCGAGAGATTTCTCCAGGGCGAAGGGCTCGGCCCGGCGCTTGCCATCGGTGTAGAGGGCGGCGTCGACGATCACTGGCTAAAGGTAGCTCGCGGCTCTAGCGCGTTCTGCTCGCGAACCCCTGATGTAGGAACAGTCTGAGGTTCTCGGTCACCTCCCGCAGTCGCTCCGGTGCGGCGATAACCGACCGGGCCGCCGACATCGTCACGTCATGGATCAAGCGACCTGCGAGGTCGGGTGCGATCGGTCGAAACGTCCCGGCTTTGACTGCCTCGAGGTAGAGGCCGACGAGCGACGCCGAGAGATCGGTGTGTGCCATCCGAATTCGGTCCTGGGCGCTGGAGCCGAGACGGGGAACCTCCCGGTGCAGGATCAAACCCAATACCGGATCGGTGGCGACGAACTCCACTGTCAGTTCGGCAAGGCGGAGGAGTCGCTGATCGGGCGACCCTCCGGGCGGACTCTGCGACGTGAGGCCGGCGATCACCTCCGGCAACTCTTCTTCCACCAAGGAGGCGATCAGGTCGTCTCGGTCGCGGAAGTATTCATAGAGCGTCGTTCGCCCGATACCGGCGACAGCGGCCAGTTCGGCGAGGTCGAGGTCGGCCGTCCCGCTTTCCCGGATCAGTTCGCGAGCGGCGTCGAGGATCTGACGGCGGGTCAAGGCCTTGTGCTCGGGGATCGACGAAGCCCGAATCCGTGGCATCAGCCCAGGCTACTTTTCGCCTTCTCCAAGGCCATTTCCGACCTGCAAGGTGAGTGGGCGGCTGTTCAGCTGGCAAAAACGCGAGACGATGCATAGCTATCTAGTGCCAAAATGGATCAATGACGGACAAAGGCACCGCTGACCGTTTCTTCAACCGGGAGCTTTCCTGGTTGGCGTTCAACTCGCGGGTGCTCGCCCTGGCTGAGAACGCCCAGTTGCCGGTGTTGGAAAGAGCTCGCTTTCTGGCGATTTGGGCCTCGAATCTGGACGAGTTCTTCCAGGTCAGGGTCTCGGGACTGCAGGGCCAGGTAGCCCGGGGGATGCGAGTCCCCTCTCCCGACGGGCGCCAGCCTGCCGAGGTCTTGGCGGCGGTGAGTAAGGCTGCCCACGAGCAGTACGAAAGAGCGACCAAGGCCTTCATCACCGACGTCGCCCCTCGCCTCGCCGCCGCCGGCATTGGTTTTTCGGACTACTCCGGTCTCGACGACGAGGACCGCCAGTACATGGACGTGCAGTTTCGGGAGCGGGTCTATCCGGTTGTCACTCCCCTGGCGGTCGATCCCTCCCATCCCTTCCCCTACATCTCCAACCTCTCGCTCAACCTGGCCGTGGTGGTGCGAAACCCCGAGACCCACGTGACTCGCTTCGCCCGTGTCAAGGTGCCTCCGATCCTGCCCCGCTTTGTGGTTCTTCCCGACGGGGAGCGTTTCGTTCCCCTCGAGCAAGTGATCGCCGCCCATCTCGGTGAGCTCTTTCCCGGGATGGAGATCGTCGCCCATCACACGTTCCGCGTGACCCGCAACTCTGACATCGAAATCGACCAGGAAGACGACGACGTTGGCGACCTGCTTCTCACCATCGAAAGCGAGCTGACCCGACGCCGCTTTGGAGCCGTTGCCCGGCTCGAAGTCGCCCCCGATCTTCCCGATGATATCCTCGACCTGCTCGTGCGGGAGATGGGAGCCAAGCCCGAAGACGTGTACCGGGTGGACGGGCCCCTCGATCTGGGCGGGCTGGCGGCCCTCGCCAACCTCAATCACCCTGATCTCAAATACGAGCCCTACAGCCCCGTGGTTCCCGTCCGGCTGGCACCGATCGAAGGCGTTCTCCCGGACATCTTCGCCGTCATCAGAGAAGGTGACCTCCTGGTCCATCATCCTTATGACTCGTTCACCAATTCGACCGAGGCGTTTCTCCACCAGGCGGCGCGGGATCCGAAGGTCCTTGCGATCAAGCAAACGCTCTACCGCACCAGCCGCGACAGCCCGATCATGGGCTCTCTGATTCATGCCGCCAATGAGGGAAAGCAGGTCGTGGTGCTGGTGGAGCTTCAAGCCCGTTTCGATGAGGAACGGAATATCGAGTGGGCGCAACGGCTGGAAGACGTGGGCGTGCATGTCGTTTACGGCGTGGCCGGGCTCAAGACCCACACCAAGATTTCGCTAGTAGTGCGCGACGAAGGCGAGGCCATTACCCGCTATGCCCACATCGGCACGGGCAACTACAACGAAACGACGGCTCGGATCTATGAGGACGTGGGACTCTTCACCACCGATCCTGGCATCGGAGCCGACCTCTCCGATCTCTTCAACTTTCTCACCGGGTACTCCCGGCAGCGAAATTATCGGCGGATGGCGGTGGCGCCGGACGGGCTCCGGAGCCGGCTGCTGGAACTGATCGAAGCGGAGGCAGCGGCAGGACACGACGGGGTCATCACCATGAAGATGAACTCACTCGTCGATCCGGGAATGATCGAAGCGTTGTATGCGGCCTCGGAGGCCGGCGTCCGCATCGACCTCATCGTCCGCGGGATTTGCTGTCTCGTCCCCGGGGTGGCGGGTCTTTCATCCAATATCGGAGTGCGCTCGATCGTGGGGCGCTACCTCGAGCATTCCCGAATCTATCGCTTCGGCTCTCGCTCTCGCGAGAGGACCTACCTGATCGGATCCGCCGATCTGATGCCGCGCAACCTCGACCATCGGGTCGAGGCACTGGTCCCGGTTGATGATCCCAGCCTGCAGTTCCGAATCGACGAGATCCTCGAGGTGCTGTTGGCCGACGACGAGTTGGCTTGGTCGCTCAACCCCGACGGGGGATGGGAGCGGGTACCAGACGAGCTCGGAATCAACTCCCACGACACGCTGCAGGGTCTGGCTCACGCCCGGTCCAAGGCCTTGGTCTAAGCCGCTGCCCCCACCAAAGGTTTCCCTGCCGTTTACCCCGCGATAACCGCGCGGAAAGGACGGCTTCGTAGGTTGGGGGGCTATGACCAGAAAAAGGATGTATGTGCTGAGTGCGCTGGGAGCGGCATGCCTTCAGCTCTTTGTGGTCGCATGCGACGGCGGCACTCCCGATGCTACGGCGCAATTGGCCGGCGACTCGATCATCATCTCGGGCTCTTCGACCGTGGAGCCGATCAGTGCGCGGGTGGGAGAGGCCTTCGCCGCCGCCAACCCCGAGGTTGGGGTGACCGTGGAAGGCCCGGGCACGGGCGACGGCTTTGTTCGTTTCTGCGCAGGTGAAACCGACATTTCCGACGCCTCTCGTGCAATCAGCGAGGACGAGATCGTCGCTTGCCAGGCGAGCGGCGTCGAGTTCGTAGAGCTCCATATCGGTACTGACGGATTGACGGTGATCACTTCGCCCGAGAATGCAGCGGTCACATGCCTGAGTCATAGCGATCTGTACGCGCTTCTCGGCCCTGAGTCGGAGGGCTTTTCGAGGTGGAGCGACGCCGACGAATTGGCAGCCGAGCTGGGTGGCGTTGGGGGCTTTCCGGATGAACCCCTGGTAGTGACCGCTCCTGGCGAGGAGTCGGGCACCTATGACACTTTCGTTGAACTCGTAATCGGGCCTATTGCCGAGGAGCGAGGGGCGGATGAAGCCACCCGCGCCGATTATCAGGCTTCGGCGAACGACAACGTGATCGTCGACAACGTGTCCACGAATCCCAGTTCGCTCGGCTGGGTGGGTTTTGCCTTCTTTGAGGAGAACGCCGCTTCATTGAGGGCTATCGAAATCGATGGCGGGAACGGCTGCGTGGCTCCCACGCTCGAGACGATCGGAACCTTCGAGTACTCGCTCAGCCGGCCGTTGTTCATCTATGTCAGCAACACCATCGTGGCCGAGAAGCCCGCCCTCTCAGAATTCGTGGACTACTACCTCTCGCCGGAGGGAATTCGTGCCGTCAGCGAGGCGGGGTACGTGGAGATTCCCGCCGCTGATCTGGAGGAGACTCGAGCTACCTGGGAGGCCAGCAAATAGGCGAGCCCGAGGTGGGCGTACCATCGCCCGGGGATGCAACGACAGTGACGCTCGATCTCAGCGGAGATGGGCGACGCTTGCGACGCGAGGCCATTGTCCGGTCGGTATTTCGTGGCGCTTCGCTAATGACCATTCTGATTTCGATTGCGATCGTTTTGTCGTTGATATTCGAGGCCGTTGGGTTTCTGCGTGGCCTTGCCGCCGAGGGTCCGTCCGGCTTCGGGGCGCTTTTGGCCGAGGGATGGTTCCCTCGCCGTGGACGTTTCGACCTTCGGACAATCGTGTGGCATACGCTGATGGTGGCGGGCATCGCCCTCGTGGTTGCCACCCCGCTCGGGCTCGGAGCGGCGATCTACCTATCTGAATATGCCCGTCCTCGAATCCGTCGGGTTCTTAAGCCGGTTCTCGAGATATTGGCGGGAGTCCCGTCGGTCGTGATCGGATTCTTCGCCTTGCGGTTCATTACGCCAGACTTGCTGAGCCCCGTTCTTTCCGGTATCGAACAGTCGAACCTTCTCGCCGCCGGGATCGGCGTGGGCATTCTGATCGTGCCCCTGGTGGCTTCGGTAGCCGAGGACGCCTTACGGGCTGTGCCGTTGTCGTTGCGCGAGGCCTCTTATGGGCTCGGGGCCAAGAAGCGGCACACTTCGCTGCGGGTGGTATTTCCGGCGGCCATTTCCGGAATAGTGGCTGCCCTGATCCTCGGAGTTTCGCGGGCGATTGGGGAAACGATGGTCGTGGCCATCGCTGCCGGGGCCACCGGCGGATCCCTCCTCACAGTCGACCCAACGAAAGGAGGGCAGACCATGACCGGGGCGATGGCATCTCTCGCCATTGGTTCCGATCGAGTCGCTGGCGCCAGCAATGCCTTTCAGAGCCTCTTCTTCGTGGGATTACTGCTGTTCGTGATGACTTTCGTGCTCAACATCGTGAGTGATCGGGTGGTTCGTCGCTTTCGCCAGGCCTACTGATGAGCTCGTATTCAGCGGCACCCGACATTGTTCGCCGCCGGCTTACCGGCAAGCGCCATCGCCCCCTCGAAGCGCTGGTGAGCCTGGCTCTGCTCACCTCCCTCCTTGTCTGCCTCGCGCTACTGGCAGTGCTTTTGACAGACGTGGTTACCGAAGGCTGGCCGGTCCTATCGACGCGCCTGGGAGAATTCCTAGTTAATCCTCTCTCGGCCGATCCCAGCCGGGCCGGGCTCGGGCAAGGGATCTTTGGATCGATAGTCCTAATCGTGATCGTCGCCCTTTTGTCCTTTCCTTTGGGGGTGGGAGCCGCGATCTACCTCGAGGAGTACGCCTCCGATACTCGCCTGAATCGTCTCCTGGTTTCGAACGTGCGCAACTTGGCCGGGGTCCCCTCGATTGTTTATGGGCTCTTGGGTCTCACCGTCTTCGTCAAATCGATGTCGGGAATCACCAATGGGCGCACACTCGTTGCCGGAGGGTTGACACTTTCCATCCTCGTTCTCCCGATCATCGTCATCACCGCATCAGAAGCGCTCCGGGCAGTTCCCCGCGAACTACGGGAAGCTTCTTTTGGAGTCGGTGCCACCGAATGGGAAACGGTTCGTCACCATGTTCTCCCGGTGGCGTTTCCCGGCATCCTCACCGGGTCAGTCTTGGCAGTCGCCCGCGCCTTCGGAGAATCAGCCCCGCTCCTTCTGGCCGGTGCGGTCCTCTCTAATTTCTTTACTCCCCCGGGCGCGACGTCGTTGGCATCGCTCATAACCGAGCAAAGCTATACGGGCCTTCCCATCGTGATCTTCAATTGGGCTCGTCAGCCCCAGCAGGAGTTCATTGCGCTGACGGCGGCGGGAATTGTTGTCTTGCTTGTGATCCTGCTTCTCGTCAACACCGCTGCCATCGTCACCCGAGATCGCTTCGAGCGACGGAGGATTTCGTGACGGGCGGCAATGAGGTGGAGGTCAGGGTGGTTCCGACGCCTCGGGACGCGCCCGCAGCGGAATCCGGTTCGCAGGTATTCGAGCTCGATCATGTATCCGTTTACTACGGCTCCTTCCGAGCCGTTCGGGACGTCTCCCTCGTGGTCGAGGAGAACCAGATCACCGCCTTCATCGGCCCCTCGGGTTGCGGAAAGTCGACGATCTTGCGCTGCTTCAACCGCATGAACGATTTGATTCCCTCCGCCAGAGTGGAAGGCAATCTCACATATCACGGTGTCGAGCTCTACGGAGCCGAAGTCGATCCCGTCGAGGTGCGGCGGCGGATCGGCATGGTCTTCCAGAAACCGAACCCCTTCCCCAAGTCCATCTACGACAACATCGCCTTCGGGCCCCGCATCGCCGGCCGCAAGGGCAACCTAGACGATTTGGTGGAAGGCACTTTGCGCCGGGCAGCTTTGTGGGACGAAGTCAAGGACAAGCTTGCCGACTCGGCACTGGCGCTTTCCGGCGGCCAGCAGCAGCGTCTCTGTATCGCCCGAGCCATTGCCACCTCACCCGACGTCGTGCTGATGGACGAGCCTTGCTCGGCGCTCGACCCGATTGCCACTCTGCGAATCGAGGAGCTGATGCAGGAGCTCAAAGAGGATTACACGATTCTCATCGTTACCCACAACATGCAGCAGGCGGCCCGGGTGAGCGACCGTACGGCCTTCTTCACGGTCGATGTCAATGAGGCGGGGCAAAGAACCGGGCATCTGGTCGAATACGACAGTACGAACCGGCTTTTCACGTCCCCCGCGCGTCCCGAAACCGAGGCTTACATCACCGGGAGATTCGGATGACCGAAATACGCAGTCGCTTTCACAAGGAATTGGCCGATCTTGAGGAAACGCTGCTCACCGTGGCAGATCAGGCTGAGCAGATGGTGGCGCTAGCGGTCGATGCCGTTTGCGTTCCGGACATGGACAAGGCAGCCCGGGTGATGGCCCTCGATCAGTGGGTCGACAAGACCTATCTCGACGTTCACAACCGGTGGATGGCGGTGATGGCCTTACAACAGCCGATCGCCGGCGATCTGCGGATGATGTCGGTCCTGTTGCACCTCAATACCACCCTCGAGCGGATGGGTGACCAATGCGTAAATATCGCCAAGCTGGCCCAGGTGACGTTTGGTCTTCCTCGCTCGGAACGAATCGTGGCCCAGATTCGGGAGATGGGAGACTTGGTGCGGCCCATGATCCGCACCGGGGTCGAGGCATTGGTTCGCCGTGATCTGAAAGAAGCTCGCCTACTTCCCGCCATGGATGAGCCGGTCGACCACCTCAACCGCAATATGTACAAAGAGGTCGTCGATTGTGGGCCGGACCCGGCGGTGCTCGAGTGGGCCACGAGGATGATGATGGTGAGCCGCGCTCTCGAACGGATCGGCGACCAGGTGGTGGACATCGCCGAACAGACTGCCTTTCTCCTCACTGGCGAGATGGTTGAGTTCAACGAAGAGGCCATTCCGGGCGGAAGTGAAAATGACTGAGGGTTCTCCGACGGTATTGGTGGTCGAGGATGAATCAGCGATCACAGATGCGCTGAAGTACGCCTTCGAGCTGGAGGGGTTTGGCTTCGAGTCCGCCTCTACAGGCCGAGCCGGGCTTGAGGCTGCGCGTCGTCTCCACCCTGCAGTGATTGTGCTCGATGTCATGTTGCCGGTCATGTCGGGTCTCGACGTCTGCCGGCAACTTCGTTCGGAATCCGACGTTCCGATCATCATGCTTACAGCTCGAGGAGCCGAAGCCGACAAGGTGGCGGGCCTCGAACTCGGAGCCGATGACTACTTGACGAAGCCCTTTTCCATTAGGGAGCTGGTAGCCCGGGTACGGGCGCAGTTGCGACGCTCCGCCCGGACAGGAACTCTCGCCAACACGGCAGAGGTGTTGCGAGGCGGAGCAATCGAGCTTGACATCGATTCTCACGAGGTTCGGGTCGGCGGTGCGCTGGTGGATCTGCGCCCGAAGGAATTCGACCTGCTCGAATCGTTAATGCGCCGACGGGGCCGGCTCGCCACTCGAGAGACCCTGATAGATGAAGTGTGGGGTCCCGATCATTTCGGAGCAACCAAGACCCTCGACGTTCATATCAAAAGGTTGCGCCAGAAGCTCGAGGCAGACACTCGACAGCCTCGACACATCCTGACGGTGCGCGGTCTCGGCTACAAGTTCGTCGACTAGTCGCCATGCGCAAGGTCAAGCGGCTCGAGCAAGAGGTGTCTGAGCTGCGAGCTGAACTCGACCGCCGTGCCGAAGAAGGCGGGGCACAGGCTTCGTTGCTGGGCCAGGTTCTCGCCACCGTTCGCCAAGGAATCATCGTTGTCGACCCTGACGACTCAATACCCTATTTCAATCCGGCTGCTGGCACCCTCATCCGGCCCGGCACCTCGCTCGGCCAGCTATCACCCCACCCGCTCCAGAGCTTGGTGCGGAGGGCGCGCGCCGAGGGCAATCCCGTCGAGGGGACGCTCGAGCTCGACCGTCCCCACCGGCTGCTGACCGCGGTTGCAACTCCTATTGAAGCTGGCGGCCGGGTACTCGTGGCTGTGGTCGATGTCACCGAGTCCAGACGCATCGAGGCCGTACGACGCGACTTCGTTGCGGCCGCCTCTCACGAACTCAAGACCCCGGTGGCGTCGATGGTGGCGTCGGCGGAAACCCTGCAGTTAGCACTGGCGCGCGATCCCGCCCGGGCAGCAGAGTTCGCCGAGCAGGTAGAGCGATCAGCTCGCCAGCTCGCCGGTTTGGTTACCGATCTCCTTGACCTCTCCCGCCTTGAGGCCACTCCTGAGGCAGACGAAGACGTGGCGCTCGACCAGCTCGTGAAACAAGAGGTGGAAGCCTTTCGGGATCGCGCCCGGGAAGCGGAAGTGGAGTTGTCGGTGGAGATGACTCCGGTTGTCGTCCGTGGCTCCAGCTCCGACCTGGGTTTGGCCCTGCGAAACCTCATCGACAACGCCCTACGCCATACGCCGGCCGGTGGCGAGATAAGGATCGTTGTCGACCGCTCGCCCGGAGGCGCACTCCTTCAAGTGATCGATAGCGGCGAGGGCATCGGGAGCCGCGAGCTCCCGCGAATCTTCGAGCGCTTCTATCGGGTCGACTCGGCTCGCTCCCGCGCCACCGGCGGGACCGGCCTCGGGCTCGCCATCGTTCGACATGTTGCTGAATCTCACGGCGGCCGAGTGAGCGTGAGCAGCTCGCTCGGACAGGGATCGACCTTCTCAATCAATTTCTCGACAACACCTGACCATCACCCTTCCTGAACCGAGGGTTTGCTCATGGTGAGGCGGGGGTACCCCGGGCAAGCGAAGGAGGTGGCCATGCCCGATAAGCGGCCCAGCGTCAAGAACGAAGATCAGTACGAGGCGCTCAAGGAAAAGGGAATGTCGAAAGAGCGGGCGGCGAAGATTGCCAACTCGCCCGGCGCTTCCAAGAAGGGTGGGAAGCGCTCCCACCAGGGGTCCAGCAGAAGCTCTTCCAAGCAAGGGGGAACGACCGAGCAGAAGAAGGCGGCCGGCCGCAAGGGAGGACGCGCAACAGCTAAGAAGAGCTGATCCTCAGTCCCAGACAGAGATTGGCCGTCCAGCTGTGGCGGCTGGCCGATCTCGAACAAGCCAATTCCCGCGGACGGTCATTTCGGGCCCGCGCGTATCGACGGGCGGTTTGGTCTCTCGATCAGCTCAGTCCCGAACTGCGGGAATCTTCCGAAGAGATGTTGGCAGTCCCAGGGATTGGAGCTGCCATCGCCGGGCTCATCGCAGAGTTCCGCGCCAACGGCGATCTGGCGACCGTAACCGCCCGCGAACAACGACTTCCCCACCAGGCATGGGCTCTTTCCCGGTTGCCGCGCATGACCCCCAACCGCCTCCACGCCCTGAAGGCCAATCTGAAAGTGGAGACCATCGCCGACCTGCGGCGGGCCATCATCCAGGGAGAGGCCCAGGCAGTTCCTGGGGTGGGTCCGCAGACCGCCGCCTACTGGCTGCGGACGATCGATGAACAGCGGGACGGGCTGCCGATCTACCTGGCCGTCGGTCTCGCCCAGCAGTTGGTATCGCACATCGAAGAGCACCTGCCGGGGGCCCGGGCAAGAGTCGCCGGCGCTGTCGCCCGCCTTGACGAGTGGATCGAGGAGATCGAACTCGCGGCGAGCGGTGGGATCGAGGTGAGTGAGTTCCTGATGTCGTCAGCTGCCGTTGCCGCCCTGCCGGTCCGGGTGAAAGTTACGAATGACTCGCCTCAGATGCCGGCTGGCCTTGTCCGTCCAGAGGAGCTGCGCGGCGACCTTCATGTGCATTCCGACTGGTCGCCGGACGGACGCCAGTCACTGGCCCAGGTCGTCTCCATCGCTGCATCCCGCGGCTACGAGTACATCGGGATAACCGATCACGCCGTCGGGCTTCGCTTCGGTGGCCTTGACGCCGAGCGCTTGCAGGCCCAACGAGCGGAAATCGACAGGCTCCAAGCGGAGCACCCCGAGATCTCGATCCTCCACGGGGCCGAGCTCAATATTGCTCGCGACGGGACGGTCGACTTCGATCAAGAATTGCTCTCGTGGCTCGACTACACCGTGGCGGGGCTGCACTCGTTCTTGAGTCTGGAACGAGATGAGCAAACTGTCCGGGTCCTGGCGGCGATCGCCAACCCCGAGATCGACATCATCGCCCATCTCACCGGTCGCCGGATCGGCATCCGGCCTCCGATCGACGTGGACCTTTCGGCCATATTCACGGCCGCCGCCGATCGCGAGACCATTCTCGAAGTCAACGGTCATCTCGACCGGCTCGACCTGTCTGCTGACCTCATCAAGATCGCCAGCGAACACGGCATCGAGTTCGTAGCCGATAGCGATTCCCACCGTCCGGCTGAGTTCGCCAACGTCGGGAACGCTTGCGTTCTCCTTCAGCGGGCCGGAGTGACCTCGGAGTCGGTGGTCAATACCTGGAGCTTGGAAGCGCTTAGGACGAGGCTTTAGCCTTCGTCTTGCCCTTCTTCATGTCACTCCGAGCCTGCTTGGCTCGATCGGCTCCGATGGCGGTTTTGACCTGCTTCTGCTCTTCGGGCGGAGGCAGGACAGCCATCATTCCCAATGACTCGAACCAAAGCTCTCGCGCCCAGCCCATCGTGTGGTAGAGGTGGTGGTCCTCTTCCTCCTCCACCTCTTCGTAGGCCGCCATGAGCACCTTGGCCCTGGTCCCCTTGTCCTCCTTGGCGATCTCGCCGATCAGTTCCCAATTGGCGTGGTCCTTGGTCTCAGCATCGACCACCGCCTCGGCGGCTACCAGTTGGGCGGCCGCCATGTCGCCAGCAGACAGGGCCATCTCCATTGACTTGACCAGAGCCGCTCCCTTGGCGCGAACGATCTCGCGTCCGGGCGTCTCGGTATCAGTGTTCATACCGAGCTCGTCGAATACACCGGTGACGATGCGAACGTGATTCTCGGTTTCGTCGAGATATTTTTGCCATTCCTCTTTCAAATCCTCGTTCACTGCACAGCGAATGGCGGTCTGGTAAACCTTGACTCCCCCTAGCTCTGTCTCCAATGCCTGATAGAGCAATTCCTCGATCTGGGCGTCTTTCATTGCGATCCTCCTCTAGGAAACTCCTGCGCCCGTTCTACCCATATCCCACCTAGATCAAACAGAGCCGGTAAAAGTTGCTATCACTGGGTAACGATGAGCGCATGACGAGGTCGAAGAAGACCCCCCCGGAGCTAAGACCTGCCTTAGAACTGGATCCGGTCGAGGAGGCCTCGAAGGAGTCGTTCCCGGCGTCCGATCCTCCACCCTGGACCCTGGGCCGTCGTCCGCGGAAGCGGGACAGATCTAAGGAAGAACGCGAAGAAGGGTCCGCTCGGCCCGCGACATGAGCCGGGTGCCGCGGGTACCCCGCCAGGCCCCGAACAGCTTTCCCGAGGAGAACGCCTCTGGGATCTGGGGATGAATGTAGGAGGCGCGGCAAACGGCTCGTGTATTGCCGAGCGCATCTGCGGCCGAATCGATAGCTTCGAGGATCGCCGTTTCGTCTGATTCTCCGTCGGGGGCTCCAACCTCGCAGAGATAATTGGTAGCGAGCGCCGACGCTCCCCAAGTCCGGAAGTCCTTGGCGGTGTAGTCCGCACCGCTCGTCGTTCGCAAGTAGTGATTGATCTCGTCTGAGGTGACGTTGGCCGCGCTGCCATTATCCGAGTACGAGAACAATTTCTGGCCTGACAATTCCTGGCACTGCGAGACCAGGTTGGCGAGGCGGCGGCTCTTGAGTGCCACTTCTTGGGCCACTCCTCCCTTTGACTCGAACGACAGGGTGATCGAGTCGCCTGCCACCTCGGCATGCTTCGTCTCGAGTGTGGTTAGCCCGAAGGACCCGTTCTCAGCCTCGTATCGCTTGTTGCCCACCCGGATCAGGCTCTGGTCGAGAACCGCCACCGCCAGGGCCAGCACTTTCTGGTGGGGGAGCCCCCTCAGGCCGAGGTCGGCTTCCACCTGCTTGCGCAGTTGGGGCAGGGCCAGACCAAAGGGCTTGAGCCGTTCGAACTTGGCCTCGTCACGAATCCTTTCCCATTCTGGGTGATAGACGTACTGCTTGCGGCCGGCGGCGTCGCGGCCGGTCGCCTGTATATGTCCGTCATCGTTCTCGCAGATCCAGACTTCGGTCCACGCTGGCGGAATGACGAGCAATTTGATCCTCTCCCGCGCCGTCTGGCCGACTTCGCGGCCTGAGTCGTGCCGATAGGAGAAGCCCCGGCCTCGTTTCCGGCGACGGATACCTGGTTCTTCGTCGGTGGAGTATCGGAGGCGAGCTCGCTCGACGAGTGAGAGCGAGTCAATCATTCCGCCTCATTTCCTACCCGAGGTCGGCGGCCGCGAAACGTTGCCGGCACCGGGCTAGCCGGCTTGGCGGGAGGTCTCCCAAAGGTCGATGCCGAGGTCGATGGCGTGACGGTCGATCTCTTTCAGTTCGGCTCCGGTGAACTCCAGGTTGCGGACTGCCCCCAGGTTGTCGTCGAGCTGGGCGACAGTGCTCGCTCCAATCAACGCTGACGTCACCCGCTCATCGCGCAGGGACCAGGCGATCGCCATCTGCGCCAGCGACTGGCCCCGGGCCTGGGCGAGATCGTTGAGGGCCCTGACCCGGTCGAGTGTCTCGTCGGTCAGCCACCCGGCATCGAAGCTCCCCCCCAGCTGGGCCCGCGAATCCCCGGGCCGCTCGCCCAGGTAACGACTCGTGGCCAGACCCTGGGCCAGGACCGAGAAGGCGATGCAGCCGACACCTTCTTCCTCCAGGGTGTCGAGAAGTTCGTCCTCGATCCAACGATTGAACAACGAGTAAGACGGCTGATGGATCAGGAGGGGGATCCCCATCTGTCGCAGAAGTCCGGCCGCTTCTCGGGTCTTGCGCGGGGAGTAAGAGGAGACCCCGGCGTAAAGGGCTTTCCCTTGGCGGACGACGTCGGCCAGGGCACCAATGGTCTCCTCGAGTGGCGTATCGGGGTCATAGCGATGCGAATAGAAGATGTCGACGTACTCGAGGCCCAAACGCTTGAGACTCTGATCCAGGCTGGCGATCAGATACTTGCGGGAGCCGCCGATTCCAAAAGGACCCGGCCACATGTCGTAACCGGCCTTGGTCGATATCAACAGCTCGTCGCGGTGATTACCTAACCCCTCCTGTAGAACCCGTCCGAAGACTTCCTCGGCGTGCCCGTAGGGGGGGCCGTAGTTGTTGGCCAAATCGAAGTGGAACACGCCGGCGTCGAAGGCGTGGAGGATCATCTCCCGGGAATCCTCATATGGCCGCTCGCTGCCGAAGTTCTGCCATAAGCCGAGGGTGATCGCCGGCAGCATCACCCCGCTCCGGCCGCAACGCCGCTGGGGCATTCTCTCGTAGCGATCGGTCGAGCCGATCAAGAAGGTTCCTCCATGACACCGAATTTATTCGGGCGACGGCTGGATGCGTTCCTCGCGATGGCGATACCATCGATGCCATGGAGGCGGCGGAGGTTTCTCGCCTGATCTACCGGCGGTTGGTCGACCTGTCCCCGGGCCCACCACCTGCACTTCGACTCTGGACCGGCGAACAAATCGGGCCCGCGGACGCGGCGGCGACCTTGATTCTCAACCACCCGGGAGCTTGGCGCGCCCTCCTCGTTCCTCCCGATAACCTCACCGCGGCTGAGGCCTACCTCTATGACGATGTCGACGTCGAGGGGGACATGGTGGCCTTGATGGAGTTCCTGGGGGGCCTCGAGGGCATTTCCCGGCGCTGGATACAGCTGACGAGATTGATGGGGCTGGCGCGTCGGCTGCCATCTGAGCTGCGCCGGAGTCACCCGCCCCGTCCAACTCTGGGTGCGGCGGGGCATCACGGCCTGGGCCGCGATGAGCAGGCGGTGACGTTTCATTACAACACCGGGAACGAATTCTTCGAACTCTTCTTAGATCCGCGAATGGTCTATTCGTGCGGTGACTTCCTCGACCCCAGCGAATCCCTGGCGGTCGCTCAGGAACGAAAGCTCGACCTCATTTGTCGCAAGCTCGAACTCAGGCCCGGTCAGCGCTTCCTCGATGTCGGATGTGGATGGGGTGGTCTCGTGATCCATGCCGCCTCCCGGTATGGGGTTCAAGCCACCGGCGTCACGTTGAGCGAACCCCAGGCGTTGGTAGCCGAGCTCCGGGCGAAAGAAGCCGGGGTGGAGGACTTGGTGACCATCGTTCGTGGCGATTACCGCACTCTCGACGGAACCTACGACGCCATCGCCTCGGTGGGTATGTTCGAACATGTCGGCCGGGCTCGGCTGCCGGAGTACTTCGACGTACTCTCCCGGCGGCTCGTTCCCGGCGGTCAGTTGCTGAACCACGGGATCGTCACCCGCCGGCGCGGGTTCACGCTTCGCCGCCCGAGCTTTATCAGCACTTACGTGTTCCCCGATTCACAGCTGGTGCCAGTGGAAGACGTGACCGGTGCTGCCGAACGGGCCGGGTTCGAGTTGCGCGACGCCGAATCGCTACGGGCTTCGTACGCCCTGACGCTCCGTCACTGGGTAGCCAACCTCGAGGCCAATGCGAGGGCCGCCATCGATCTGGTAGGTGAGCGGACCTACCGAATCTGGCGGCTCTATATGGCAGGTTCAGCCACGGCCTTCGAGCGCGCCCACATCTCAATCTTCCAGCTTCTTCTCTCCGACCCGGCCCGTCCCTGGGCTTTCGGCCGCCGCCGGCTGCTGGCTTCCGACGATCTCTGATTCCCGGTCAATTACCCTTTGCCCGGTTGCTCCGGGCGACCAGCCATGAGGGGCAACCTAACCTAAAGGTGGAGGAAATTGATATGAAAACTGCCAGCAAGCTCTGGCTTGTAGTGCTCGTTCTGGCGCTCGTAGCCGCGGCATGTGGAGACGGAACCAGCGGAACTACAGCTGCATCCGTTGACACGACCGGCGCCGGCGCCGGTACCACCGCCGCGGCTTCGGGAGAGCTCCCGGACCTGGGGGGCCAGACCATCACGGTGGCGGTTGAGAACGCCTATCCACCGTTCAATTACATCGACGAGGCGACGGGTGAGGCGATCGGGTGGGATTACGACGCAGTGAACGAGATCTGTGGTCGAATCAACTGCACTCCCGAGTTTGTCGAAGTCGCCTGGGACGGCATGATCATCGCCGTCTCCGAGGGCCAGTACGACATGGCCGCCGACGGCATCACTATCACCGAGGAGCGCGACGAGCAGGTCGATTTTTCCAAGGGCTATGTCAGTGTGGAGCAGAAACTGCTCGTAACGGCCGACGAGGATCGCTTCGCCACCATTGAAGAGTTCGAAGCCGGCGATTTTGTAGTCGCCACCCAGCTCGGAACGACCAATTACGACACCGCCGTCGCCGCCTTTGGTGAGGATCGGGTGCAGGGCTTCGAGCAGTTCGGCTTCGCGGTCCAAGCCGTACTCAGTGGCGACGCCGACGCCGTGATCATCGACGACACTGCAGGGCAGGGTTACATCGGTGAGAACGCCGACCAGTTGAAGTTGATCGAAGGCTCGCTCTCCTCCGACGAGTTGGGATTCATTTTCCCGAACGGCTCGGAGTTGGTGGCGGCCTTTGATGCCGCCCTTACCTCCATGGAAGAGGATGGCACTCTGCAGGAGATCAACAGCAACTGGTGGCCCACTTCCTAACGCAACGACCACAGCACCACGAGGGGCGCCGGGCCTAGCCTGGCGCCTCTCATGTCGTCTGGGGCCTCGACCCAAATCGAAGGAAAACCCACGGAGGGGATCGTCGATCCCGAGGCGGGGCTCCCGGGCAGATCGATGGTCATCCGAGCTGGGGAGTTTCCGTGGTGGTTGGTGGGCTTGATCGCTTTCATCGCCTACCTCGGCTACCTCACCTTCTTCAGCCCGACCTATGAAGGGGCGAAGGAAGCGGTGCTCCGAGGGATTCCGATCACCATCCGCGCCACTCTGATTGCATTCGGCATCGCCCTCATACTCGGGCTGATCGCGGGCTTAGGCCGTATCGCTCGCAATGTGGTGGTGAAGAACGTCGCCACGCTCTACATCGAGTTCATCCGCGGGGTTCCGATCCTCGTCTTGATTTTCGTCGTCGCACTGGTGCTGATTCCGCCCATCAGCGACGCCCTCGGCATCGAGAATCGACTCAGCAACGAGTGGCGGGCAATAATCGCTCTGGCCCTCATCTACGGCGGATATGTCGCTGAGGTCTTCAGAGCCGGCATCGAGTCGGTTGGGCTGGGGCAAAGGGAGGCAGGGCGGTCGCTGGGGATGACCGGCCGCCAGACCATGGCAAGCATCGTCCTCCCCCAAGCCGTCCGCAACATTCTGCCGGCGCTCGGTAACGACTTCATCGCCATGTTCAAGGACTCCTCGTTGCTTTCGGTGCTATCGGTGTTCGAGGTCACCTACCTGGCCCGCAGGCACGCCAACAATGCCTTCGAGTTTCGCGAGGCGTTCCTGGTGACCACCTTTATCTACCTCACTGGAACACTGATTCTGTCCCTAGCCGTCAACTGGTATGCCCGCCGACTCCGCCGCACCTGACCAGCACCGGGTGCGAGTCGAGGGGCTCCACAAGCATTTCGGCAAGCTTGTTGCAGTCGCTGACGTCAACCTGGCGGTGAAGGTAGGCGAGGTCATGGTGATCATCGGCCCCTCGGGCTCGGGAAAATCGACCGTGCTGCGATGCATGAACCATCTCGACGTTCCGACCAAAGGTGCGGTCTACCTCGACGGCATCCATCTCGAGGATCCCAAGATCGACATCAACAAAGTTCGCCGGAACATGGGAATGGTCTTCCAGCAGTTCAACCTGTTCCCGCACTTGACGGTCATGGGCAACTTGACGCTCGCCCAGAGAAAGGTGCTTGGGCGCGACAGGAGCGAGGCCGAGGAGATAGCGATGCAACAGCTACGGCGAGTCGGCATCCCCGAGAAGGCGAACATGAAGCCCGCCCAGCTCTCTGGGGGGCAGCAACAGAGGGTTGCCATCGCCCGGTCGCTCTCGATGAATCCCAAGGTGATGCTGTTCGACGAGCCCACCTCGGCACTGGACCCCGAGATGATCAACGAGGTACTCGACGTGATGCGCGAGTTGGCAGCCTCCGGAATGACAATGGTCGTGGTCACTCATGAAATGGGCTTTGCCCGCGAGGTGGGGTCGCATCTGGTGATGATGGATGAAGGTCGAGTGGTGGAAGAGGGCTCGGCCGCCGAGGTGTTTGCCAATCCACAGAGCAAGAGGACTCGGGAGTTCTTCTCGAAGATCCTCTAAGAAGAAGTCAAAAGACCAAAGTCTTCAGAGACCAGGTCGGGTCGTCTTCCTGTCTCTAGTCTTCTATCTCTTGTCTTCTGTCTGATATCTGACATCTCCTAGGCTTTGATCCGTGACGCTGCTCGAGGGGGTCGATTCCCCCGACGACCTCCGCCGTTTGTCCGATGAGGAACTAACCCAACTCTGCGAGGAAATCCGTCATTTTCTGATCGATCAGATCGCCCGCACCGGGGGCCACCTCAGCCCCAATCTCGGCGTGGTCGAGCTCACTCTCGCCTTGCATCGGGCCTTCGACAGCCCTCGTGATCGGATCATCTGGGACGTCGGACATCAGGCCTACGTCCACAAGCTGATCACGGGACGGCGCGACGACTTTCCGACCCTGCGCCGCTTTGGCGGGCTCTCGGGTTACCCGAGCCGGGAGGAGAGTCCCCACGACTTCGTCGAGAACAGCCATGCCTCGACGGCGCTTTCCTATGCCCTGGGCCATGCTCTCACCCATCCCGATTACTGGACGGTGGCCGTGGTGGGCGACGGTGCCCTCACCGGGGGGATGGCATATGAGGCGTTGAACCACATTTCGGTTAGTCGGCCTTCGAATCTGGTCATCGTCGTCAACGACAACGGGCGTTCGTATGCCCCGACCGTTGGCGGGTTGGCGGCACTGGCCAACCTCGCCCACCTTCGACTCGATCCCCGGTATGAGTGGATGAAGCGCACCTTCGGGCGGATGCTGCGAGGCCTGCCCTTGGTGGGGGAGACCGCCGATGAGATGGCCAACCGCTTTAAGGAGGCCGTCAAGCAGATTCTCGAACCCTCCACCGTCTTCGACACGCTGGGTCTGAAATACTCTGGACGTATCGACGGTCACGACCTCAAGCAGCTAGAGACCACCTTGCTCAAGGTCAAGGAATACGGCGAGCCGGTGATCGTTCACATCGTCACCGAGAAGGGAAAGGGCTATCCCCCCGCCCTTAGTGACGAGATCGACAAGTTGCACGGCGTGTCGAGCTTCGACGTTCGCACCGGTCGGGCTCTCAAAGAGGAGCTGAGGTACACCGACATCGCTGGGCGAGCCCTGCTGGAGGAGGCTCGGCTCCGGCCCGAGGTGGTTGCCATCTCGGCGGCAATGATCTCTTCCACCGGCCTGGCCGAGATGGCCCTCGAAATGCCCGATCGGGTCCACGACACCGGAATCGCCGAGCAGCACTCGGTGACGCTGGCAGCCGGTATGGCGATGGCTGGCAAGCGGCCGGTGGTGGCGATCTACTCGAGCTTCCTCCAGCGGGCTTTCGACCAGATCATCACCGATGTGGCCCTTCACAATCTCGGGGTGACTTTCCTCGTCGATCGGGCAGGGATCACCGGGCCCGACGGTCCCTCCCATCACGGCGTGTTCGACATCTCCTATTTGCGGATGATTCCCAATCTGGTGGTGGGAACCCCGGCCGATGCAACCGAGCTGGCAGGCATGATTCCGACTGCCCTCGACCACGATGGCCCGGTGGCCATCCGGTTCCCGAAGGCGGCCGCCTCCTCATTGCCAATGCTTCCGGCCGAGCCGATCCCGATCGGCGTCTGGGAAGAGCTTTCCGACGGCGACGACGTCCTCCTCCTGGCCAATGGACGCATGACAGAGATTGCCCAGAAAGCCGCAGCCTCGCTCAGTACTCACGGAGTCTCGTGTCGGGTCATCAATGCCCGCTGGGTCAAGCCACTTGATCCGCGCCTCTTGAGCTGGGTGAAGGACTCGGACCTGGTCATCACCCTGGAGGACAACGTCATCGCCGGAGGATTCGGCGCTGCCGTGCTGGAGGAAGTGGCGCCGGCCGGTTTGGCCGGCCGAGTTCGGGTGCTCGGAATCCCCGATCGGTTTCTACCGGCGGGGAGTGTCGACGAATTGCTCCATGAAGTGGGGCTTGACTCCGAGGGAGTGAGTGGGCGAATCCTGGCGATGCTGGCCGGTGGGACCCGGGACAAAACCAGGCGGCCTAAACGGGGCTGAGGCCGATCTCGTCCGGGATGTAAGGAGGTCGGGGAGCAGGCTCGACCATTACGACAAAGCGGCTTAATGGTTCCCGGGCGATCGTCGGATAGGTTTGCGGGACCGGGTCGGGGATCTGGACCACCTCCACCCAATAGGCGTCGTTGTTCGCCTCAACTTGCATCGGTTGCGAAACGTCCATCACGACCCTCGTCCTCGGGGCGGAAACAGAGACCGCCACGATGAAGACCATGACCAGCGCCAGGCTCCCATGCGCCACCGGACGAAGCATCCACCGGCTCCAGCGGTCCCAGGCTCTTTGCAGTCGGCTCGGGCGTGTCGGTGGGGCAACAGCCATCGCATGACGGAGGTTGCTCTCGAGTTGGTCCACGAATTGGTCAATTGAGGGCGGCGCAGGTCGTCGGAAAGTGAATCTTCTAGATCGCATGGTGGGCTTCCGATTCCGGAATTGGCTCGAGGATCTGCCGGAGATGCCGGCGGGCCCGGGACAGCCGGAGCCGGGCGGCATTGGGACTGAGCTTGAGCACCTCGGCGACTTCGGCCGGGCTGAGGCCGTCGTAAGCCACCAATTCGATGACTTCCCGCTCCCCCGTGCTCAGCCGCGCCAATCCCGCCTCTAGTGCCGGTCGCTGGCGGGCGGCATCGATGGCGGAGGCGACCGCGTCTTCCTCCGAGGCCGTGAAGTGAAGGTGGCTGTTGCTGCTCTTGATGAGAAGGCGCCGCGCCCCTGCCGTGCGCCGACGCTGCTTGGCCAGGACCCGGCGAGCGATTCCAAAGAGCCAGGGGAGGGCCGTTTCGGTCTCGGGGATATAGCGACCGGCGGCCTGGAGGGCGACGAGAAAGGTCTCGGCCACTAAGTCGCCGACATCTTCGGGATCACGGCAACGCCGAAGGGCATAGAGCGTGATGGAAGAGACATGACGGCGAAAGAAGATGGCAAATGCATCGGAATCTCCACCGGCGGTGTCCTCCAACAACCGTGCATCGGCTGCGTCAAACATGAGTCCCGTTAACCACCCTTATGCGCGAAGTGCCAACAGCTTGTCATGTTTGTTGGCCTAACGCCACCAAACCTTCTGCGAACCCAGGGCTGGTGACAAAACCCAGCGATATCAGGGTCCCAGAGAACAAAGGTGGGCCGGCCCGATTCCGGGTCTCTTGACTATGGTCAGACCACCATTCGGCGGTATCAAACCCCCAAGGGAGGACTAGTGAGACGAGCGAGAACCCTGGCGTTTCTTGCGGTAGTGATGTTGCTGGCTGCCTGTACTCAGGCGGCGGACACGACTACCGCCCCGACGACCGATACGGGCCCGGCCACAACAGCCGATACCGGGACGGCAACCACGGCGGACACCGGCGCTGCTACTACCACCACTGCCGACACCGGCACGGAGCCAAGTGGAGGCGGCCTGCTGGGCGATATCCAATCGCGGGGAAGCCTGCTTTGCGGGGTCAACGAGACGGTGCCCGGATTCGGGTTCCTCAACGCAGATGGCACCCGGTCGGGCTTCGACATCGACTTCTGCCGGGCGGTGGCGGCGGCCGTCTTGGGCGATCCGGAGGCAGTGGAGTACGTCCCCCTCGATGCCCAGCAACGCTTCACGGCTCTGGCATCAGGTGAGATCGATGTGTTGATACGCAACACCACTTTCACTGCTACCCGCGACGGCGGCGAGGGCGCCACCTTCCTCACCACCACCTTCTATGACGGCCAAGGGATGATGGTGTTCACTGATTCGGGGATCGGCGCCATGGAGGACCTGGCCAACACCGCGATCTGCGTGCTGTCCGGTACCACCACCGAGCTGAACCTTGCGACTCGGTTCGTCGATATTCCCTACACCCCGCTCACCTTCGAGGACAATGGAGTTCTCCAGCCCGCCTTCGTCTCCGGACAGTGCGATGGTTGGACTTCGGACAAGTCGCAGTTAGCCGGTGTCCGCTCCGCCTTCCCCGCTGATCAAGGTGGCCCCGAAGCCTTGACCATTCTCGAGGAAACCTTCTCCAAGGAACCCTTGGGTCCGGCGGTTCGCGACGGCGACTCGCAGTGGGCGCAGGTAGTCGACTGGGTGGTCAACGCCACCATCCTGGCTGAGGAGCTGGGGATCACCTCGGACAACGTCGACACGTTCGCCGATACCGACAATGCCGAGATCAGGAGGCTTCTCGGATTGGAAATCGAAAGCGAGGACGGCACCGCGGTCTTCGACGCCGGGCTCGGCCTGGAGCCGGGATGGGCCGCCAACGTGATCGCCTCCGTTGGCAACTACGGCGAGATCTTCGATCGCAATGTCGGCCCGGATACGCCGCTGGGACTGGTGCGAGGGGTCAACGATCTCTGGCTGAACGGCGGGCTCCTGTACTCGCCGCCATTCCGGTAGGAGGTTCGAGGAAAGGGGCGGCCTTCAGGCCGCCCCTTTCTCATAACAAGGGAGGTTTTGATCCCCAGCGCCCGGGTCCCCTTCTGGCGTGACCAGCGAGTACTGCGTGTCGCCGCCCAGGTGGTGGCTGCGGTTGTGGTTTTCTTCCTTCTCTACGTGCTCTGGTTCAACGTCACCAACAACATGCGCGCCCGGGGCGTGAGGACGGATTTCGACTTCCTCGATCAACCCTTTGGCGTCCGTATCGCCGGGTCGGACCTTCGGCCCACTGCTCCTGTTCGTTCGGCGCTTCTGAACGGAATCCGCAATACCTTCGCCCTCGCCATCGTCGGTCTTCCGCTGCTCACCATCCTCGGGATCCTCGTCGGAGTCGGCCGTCTTTCCACCAACTGGCTCGTGGCCAAGATCTCCTCTGCCTATGTGGAGATCCTTCGCAACCTGCCTCCTTTGCTGGTCGTGATCTTTGCCTTTCAGGCGGTGATCCTCCGCCTTCCTCCCGCTCGCAATCCAATCACCCCCTTCGGCTGGTTCGTCATCAGCAACCTCGAATTTCATGTCCCCGGATTCCGGGCGGGAGACAGCTATCGGCCATTCATGCTGGTGGCTCTGGCGGCAGTAATGGTGGGCGCCCTTCTCTGGTGGTGGCGGACCCGGGTTCACGAGCGGACCGGCACGCCCCACCATCGTTGGCTATGGAGCCTGGGGACGGTCGCGCTCGTGGGCGCGATCGCCTATCTGATTCTGGACCGGCCGCTCACCATCACCTTGCCTCAACTCGATGGGCGCGTGGTCGATGGGGGCTATCGCGGCCTTGGCGCCTTCTTCGCAGTGGTAGGCGCGCTGGCCTTCTATACCTCGAGCCACGTGGCCGAGATCGTGCGGGGATCGATCCTGGCAGTTCCCAAAGGCCAGTCGGAGGCGGCATCGGCGCTGGCGCTTTCGGGGTTCCAGCGACTCAGGTTCGTGGTGTTGCCGCAGGCGATGAGAATCGCCCTGCCCCCGATCATCAATCAATATCTCAACTATGTGAAGAACACCTCCTTGGCGATCGCGGTTGGCTTCGCCGAGGTGACGCTGGTTGCTTTCCAGGCGATCGGCAACGGTCAGCCGGCACCCCAGGTGGTGGTCTTGCTGATGGGCTCGTACCTGGTCTTCAGCCTCGTGATCTCCCTCCTCGTCAACCTTTACAACCGACACCTCCGGATCGTGGCCCGCTGATGACAACTACCGCCTTCCGTCCGGTGGCTGTGCGTTGGGTGAGGAAGAACCTTTTTTCGACACCGCTCAACGTTTTCCTGACGATCGTTCTAGGCGCGGCGATTGTCTATCTCGCCTACCTGGTGATCCGATTCCTCGCCACGTCGAACTTCGAGATCCTTCGGGTGAACCTGGCCTTGTTCATGGTGGGATCCTTTCCCCGGGCCCAACTGTCGCGGGTGGTGGTGGCCATGCTGCTTCTAGCCATCATGGCCGGGCTGGCAGGCGGAATGTTGAAGGCGGCGGCGCGGGAAAGATCAAAGGACGCCGGGATCCGGCTGGCGGAAGTACGCGGGTCCAGGGCGGCAGGCAGCTGGCTGCGACGCTTTTGGCCACTCAGCTTGCTGGTGATCGCGGCTTTGGCGCTGACCCGAACCCTCGCCCCCACCTTGGTGGCAATCGCAGTGGTGGCCCTCTTGATAGCCAGTCGTTGGTTAGGGGCGCACCTGCGCCCGGTTCTCCGGCGGGTGGGCTGGATAGTGGTGGTCTTATTGCCTCTCACCGCTTACTGGATCCTCAGCGCTTCCGGGCTCGGCTGGGAGGACTGGGGCGGGTTCATGCTCAACATTTTCTTGACGATCGCCGGGATCCTTTTTGCGTTTCCCATCGGCGTGGCTCTCGCCCTGGGTCGGCGCTCGACCTTGCCGGTCGTGCGCGCCTTTTCCATCGGCTATATCGAGCTCATTCGGGGCGTCCCTCTCATCACCCTTCTGCTAATGGCGGTCTTTGCCCTCGGCTTCTTCCTGCCCCGTGACTTACGTCCGGGGAGTGTCACCCGGGTTTTGATCGTGATCACGGCCTTCGAGGCTGCGTACATCGCCGAGGTTGTCCGCGGGGGTCTGCAGAGCGTGCCCCGGGGCCAGTCGGAGGCGGCACAATCCCTGGGCCTCCCGACTTTGAAGATCACCCGCCTGATCGTCCTCCCGCAGGCCCTGCGTGCGACGATTCCAGCGATGGTGGGACAGTTCATCAGCTTGTTCAAGGACACCACCCTCGTGGCAATCGTCGGACTGGGCGACATCCTCGCCGCCTCCTCGTTTGCCAATGCCCAGCCGGCTTTCAACGCTCAAGGCCTAGCGCGGATCACGCTGCCGTTCGTGGCCCTCGCCTTCTGGGCGGGTTCCTTTGCAATGTCGCGCGAAGCACGCCGCCTCGAGCGGCGCCTCGGAATTGGAGAGAGATGACTGACACTCAAACCGCCAACGGCGGGAAGCCGATGATCGTTCTCGAGAACGTCGACAAGTTCTTTGGCACCTTCCAAGCCCTCGACGACATCTCGCTGACTGTGGCCAAGAAGGAAGTGGTAGTCGTCATCGGGCCTTCCGGCTCCGGGAAGAGCACTTTGATCCGATGCATCAACCGCCTCGAAAAGCACGATGCCGGCCGGGTGGTCGTGGATGGAGTCGAGTTGACCGACGACATCCGCAACATCCACGAAGTGCGCATGGAAACCGGCATGGTCTTTCAGCAGTTCAACCTCTTCCCCCATCTCAGCGTCCTCGACAACGTCACCCTGGCGCCGCGGGAAGTTCGGCACATGGCCAAGGCGGAGGCGGAGGAGTTGGGGATGAAGATGCTGGCCCGGGTCAGGATTCCCGAGCAGGCCCGCAAGTTTCCGGGTCAGCTCTCCGGTGGCCAGCAACAGCGAGTGGCCATAGCCCGGTCACTTGCCATGCAGCCCAAGGTGATGCTGTTCGACGAGCCCACCTCAGCCCTCGATCCGGAGATGATCAAAGAGGTTTTGGAGGTGATGGAGGAGTTGGCCGCCTCGGGGATGACCATGATCGTCATCAGTCATGAAATGGGTTTTGCCCGGGCAGTCGCCGATCGGATCATCTTCATGGCCGACGGACAGATCGTCGAAGTGGGCCCCCCCGAGCACTTCTTCACCAACCCCACCGAGGAACGGACCAAGACCTTCCTCTCCCAGATCCTTTAGCGAACCCAGGGCTGTGGCCCGCGCTCAACGCGGATATCTCCA
>DATFFB010000182.1:0-5235 GCA_035250485.1 Acidimicrobiia bacterium
AGGAAGGATCCCCCGATGGGACTGCGCACGATCTGGGGATTGGGCGAGAACAAGAATTGCACTACCTGCCGAATGATGACCGAGAGGCCGAACGTTGCCAGGAGCGAGTCGAGGGGTCGGTCGTAGAGGAAGCGCAACACCCCCCGCTCCATGGCCACGCCGACGATTCCGGCCGCGAGGGGCGCTAAGGCCATGCCGAGGAGCACGTTGCCGGTCGTCCTTTGCACCTGCAGGGTGGTGTAGGCGCCGATCAGGATCAGCTCTCCGTGCACCAGGTTGACGACGTTGAGCATCCCGAACGTGAAGTGGAGTCCACTGGCCACCAGGACAAAGACCGCCGCGAGGACGATCACGTTGAAGGAGTCGACGGGAAGAAAGCCGAGAATCACAGCGCCAGCCTTTGCTCGAGAACGCCGCGGTCATGGAGGTCGCGGACCGGTCCGGACACTGCGATCGACCCTTGTTCGAGAAGATAAGCGTTCTGGCCGAGGGCGAGAGCGGTGTCGATGTTCTGTTCGACTAGCACCACCGCTGAGTCTTTGGTTGAGGCCGCGATCGCCGGGATGAGTTGTTCGACCACCACCGGTGCCACTCCCTCGGTGGGTTCGTCCATCAGCACCACCTTCGGCCTCACGATCAGGGCTTGGGCCAATGCCAGCATCTTGCGCTCGCCACCGGAAAGGGTTTGCGCCTCCTGTTCCAGGCGCTGTCCCAACACCGGGAAGAGAGCGCCCGCAGCATCAAGGCCTTCCTCTTCCTCCCGTCGGCCCTGGACGGCGATTGTCAAGTGATCGCGGACCGTCAAGCCCGAAAAGACCGAGTCCTCCTGCGGAACCCACACCATCCCCGCCGAGTTGACCCGGTGGCCCGCCCAGTGGGTGATGTCCTCCCCCGAGAGCCGCACCGACCCCGTCTTCGGAAGGACCCCCATCAACGCCCGGAGCAGGGTGGTCTTGCCGGCACCGTTGCGGCCCATGATGCAGGCCACTTCTCCCGGCTTCACCGAGAACGAAACCCCGCGCAGGACTTTGGTCTGGCCGTAGCCGGTGGCGAGATTGTCGACTTCGAGTAACGGAGTCAATGCAGCCTCCCCAGGAAGGAAGCCTGGACGGCGGGATCGTCTTGTACCTGATCGATGGGGCCGTCGGCCAGGACCGCTCCCCGGTGCATCACCGTCACTCGATCCGCTACCAGCCGGATGAATTCGATGTTGTGCTCCACCACGATCGCCGCCTCGATCGCGCCTTCCGAGCGCAGAGTTTGCAGCAAACCGGCGGTGTGACGGCTCTCCGCCTCGGTCATGCCCGAGGTGGGTTCATCGAGCAAAAGGAGTGTGGGCCGGGTGAGAAGGACCATCCCGATCTCGAGGCGCTGCTTCTCGCCGTGGCCGAGTTTGCCGGCGCTGCGCGCTCGAACGGCACGCAGGTCGACCAAATCGATCACCTTCTCCAGTGCCTCCCGATCGAGCATGTCGGGTCTAGCCCCCCTCCCCCCTTCGGGGTACTCCCCGCCCCCTCCGTCGCCTTCGGCGCCACCTCCCCCAACGCTCACTCCGTTCGCTGGGGGAGGAAACAGCTCGCTTCGCTCGCGGGGGGGAGAAACGGAACCCTTACGGAGCGCTCCCAGCAGCAGATTTTCGTCGACGGTCAGGCCATCGAAGACCGAGATGATCTGGAACACCAGGCCCATCCCCATCCGGGCCCGGTCGGTGACTGGGAGGAGAGTGACATCGGTGCCGTTGAACCGGATCGAACCGCGGTCGGGCTGGAGGCGTCCATATATAAGGTGTAGGAGCGTGCTCTTGCCAGCGCCGTTGGCCCCGATCAAGCCGAGCATTTCGCCCCGCTCCAACTCCAGATCGACGTTGTCGACGGCCTTGAAGCCGGCAAAGGTCTTCTCAAGTCCGCTCACTGCAAGCACGCTCAAGAGGTTCGCTCCCGGTTGAGAAAGCCGAAGATCCCGGCGGGGATCAGCACGATCACCACCACCAGGATTACCCCCACCACCACCAGCCAGGTATCGAGCAGAGTGCCCGAAAGGCGAGCGGTGAGATAGGAAAGCACTACGGCCCCGACAATCGGGCCGACCAGTGTGCCCCTCCCTCCCAGCACCACCCACAGCAACACCAAGGTGGAAGAACCCACCCCCACCGCCGCCGGGGAGACGATCCCTTCGTGGAGATAGAACAGGCTGCCGGCGAGGCCGGCCGTTGCTCCCGAGAACACGAAGGTCCACCGCTTGATCCGGGCCACGTCATAGCCGAGCAGTTCGACCCGCTCTTCGTTCTGGCCGATCCCCCGGAAAATCAAACCAGGGCGGGAGCGGAGGAAGTGCTTGAGGCCGAGATAGGTAAGGACGAGGAGCGCCGCCGCCAGGAGATAGAAGTTGCGCCCCTGGTGAAGCGGACCCAGGCGGTAGGTCATCAAAATCCCGTTCTGACCACCCGTCACCTGTCCCCCGGCGTTGGCCAATCGCTCGAGTGCCACCGAAACCGCCAGTGTGACGACGGCAAACTCCACTCCCCGCAACCCCCCCCGGCGGGCGATGGTGAAGTAGGAGATCCCCAAGGCAAGCAAGGCGGATGCGATCACCGCGGCGGCGAGGGTCACGCCAAGTGGGAGCGGAAGAATCCCCGCCTCCCGGGTGGAGAGGATGCCCACGGCATATCCCGCCCCGCCGAAAAAGGCGGCTTGACCGAAGGTGAACATCCCTCCGTATCCCCAGATGAGATCGACCGAGAGGGCGAAGACGGCCAGCAGCAGATAGCGACCGATCCGATCGACCAGGAAGGCATTGTCGGTCGCAAGCGGCAGCGCCACCAAGAGCGCCAGCAGAATCAGCTCGGCGCGGCGGAGAGTCTTCCCGCTGAAGCCGGGGACGCGGTCGATGCCTTTGGTGGCGGCTTTCTCATCCGGCACAGGATCCGTTGCCTAAAGCGAGCAGTCCTCCTCAGGATCCATGTCCTCGAAGGCGTCCACGAGCACGTACTGGCCATCCTGGGCCTGGACGAGGTTGATGGTCTGCTTGAGGTGGTGGGAGGGCATCATCTCCACGTTCCCGGTGGGTCCCTCAAAGGTCTGACCGACCAACGCCTCCGCCACCGCGGCGGGGTCGGTGGAGCCGGCCTGTTCCACTGCTTGCTTGTAGAGCCACACCGCGTTGTACGCCCCCACTCCTTCTCCCCCCGAGGGGATTTCGCCATCGCCGAACTCGGCCGCGTAGGCCTCGAGGAAGGGCTGTACCCCGGGAGCATCGGCGGCGGTGAAGAACGGCAGGGCCGTGTAAGAGCCCTCGGCGAGATCGGCGATCCCGGCGAAGTCGGGGTCGCCGAGGAAGATGGTGCCGATCCCCACCGTGCCGAGCAGCCCGGCGTCGTTGAGCGCGGTCAAGGCAGCTCCCCAGACGGCCGGGTAGAGAGCGAAGATGTAGTCCGGCTGGGTTTCGCGGACCTCTTGCACCAGCTCGCTGAAGTCTTCGGCGATCAGCGGCAGGTAGAGCTCGGAGACCACGGTGCCGCCGTTCTCCTCGATGATGGGCTTGGCGATCTCAAAGCTGCGCCGGGGCCAGACGTAGTCGGCCCCGAAGAGCATGGCGTTGGTCCCATATGCGTCCTGCAGGATGGGGATCAACGGACGGATCTGTTGAGCGGGGACGGCCCCGAAGGAGAAGTAGAGCTCGTGGCACTTCCCGCCCTCGTAGGTCTCGGTATAAAAGAGGAGCTTGCCTCCTCCTTCGACCACCTCGGCGTAGGCGGCGTCGTTGGCGTCGGAGCCGATCGGACCCATGACCAAATCGACGTTGTCGCTTTGCACCAACTTGCGGGCCTTATCGACGGTGGCGGCGACATCGGTCTGGATGTCTTCGACGATCACCTCCACCTGGCGACCGGCGATCCCGCCCGCTTCGTTGACCTCTTTGATCGCCAGCTGAGCGCTCCTTGCCAGGCTGTTGCCGTAGGTGGTGAAAGGGCCGGTGAGGTCGGCGATGATCCCGATCTTGATCGGAGTGTCTTCGCCCCCCGCGGCGGTGGTGGAGGCCCCTCCGGTAGTAGCCGCCCCGGTGGTTTGGGGACTCGTCGTCTCGACATCGGTGGTGACCACACCGGTGGTGGCAGCACCTCCCCCGTCCCCGCACGCCGCCAGGATCAGCATCCAAACGAGGCCGATGAGAATCAGACTTCTTCGTGCCATCTTCTTCTCCTCCGTTAGATCGGTCGCCAGCAGATGGCGAGCGTAATCAGACGGCCCGCTCGGCCCCGCTGAGGATCGCGAGAACTTCGTCCAGATCCGCCACGGTTCCGTAATGGGTATCGAGGTCGTAGAGGGTGGACTGCTGTTCGCGATCAGAGGTAGCCGCCACACACTCGACGGGGATGGTGACCCGATAATCCCGGAAAAAAGCATCGTGGGCCGTCGAGCGAACGCAGATGTTGGTGACGACCCCGGTGAGGATCAGGTGATCGATGCCGTCCTGGCGGAGGCGTAGGTCGAGGTCGGTTTCAAAGAACCCGGAGTAGCGGGTCTTCGGAATCCGCAGCTCTGAAGTTTTCGGTTCGAGCTCGGCCACGATTTCCGCCCCCCAGCTTCCCTTGAGGCAGTGGACCGACCTCTTCTCGAACTCCCGATCGGATGGCATGTGCTCGTCGCAGATCCAGATCACTTTCGCCCCCCGCTGGCGGGCTGCCTGCAGCAACCGTCGGATCGGCTCGTAAAGACGGCGGCCTTCGAGCAGCGGCATTGCCCCATCTGGCTCGAGAAAATCGTTGAGCATGTCGATCACCAACACTGCGCTCCGGTCGGGATCGAAGTCGAGCGGCCGGGCGACTCGGTGCTCGGAGAAAGCGCTCGCGGGTTCCGTGTCCTGCATACGGGGAGAACCTAGACCGCAATCGTGATCGAGCGGGAGGGCGGGGGGGTGTTGCGACTCTTTTCAAATCGCGGTATCCCGTCGATGATCGCCGACGCCACTGCCAGCGTATCGCCGATGGCCAGCGCCCGGAGAGCGTCTTTGGCCTGCGAGCCCTGCGGGGCATCGACTATCAGCAGATCCGCCTCTTTCCCTGGCGCGATCACGCCGGTTTCGAGACCGTGGAGGCCAGCGACGTTACCCGTGGCCATGGCCACCACTTCTTCCGGTGCAATCTCGGCCAGCGAGGCGATCCACGACATGACCCGCAGGATCCCGAGGGGCTGCACCCCGGAGCCGGCGGGACTGTCCGTCCCGATCACAAGCCTT
>DATFFB010000183.1:0-6749 GCA_035250485.1 Acidimicrobiia bacterium
CAACATCGCTTTCATCACTTACGCCCTGCTGGGGATCACGTACGGCATCTTCGATCGGGTCTATCCGATACTCGTCCTCCACGCGAGCCTCCTTCCGCTAAATCTCCTTCGGCTCCGCCAGCTCACGCGGTTGTCGAAAGCGGTCCAGGAGGCAACCGACGAGGATGTCCTTCAGGCGCTCATCCCCTATATGAAGACCGAGGTGCATCAGAAGGGAACCGTGCTGTTCAGGCAAGGTGATCGGGCCGACCGTCTGTTCATGATCCAGGAGGGGCGCGTCCACTTCCCCGAGATCGACAAGCACATCGGCGTCGGAGAGATCTTCGGCGAGGTGGGCTTGTTTGCTGGACAGAGCGTTCGCGCCTTGAGCGCGGTGTGCGCGGAAGATTGTCGCCTGTGGTCGATCTCGCGCGAAAAGACCCTCGAGCTTTACTACCAAAACCCGAAGTTCGGCTTCTTCCTCATTCGCCTTGTCTCCGGCCTGGTCCTCGAAGACGTCCGAGCTTCGATGTCGCCCGGCGGGTCCCGAAGGGCGACTCGCTAGATCACTGGCCGGTCAACTCGTCGTGAATCGGCGGTCGAGCAGGCCCCGCTAGTTCTGCCGACCGAGCACGAAAAACGCGTTTCCGTCGGGATCGGTCAACTCGGCCCTGAGCATGTGATCCCGACCAGGGTCGATCCTGGTGGCGCCGAGAGCGATGAGCCGATCGACCTCGGTTGCTTGATCATCTGCCAACAGGTCGAGGTGGAGGCGGTTCTTTTCACTCGCCACTACCCGGGGAGGCCCGAACGTGATGAAGGGCCCTCGGCCATCCGGAGCCCGAATGGCAACATCGCCATCCTGGTCGTAGACCACCGACCATCCGATCGCCTCCCCCCAGAAGTAGCCGGTCACTGGATTGGCGGGCTCGAAGACGACGGCTCCGATGTAGTCGGTGTCGGCGAGGAACTCTCCACGGATGACGATGCAGAACTCGTTGCCTTCGGGGTCGGCCAGCACGATGTGTTCGGCATCTGGACCTTGCCCGATGTCGACGCGCTCGGCGCCGAGTGCAGTTAATCGGTCGACGACCTCCCGCTGGTGGTCGACGGATTCGCTAACCAAATCGAGATGGATCGGATTCTTGCTGGTCTTCGGTTCCGGGACTTGGAAGAAGGTTAGGAAGAAGGGCGTGCCATCCGTGGGCAACACGCGAATCTCGCCGTTGGTTTCCTCGTCAATCTCCCAGCCCAAGTTGCTCGCCCAGAACCAAGCGAGACGGCGCGGGTCGTTCGCATCGAAGCGGAGATGGGCGAGCTGAGCTGTCATGACAAGCCGTCCACCCGTTCTGCACAGAAGGGGTAGGTGCTTACCCGAGCTATCTATCCCTCCTGCATAAACATGACGTCAGGTTACGCGGCTCCGCTCGTTGACAGCCGAGCTAGCGAAGGCGAACAAGCTGCCCGGTGAGAAGATGTGAATCCCAAAACCCCAGGTCACGACAAGGCGGGTCACGAGCGTTCCGGCTAGCTGGCTGCTCAAGAACGGTCTGTCAGGAAGATGAGATGATCAGTCAGCACCCGCGCCCCGGAATGGTCAACATCGCGCGTCGCCGTGAGCAGAACCACCTCGCCCTCACGGGATAGATCTCGAAGATGGCGCACGGCGACGGCGGCGGGACCACGTTCGAGCTCGTCGAGATAGCGGCGGGCGAACTCCTCAAATTTGGTGGGCTCGTGGCCATACCACCGGCGCAATTCAGTGCTTGGAGCGACGTCCTTCAGCCACTCATCGAGCCGCGCCTCGCCCTTTTTCACTCCGCGGGGCCAGAGTCGATCGACCAGGACCCTTTTTCCTGGAGGGACCGCCTGTTCATAGATGCGATGGATCGAGAAGGACACGGTTGCCGAATACCCCAAGCAAGCTCGCTAAATGCTGGACGTGAAGCTGTCGCTCGGCTGACAGGTTACGTTGGCGAAAGCCATCACTGAGGAGTTTGGACGTGTCGGTGGGTGAGGTCAGAGCAACAGAGCATGAAGCAGTCTTATTAGCGACGAAGCTGTTGCAACGCGCTCGCCGAGCCGACCCTCACGCCGGCCTCTGGGAAGCCGCCGATGTGCAGTGGTGGTGGCGCACGCCGCGGCGCTCGGATGACGTCGAGAAGCTCTTCTGGGTCGACGAAGAGGGGCCCATCGCCGGCGTCCTTATCACAAGCTGGCCCGATGGCGCTTGGCAATGCGACCCAGTCGTCGTCCCCGGGGCGCCAGACCCCGAGCCGGGTGTCGTGTGGACCCGGGCAATCGAGTACGGCGCAAGTCACTCGGAAAAGGGATTCGAAGTGCCAGTGAGTGATGACGATCGCACCTTCACCGAGTTGGCCCAGCGATCCGGACTCATTCCTGGCCGCCAAGACTTCACGGCCTGGATGGATGCCGCCGATCGGCCGACGGTGTTGGCGCTTCCTCCGGGCTTCGAACTCTTCGATCGCACCCAGCGTCGAGACACCCCGCATCCTCTGCGACGTCGAAACGGCGACGGGGTGGTGCAGCGACTCGACCAGTGTCCGCTCTACGACCCGGCGCTCGACCTCGCGGTCGAGACCTCCGAGGGCCAGGTCGCCGGGTACTCGCTCTACTGGTTCGACCCGACCACAAACGTGGGACTCGTCGAACCGGTCAGAGTTGAGGACGAATTCCGACGGCGGGGCCTTGCCCGAACAATGCTGTGCACCGGAATCGATCGCCTTATCGAGAGAGGCGCCCAGCGGGTCAAGATCTCCTACGAAACCGACGCCGCCGCCGCCCTGTACCAAGGAGTCGGGTTCCGACCGACGTCCACGGCCACTTGGTATCGGGCGGTATCCAACTAGAGAGCCCTGCCGGAAAACAGAAGGTCCCCTCCTCCACGCCCCTCGGATTGACCGCCCCCGCCGACCGTAGAAAACTCGTCGCGATGAGCTATGGATGGTGGGTGTTCATTCACCTCGTGGGCGTGGTGGGCTTCGTGGCCGCCCACGGCACCTCGATGGCCGCAACCCTTCTCATGCGGCGCATCCGTGATCCGCAGCAGGTCGCCGGGATTCTCCAGCTCAGCGCGGCCACGGTGAGCGCCTTCTACATATCAACGCTGGTGCTTTTAGTGGGAGGGATCGCGGCCGGGATCCGAGGTCGGTGGTTCTCCCAGGGTTGGATCTGGGTCTCGCTGGCTCTGCTTATCGCCGTCGGAATACTGATGTTTCCCATGGCTCGGGGTCATTTCCGGCGCGTTCGAATGGTTCTCGAACTGATGGCCAGCGGAACCACGGTTTCCAGGGACGACTTTGTCCGGGTGCTCAACTCGGGCAACCCGATCCTCACTGCCGGGACCGGCTTCGTTGCCCTGGTTTTCATCGTCTATCTGATGGTCATGAAACCGTTTTGAGCGCCTACCGCCACATCGTGGTCGGGGCGCATGGGACAGCGACTTCAGCGGTCGCCGAGGAGGTCGCTGCCCGCCTAGCCAAGCAACTGGGGGCGAGCCTCACCCTCATCCACGTCGGCGACGACCCGGCGGCCGCCAGCGGAGTCCTGGATGAGGCGGTGAAACGAGCCCGCAACCTGGGAGTCGAAGCCGAGACCGCCCAGGTCCGCGGTGAGATCGCCCAAGGGATCATGATGGCCGCCACCGAGCGGCGCGCCGATCTCCTGGTCATCGGCGACCACGGAATCGGGTCGGGGAATCGGTTCACTATGGGAGGCATTCCCGACCAGGTCGCTCATGAGACCCCCATCGACATCTTGGTGGTGAGGACCAGCGATCCTCAGAATCGGCCGGCGGATTATCGAAGGGTCTTGATCGGCACAGACGGGTCTCTGACCGCCCACCAGGCGGCGCGTCATGGTCATGCGCTGGCGCAGGCCCTCGGAGCCGCCGTCAGCCTGATCTTCGTGGGGGATCCACTGATCGGAGACATCGTGCTTCGTGACACTGCCGCACGTCTCGGTGGCGAGGAGATGAATCTCATCGTGGACAAGGGCAACCCGGCCGTCAAGATCTCGAAAGCCGCCGGCGATCACGACCTAGTGGTGGTCGGCAGCAAGGGAATGACCGGATCTCGGCGCTATATCCAACGGGTGGTCCCCAACCGGGTGGCACATGAGGCCCCTCGCGACGTTCTGATCGCCAAAACCGTGGGTCGCCAATTCTTCGACCTCCGTCCCGGCGAAGGCGCCGTGGTCGAGGTGGAGGGGGAAAGGGTGGCGGCCTACCTTCACGACGACGGTGCGACCTACCTGCTGTCTGCCCGTTGCACCCATATGGGCTGTGTGGTCGGCTGGAACAGTCGGGCCCGAACCTGGGACTGCCCCTGCCACGGGTCCCGATACGACTACGCCGGGGCGGTCATCAACGGTCCCGCCGCCAGGCCCCTCCCGCCGCTCGATTCGTGACGACGGCTCGCGCATTTCGCAACCGATCGCTTGCGGCTTAGCGCACGTATCCTCGGGCGGTGACGTACCTTGGGAGCCTCCTCGACCGCCTCAGGAAGCGGCTTGCGAAAATCGGGGTCGACCCGGCGGACGACCACGATGCGCGCCTGCGCAAGGCGCTTCTCGTCCGCATCGCCGTTCTGATCCTTCCGATCTCGTTCTTGTGGGCCGGCCTGTACCTCGCCTTCGGCGCCTGGTCGGGCTCGTTGGCGCTGCTCTACGCGGTGATCTCGATCGGGTCTATCGGTCTCTTCGCCCGAAACGGCAATTTCCGCCTGCTCCTCCGCATCCAGCTCGTAGACATCCTCTTGGCGCCGACCCTCTCGATGATCGCCCTCGGCGGCTTCCTGCCCGGCGGGTCGCCAGGCATCTGGGGCATCCTCGCCCCGCTCGGCGCGCTGGTCTTTGACAGTGTCCGCGCGGGCATCCGGTGGTTCCTCGCTTTCGTCACGATCTTCCTGGCGTCGGGCTTCGCGGGAATCGCGCTGGGGATTACGTCCCCACTGCCCGAGTGGTTCTCCGGTCTTCTCCTGGCGCTCAACGTCACCGTCGGCGGGACGATCTTCTTCACACTGCTGGTTCTGTTCGCAAGGCAACGCGAGGAAGCGTTGACGGCCCTCCGGTCGGAGCAACAGCGAGCCGAGGACCTGCTCCTGAATATTCTCCCCGGCTCCATCGCCGAGCGCCTGAAAGGCGAGACCCGCACCATCGCCGATCAGATCACGGCCGCCTCGGTGCTGTTCGCCGATGTGGTCGATTTCACCGCCCGCTCGAAGGACCTGCCGGCGGCTGAAGTCGTCGGGTTGCTCGATCGGCTGTTCAGCCACTTCGACACCCTCGCCGAGCGGCACGGGCTCGAGAAGATCAAAACGATTGGCGACGCCTACATGGTCGCCGCGGGCGTCCCGCTCCCGCGGCCGGACCACGCGCAGGCGATCGCCCTGCTGGCCCTCGATATGGTCGAATCGACGGCGCCCGACGGCCCTTGTGGCGACCTTGGCTTTCAACTACGAATCGGGGTCAACTCGGGACCGCTCGTGGCCGGCGTCATCGGTCGGCACAAGTTCCTCTACGATCTTTGGGGCGACGCGGTGAATACCGCATCTCGGATGGAGTCGGGTGGCACGCCAGGTCGGATCCAGGTCACCCGGCCTACCTACGAGCTACTGAAAGACGAGTTCGAGCTAGAGCTGCGGGGCACGATCGCCGTCAAAGGCAAGGGGGAAATGGAGACCTGGTATCTGCTGGGGCGATCGGAGACCGCCGACGAATCTCAGAGCTCCCGGGAGGCGCTAGCTGATCGCATCGCGAAATGACGCTCGGGTCGGCGCCATCGCCACGTCCGTGTCGCAATGGTCAAGATCGACCAAAGGAGAGCAAATGCCGGAATTGATGGTGGATTTCATCACCTCTTTGGACGGTTTTGGGGCTGCCGAAGGCTGGCCAGGTTGGTGGGGGCTCGAGGGTCGCCAATATCTGGCCTGGCTCCAAGAGCAGCCACAGGACTACACGACCCTGATGGGAGCGAACACCTACCGGTTGATGTCGGGGTTCGCCGCCCAGGCGGCCGAATCGAACGGTTCCACCGATGAAGACGCCGCCATGGGCGTGCTCACCAAACAGCCCAAGGTGGTGTTTTCATCGACACTCAAAGAACCGTTGGTGTGGGCCAACACCCGGCTGATCGCCGGGGATGCGGTGGAGACGGTGGAAGCGATGAAGCGCGACGGCACCGCTCCGATGCACACTCTCGGCAGCATCAGTTTGTGTCGCTCGCTCCTCAAGGCGGGTCTGGTGGACCGCTTCCGGGTGGGGGTCTTCCCGGTGATCACGGGGAGCACCGGCCGGGACCGAATTTATGACGGCTATCCCGATGTCGCTCTCGAACTCGTCGCCCACCAGACGTTCGACGACAGCATCCAGCTCCTCGAATATGTTCCCACGGTGCTAGAGGGTCCGCCCGGCGCCAACCCCGCGCCCTGACCTCGATTCGCCCTACATCATCTGGTAGGGCGTGAAAAGCTGGGGGGCGTCGCTGCCGACAATCTTCGCTTTGAGCTCTGCGCTCGGCTCACCGAGGAGTTCCCCGGACACCGAGCCCGTCTCGAGAATTGCCGGCGTCAAGTGGCTGAGGTTTGTCGCGTGCTCGATGAGCGCCTCGGAGTCCTTGAAACGCTCGATGACGATGGCCTCCGACTGGTCCTCGTTGAAATAGGTGTCGTATTGCAGCGTGCCGGTGTCCTTGGCCCGCACGATCTCCATGCACTCAGCGGACAGGCGCTTGAACTCGTCGACCTTGTCCT
>DATFFB010000184.1:0-8095 GCA_035250485.1 Acidimicrobiia bacterium
GGTCAGCCGGCGCAGGCAGACTGCTGAGTTGCCTTGCGAGGCCGCAGCCAGCGCAGGGAGCACGTCGCCTCCGGGACGGACGATGTTGTCGGCCAGCAAACAGAAAAAGGACCGGTCTCGCACCGCCTCGGCCGCCTCCCAAACGGCGTGGCCCAGGCCCAGTGGCTCCTCCTGGACAACGACCCGGATCTTGATGTCCTCCAGGCCGGGGAGGCGGCCCTCCATCAAGAAATGCTGCTGGACAAGATGGCCGGCGTCGAGGTCGACGACCATGATCACCTCATCGGCCCCGCCCCTCACGGCTTCCTCGACCACGTATTGAACGGCCGGGCGGTCGACCACGGTCACCAACGCCTTGGGCACGATCCGGGTGGCTGGTCGCATCCGGGTTCCCCGGCCAGCCGCGGGGATGACGGCGACGGTGGCGGTCACCTCACCACCGATGGTTCACGTCTTTTCATGATCCTCGATATGTTCCCACGGTGGCGGTAGATAACTAGGCCCAGCATCATCCCAAACCAGAAGAGGGCCCAGCCTTCTACGCCTTGCCAGATGAGTAATGGGATCGAAGCGGCGACAACGATCAAAGAAGCGATCGAGGCCACCTTTCCCAACTTGGCCACGGTTACCCAGAGCAAGCTAAGGATGAGGCCGACAATGGGGACTGCAAAGAGCAGCACCCCGCCACCGGTGGCGACGCCCTTGCCGCCTCGAAAGCGATGGAAGAGCGGATAGCAATGGCCGAGCACTGCCATCAATCCGGCCCCAAAAGCCCAGGCCGAGGCAGCTCCATCGCCGGAGAGGAAGGTGCCCACCGCGGCGGCGATTACCCCTTTGAGGGTGTCGCCGATGAAGACCATGACCGCCGGCCCCCGCCCCAGGGTGCGCATGACGTTCGAAGTGCCCGGATTGCCGCTTCCTACTTGGTGGATGTCGACGCCGTGCATCCGCCCCACCAGGACCGCAAAGTCGACGCTTCCAATCAAATAGGAAACGACCAGGATCGCTGCACCGACTAGGAATTCCACCGCGGCCGAGTCTACGGCGGAGGGAGAGTGCTGCCCTGAGAACGGGAATGAGCCGGGGGCCATCCGGGTTACAATTTTCTGTCCACCTCACCAGAGCTATTTGACCTGTGCCGACTTACGAATACCGATGCGATCGCTGCGGCGAGAACTTCGAGGTCTTCCAGAAGTTCACCGACAAGCCTCTGCGTCGCCATCCTCAATGTGGCGGCCAAGTAGAGAAGGTCTTCCACGCTCGTGGCGTGGTCTTCAAGGGATCCGGGTTTTACGCGACGGACTCTCGGGTCAAGGCGAAGGCCTCGTCCGATAACGGTGGCTCGGCCAAAGAGAGCAACGGCTCCAAATCCGACAGCTCGACCAAAACGGCCCAGAAGCCGACTGTCACCCCGGAATCCACCAAGCCGGACTGAGGTCTTCTCAAGCACTGTCACCGCCGATACTTTGAGGCGGTGTACTGGCTGGCGAGACCGCCATACCTGCGCCGCACCCTTGCGGTCCTCATCCTCGTGACGGCGGTGGGATGGGAGCTGCGATCGACTCCCACCGAACTCAGGGCGTATCTCGCCCGTGACGTCACCGCCGGTGAAGAGGTGAGCGACGACGCCCTCCAGTGGCGACGGGTTCCCATCGGGATACTCCCTGAACATGTCTCCCCCTCTGGGATCTTCCTCGTCGATGTGAACCGAGGCATGCCCCTCATCCCGTCGGTTTTGGGAGAGGCAAGTCCCCTGCCGGAGGGGTGGTGGAGCCTCGAGGTTCCGATCCCGGAAGGGACGGTGGCTGGAGTCGACGTCCGGCTCGTGGTCGACGTCCGCTCGGCCCCCAAGATCATCCCCGGCATCGTCGTCCGTCTCCTCGAGGCCAACTCGATCGACGGTGCTCGAGCCCTGGTAGCGATTCCGGAGGCAGAGGTGGGGGCAGCGGCCGCCGCTCTGGCCGACGGGTCCTTGCGAACGCTGGTTGGGAGCCGCTAGCCCCAAAGCGCCTCCGTTTATCGTGGCCCCGGTGCTGGAAGCGGTCCTCTGGGGAGTCGTCCAGGGAATCAGTGAGTTCCTCCCCATCTCCTCGGACGGCCATCTCGTCTTGATCCCAGCCCTCTTTGGGTTCGCTCCTCCCGATCTGGCCACCACGGCAGTACTCCATTTGGGCACTCTGGGGGCGGTTGTGGCCTACTTCCGAAAGGATCTATGGCATTTGCGCCTGGCGCGATCAGATCCTGACGCCCGCCGATTGCTCTGGCTGCTCTTCATCGGTTCCTTCCCGGCTGCCCTGGCTTTGCTCTTTGTCGAAGAGGTCGAGCGCCTCCAGCGCTCGGTCACCGCCGCCGCCCTCTTTCTCCTGGTGACCGGTCTGGTGCTGGTTTTGGTCGACCGCCTAACGCCTAGCGATCGAGATATCAGGGAGGCGACTGCAGCCGACGCCCTTCTGATCGGATTCGCCCAGCTGCTGGCCATCCTTCCCGGGATCTCTCGATCCGGTTTCACCATCGCCACCGGGATCGCGCGGGGATTCGAGCGAGTGTCGACCGCCAGGTTTTCGTTCCTGCTTGGCGTGCCCGCCATCGCTGCCGCCGGCATCCTCGAGCTGTTCCATCTGGCGAACGACGGTGGGGTGCCACCGGCTGCCTGGCTGGGCGTCGCCGTCGCGGGCGTCACCGGCTATCTCGCCATCGCCTTTCTTTTGCGGATGCTCCACCGCTCCGGGCTCGGCGGCTACGGCATTTACTGCCTGGCCCTGGGTGTCCTGGCCCTAATCGTGCTATGACCTTCGTCTTTCGTTGGGGCATCGTCGAGACCGAAGGTGAGCCCGGCACGTGGGATCCCACTCTCTCGATCGAGGCTTGTCTCTCCCATCAAACCGACGCGCTCCTGCTTCGGGCCGATGACCTCCCAGAGGAATTCTTCGATCTCAGCTCGGGGGTGGCGGGAGAGGTACTACAGCGGTTCGCCAACTATCGGATCCGTCTGGCGGTGATCGCGGGACCGGAAAGGTTCAGCTCCCGCTTTGCCGACCTCCTCTTCGAGGAGCGAGGTCGGGGACGGTTCGCAATATTCGACGATCCCGACGCCGCACGGGTGTGGCTCCTGGGATCGCCCTCGCCAGCCTCCGCCTGAGCACCTACTGGGAGTAGTTGGAGCTCATCCGCATCGTCTCGGCGATGTGGACATTTACGAGCGAGGGCAGGCCTGAGGCGCGGGCCCGCTTGAGAGCGGGGGCGAGATCCTCGGGATCGGTCACGAGCTCGCCATGGCCGCCGAGGGCGCTCACCATGTCGTGATAGGGGCGCCGGCCGAGATCGGCCGCCACCACCCGCTCGGGATACATCATGGTATGGAAGGTCTTGATGTTGCCCCACACCCCGTCGTTTCCCATCACCGCCACTATCGGCAATCCGAGGCGAACCAGAGTGTCGAATTCGAAGCCGTTGAACCCGAAAGCGCCGTCGCCGAATACGACTCCGACCAATTTGTCGGGGTAAACCACTTGCGCCGCCAGGGCAAAGGGCGCTCCGGTCCCCAAGGTTCCGAATGGTCCCGGGTCGAGTACGTGTCCGGGGGTGGACACCTGCAGCCAGCGAGCCGTGGTGGAAACGATGTCGCCGCCGTCGAGGGCCACGATCGAGTCGCGGCCGAAGAACTCCCCGACCTCCTTGGCGAACCTCTGGGGGGCGACGAGCCCCGAGGTGGAGGTGCCAGCCTCTTTTTCGAGCTCGGCCTGTCGGGTGCTCTCGGCCGCGGCGATCTCGGCCACCCAGCCAGGGTCGGCGCTCGGCAATGCGAGCTCCAAAATCTGAGCAGCGACTGCCATCGGGTCGGCGACCACACCGAGGTCGGCCGGCCGATTCCAACCGATCTTGGTGGCCTCGGCGTCAATGTGGATCACTTGGGCGTCTGGATTTACTCGCTCGCCGTAGTTGGTGCGGAAGTCCCAATCGACCCCCAGGGCCAGGACGAGGTCGGCAGTAGCCAGAGCCTGACTGCGGGCATGGTTGCCAAGCAACCGATGGCCGTGAGGCAAGGACCCCCGCGCCCGACCGTTGACGAAGGTTGGCGCACCCATCGCCTCGGCTAATTGCTGCAGGGAAGCGCCTCCCGCCCCGGCGAAGATCACCGGACGGCTCGATTTCGCCAGCGCCGACGCGATTGCGGAGAGGGTGTCGGCGTCGGTCCCGGTCTGGCCCATGGGCCGATAGCCGCGGGGCCAGACGACGGACTCTTCGTCGACGACGTCGAATTGAACGTCCATCGGAATATCCAAGAAAACCGGCGCCCCCCGGCCGCCGAATGCATGCCGACTCGCCGTCGCCACGTAGTCGGGCAGACGTTCGGTTTGCCAGGCGGTGGCGGCCCAGGCGGTGATCCCCTCAAACAGTTGGGGATGATTCATCTCCTGGAGCCCGCCCTTGAGCTCCTGGCGGAGGAGATGGCGACCGCCCATGACCAGCATGGGCGTCGAGGCGAACCAGGCGTTGGCCACGGCGGTGATGGTGTCGGTCACTCCCGGCCCGGCGGTGACCACCGCCACTCCCAACCGCCCAGTCAATCGGCTGTAAGCCTCGGCGGCGTGAGCCGCAGCTTGTTCGTGACGGACATCGACGATGCGGATGCCCTCCTGGACGCACCCGTCGAGGATGGCGACGATGTGGCCGCCCGAGAGGGTGAAAATCGTGTCGACGCCTTCGGCCTTGAGGGCCCGGGCGACGAGCTGTCCGCCGTGAATCTTTCCCACTGAATCCATTCTGGCGTAAATCCGGCACGGTTTACCGTGCCGCATTTACGCCAGAATGACCACGCTTTCCACGCCAGCGCTCAACCGAGCCCTGTTAGCCCGCCAGCTCTACCTCGAACGGTCGGGCATCTCGCTACCTCGGGCCCTCGACCGCATCGCCGGGATCCAAAACCAGTATGCCCCGGCGGGCTACATCTCGCTTTGGAGCCGGTTGGTCGGTTTCGAGCGTGTCCATCTGACCGACGCCCTTCAACGACGTGAAGTGGTCCAGGGAACGACGATCCGGAGCACGATCCACCTGGTGACTCCGGAGTTCTTCCACCTTTCCAATGCCGCGGTCAGGGAGGAGCGAACCGCGTGGTGGTTCCGAGCAACCCGCCGCAACGACCAGGTGGAAATGCAACGGGTGGCGAAGGAGATAGAAGCCGCCCTGCGGGAGGGACCGCAGCCGAGAAACCTCCTTATGAAGGAACTGGGCATCGATTCCGCCACCTGGAATGGCGCCACAAATTTCGTCGACCTCATCCGCGTTCCTCCCTCCGGCACCTGGGAGAGGAGACGAGCCGATGTCTACGGGTTGTTGCCAGCCGGCCCCATCGATCCGGAATCCGCTCGCCAAAAGCTGATCGAGAAGTACCTGAATGCTTTCGGACCGGCCAGCGCCACCGATGCCGCCACCTTCCTCGGCCTCCCTCCCTCCCAGGTCAAACCCCTAATGGCTCCTTACCCCACGTATTCGGGGCCCCAAGGGATCGAGCTCTTTGATGTAGAAGGCGGGCTATTGCCGGACCCCGCTACCCCGGTGCCGCCGCGATTTCTCCCGGTATGGGATGCCGCGCTCTTGATCCACGCTCGTCGCACCCAAATCCTCCCCGAGCGCTATCGCTCCCGGATCTTCAACACCAAGACTCCCCACTCGCACAACACATTCCTGATTGATGGCCAGGTGGCGGGAACGTGGAAATTCGAGGCCGGCGACATCACGATCAATCTGTTCGAGCCCCTCGACCGCCGCTCAACCATCCAGCTCGACGAGGAACGAGATCGCCTCCGGGAGTTCCATTCTTAAAGGCGATCGTGGCGGATCAAGTCCTCGAAGGACTCCCTCTCTACAACCAGCCGGGCCTTTCCGTTCGACACGAAGACCACCGCCGGTCGAGGGACTTTGTTGTAATTGGAACCCATCGAGTGCCCATAAGCACCCGTGACCGGCATCGCCAGGTAGTCCCCCACCGAAAGATCCTCCGGGACCAAAGCATCCCTGACCAGCACGTCCCCGCTCTCGCAATGCTTGCCGACCACCCTCACTCTGCGGGTTCGATCGGCGTTGACCGCTCGCGGGAGGAATGCTTCATACCCGGAGCCATAGAGCACCGGTCGCGGGTTATCGCTCATCCCTCCATCGACGGAGACGTAGGTGCGAATCCCGGGTATCTCCTTGACCGTGCCCACCGTGTAAACGGTCACCGCGGCGGCCGCAGCTATCGCCCGGCCAGGTTCGGCGGAGAGAACCACATCAAGTCTGGCGCCCTCGGCCGCCGCCTTCAAAATCCCGGCGTATTCGGTGATCGAAGGGGCCGATTCCCCGGCCACGTATGCGACTCCCAAGCCGCCTCCCATCGACAACTCCTCCAGTCGATGGGAGCGGACGAAGTCAGCCATCGCCTCGAGCGCCGAGGAAAACGAACTGACCCGGAACACCTGCGAGCCAATATGGAGATGGCATCCGCGCAGCCTGATGCCGGGGTTGGAACGCGCGGCATTGACGGCAGCGCTAGCCACTCCGGTCGAGAGGGTGAACCCGAACTTGGAATCGTCCTGGCCGGTGGCGACGTAGTGATGGGTGTGGGCTTCGATGCCGGGCGTGACTCTGATCAGCGCGTCGAAGACGTGGCCGGTCCGATCGTGGAGCTCGATGATGCGGTCGAGCTCGTCGAAGCTGTCGACGACGAGCCTTCCCACTCCGGCCTTGGCCGCCGCCTCGAGCTCATCCATTGATTTGTTGTTCCCGTGCATGACGAGGCGTTCCCCGGGAACTCCCGCGGCCAGAGCCACGAAGAGCTCTCCCCCGCTGGCGACGTCGATCCGAAGGCCCTCCTCGTGAGCCAGCTTGGCCATCGCCAGGCACAGAAATGCCTTGCCGGCATAGACGGCCTGATCGCCAAACGCAGCCAATGTTTCCCGGCACCTGGCGCGCAAATGTGCCTCGTCGTAAATGAAGAGCGGGGTCCCAAATTCCTCCGCTAGTTCGAGGACGGAGCATCCCCCGATCCACAGTGACCCGTCCTCGGCTGCTGCCGAGCTATCGGGGAGAAGCGAGAAAGGGACCGCACTCATGCCGCTTTTCTACCAGGGTGCTGAAAAGCTCAGCGACCGGTCAGCAGTCGGAGGGCGCCAGTGAGAAGACGGGAGGGTTTTCCGGTTCGGCTCTCGAACCGATCGGCCGCTGGTGCAAGGGCAATGGCGAGGTTGGCGCCGACAAACCGGAGCGGTTCGGGTTCCCACTTTGGAGAGCGATGACCCACCCACGGCAATCGCGTGAGCTCAGTGTCGCGATCAAGAACCAGATCAGCGAGTGTCCGACCGGCGAGGTTGGAAGCGGCCACTCCCTCGCCAACGTAACCGCCGGCGTGTCCAAGCCCGGTGGCGCGGTCATAGATCACCACCGGCCGCCAATCACGTGGCAATGCCAACGCCCCACCCCAACGATGGGTGATCCGGGCCCCGGCGAGGTTGGGAAACAAGCTTTTGAGAATCTCTCCCACCGCCTCGTGAACGGCGGGTTGTCGGTCGTAGTCCGATTGCAATTTGGAGCCAAAGTGGTAGCGAGCCCCTCGCCCCCCAAAGGCGAGGCGATCGTCGGCAGTGCGTTGGCCGTAAATGATCAGCTGGCGAGCGTCGGTAAAGACCTCGCGGCGGGCGAACCCGTAAGAGTCCCAAAAATCCGATCCCAGCGGTTCGGTGGCGATCATCAACGAGTACACCGGGACGAAGTCGCGGCCATGATCGGCAAATTCAACGGTGAAGGCCTCGGTCGCCCTGATGACCGACTGCGCCCGCACATCGCCCCGAACGGTCCTCACGATCCCGGCGCTCATACGAGTAGCCCGGGTCTGTTCGAGGATCTTGACCCCGAGCCCTTCGACGGCGCGGGCCAGTCCGCGAACGAGTTTGAACGGGTGGATCGCCGCCCCGTGCGGCGTAAATATGGCCCCAAGGGCCCCAGCCACTCGACCTTGCAATTCCGCCGGTGAAAGCCAGGCAACATCGGATTCGTCGAAGCCCCATTCGCGTTCGTCGGCGAGGGTTTGGCGGAGGTTCGCCACATGGGCTTCATTGGT
>DATFFB010000185.1:0-10147 GCA_035250485.1 Acidimicrobiia bacterium
CTGCGCGGCAACCCCGACCACCCGTATTCGCGGGGTGAGCTTTGCCCCAAGGTCAACAACTTTCTCGAACGCGTCTATCACTCGGAGCGGATCCTTCATCCGCTGGTCCGAACCGGGCGAAAGGGAGAGGGCCAGTTTCGACAGGCGACCTGGGACGAGGCGCTCGGGGTCGTCGCCGATCGCGTGAAGTCGGTCGTCGCCGAACACGGAGGAGAGGCGATCTATCCCTGGTGGGATGCCGGCACGCAGGGAGCCGTGCAGATGAGCTCTCTCGATCGTCGCTTTTTCGCCAACCTCGGCGCTTCGCGTTTGACCGGATCGCTCTGCGGCGCCACCGCCAAGGCCGGGGTCGCCGCCACCTACGGGTCCGGTCTTGGCGCCGATCCGACCGATGTCCGCCACGCCCGATTCGTGATTTTGTGGGCCACCAACACAAGACTCACCAACCGGCATCTCTGGCCCTTCGTGGAAGAAGCTCGGCGCAACGGAGCGCAAGTGGTGGTGGTCGATCCCATCCGGACGATTACCGCCGGTTCGGCCGATTGGCACATCCAGCCACTACCCGGCACCGATGTGGCGTTGATGCTGGCGATCGCTCATGTCCTCATCCGCGACGATCTCATCGACCACGACTACGTCAATTCATACGCCAATGGCTTCGATGAGCTGGCTGCCCATGTCGCCGCCTGGACGCCGGAGCGAGCAGCGTCTACATGCGGCTTGGAGGTCGAGGAGATCGAGCGATTCGCCCACGCCTACGGGACGATCAAGCCGGCTTTCATCCGCACCTTGATCGGCGCCGAGCACCACGAGCACGGAGCGATGTTCTACCGGACGCTGGCGACGCTTCCCGTTCTCACCGGCGCCTGGCGACAACGGGGCGGGGGTTTGTCGCGATCGGTGGGCTCCTGGTTCGACACCCAGCTCGACGACACGGTTTTCACGGTCCCCACCCCAACTCGGGGACTTTCGATGAATCATCTCGGTCGCAATCTCAGTGATCCCTCGATCGGAATTCATGCCTTGTTCATCTGGAACGGCAATCCGCTGGTGACCGTCCCCAATGCGGCGCTTATCAAAAAGGGTCTCGAACGCGAGGACCTCTTTACGGTGGTCAGCGAGCAATTCCTCACCGATACCGCACGCTATGCCGATGTCGTTTTCCCGGCTACCACCGAGCTCGAGCAACTCGATGTGATCCCGTCCTGGGGACATCTCTATCTCGGTTGGAACGAGCCCGCGATCGCACCGCTCGGCGAAGCCGTTCCCAACACCGAACTCTGGAGGCGCCTGGCAAAGGCAATGGGTATGACGGATCCGGAGTTCGCTCTCGATGACGAGGCCCTCGTGTCAAAGGTGCTGGTCGACACCGACGTCGAACTTCTCCGCAAGCAGGGTTGGCTGCGCCTGGATCTTCCAGACGAGCTCATGCCTTATTCAGACGGAGGATTTGCCACGAGCGATCGCCGGGCCGATCTGTCGTCCGAGCCGATGCCGCACTACCGGCCGCCCCACGAGGGACCCGGGGGCGAACTGGCCAAGACGTTCCCTCTCGTCCTGCTGACGCCCAAGAATCAGACCAAGTTTCTCAACAGCTCATATGGCGCGCACCACGCCGAGAAGGAACCTGGCCCGTTCTTCGAGATCGACCCCGAGGATGCCGCCAAGCGGGCCATCACCGACGGCGATGAAGTGCGGGTTTGGAACGATCGCGGGGAGCTGACACTTACGGCCAAGATCAGCAGCAGGCTCCGCCCCGGCGTCGGCGCCATTCCTTTTGGTTGGACGGTGGAGGCCGCTCATGCCAATGCGCTCACGAACGACGCTTTGACCGACTGGGGTGGCGGAGTGGCGTATTTCGACACCCTGGTTGAAGTAGCCAGAGCTGGGTAACAAACGCTCCTGGCAACCAAAGGAGTCAAATGTTTGCCAAGACCACTGCATTTAGCGGGTTTGCAGTGCCCGATCTCAAAGCCGCCGAAAAGTTTTACGGGGAGACTCTGGGGCTCGACCTCACCCAAGGTGAGATGGGTGACCTGGTCCTCAATCTGGCGGGTGGGCGCGACACATTCATTTACGAGAAGCCCGACTTCGTCCCAGCTACTTACACGATCCTGAACTTCGTGGTGGATGATGTCGATCAAGCGGTCGACCAGCTCAGCAAGAAGGGTGTGAGGTTCGAGCGCTACGACGGATTCGACCAGGACGAGAAGGGCATTGCCCGCGGAGACCAGGGTCCAGCCATCGCCTGGTTCAAGGACCCGGCCGGCAACATCCTCTCGGTCCTCGAGGAGCGCTAGCCGGTATTGCGCATCCCGGCGGCGATGCCATTGACGGTTAGTAGCAGCGCTCGTTGCAGTTCAGGGTCCACGTCGTTGGCGCGGCGGCTGCGCTCTAGAAGTGATACCTGCAGGTAGTTGATCGGGTCGAGATAGATGTTGCGGACCTCGAGGGTCCGGGCGAGGAGTGGATTCGACCCGAGGATCTCGCGTCCGGTGAGCTTCTGGACCTGGGAGACCGTCAGCTCATATTCGGCCGTGATTCGGTCGAAGATCTGCCGATGTTCGGAAGCGACCAGTCGCTCGCAGTAGCGGCGGGCGATCGAGAGGTCGGTCTTGGCCAGGGTCATCTCGACGTTGCCGAGGAACGCCTGTAGGTAGAGAAAACGCTCAGCCATGTCGGCGAATACATCCGAGTAGTGCGACTCCACGGCCCGGAGTCCGGACCCAACGCCATACCAGCCGGGGATGATCTGACGGGACTGAGTCCAACCGAAGACCCAGGGAATGGCCCGAAGATCATCGAGGCCTCCACCTCCACCGGGGCGCCGAGAAGGTCGGGAGCCGATATTCATGGCCCCGAGCTCCTCGACCGGGGTGGAACTCAAGTAATAGGGGATGAGATGGGGATCGGAGACGAACTGGCGATAGGCGGCGTGAGCCGCCACCGAGAATGCCTCCATGGCCTCCATCCAGCGAGACAACACCTCGGGCGGCTGGCGAGAAGTGCGATGAAGAAGGGAGGCCTCGAGTACCGAGGAAAGCACGAGTTCCAAGTTGCGCGCCGCCAGCCGGGGGAGGCCATATTTGTCGGAGATGACCTCGCCCTGTTCAGTGACCTTGATGGCTCCATCCACGGTTCCATAAGGCTGGGCCAGGACGGCGGTATGGGAAGGCCCGCCTCCGCGGCCGATGGTGCCACCCCGACCATGGAAGAGTCGGAGATGGACGCCGTGTTTGGCGGCGGCGTCTTGGAGCAGTCGCTGTGACTTGTAGATCTCCCACTGCGAAGTGGTGATTCCGCCTTCCTTGTTCGAGTCCGAGTAGCCGAGCATCACTTCCTGGACCTCACCTCGGAGCGAGACCAACTTTCGGTAAGGGCCTATTGCCAGCAGGCGATCCAAAAGCTCGCCTGAGCGTCGCAATTCGTCGATCGTCTCAAACAGCGGTACGAAGCCGATCCGAGCAATGTCCTGTTCGAGGTCGACCAGTCCTGCTTCCCGCGCGAGAACCGTTGCAGCCAGCACGTCGTCGACTCCCTGGGTCATGCTGATGATGTAGGACTCGATGACCGGCCCAAACCGATCGAGGGCCTGGCGGATGACCTCGAAGGTGGCCAGAGTTCGCGCCCGCTCACCGTCGAGCGTGCTGACCGGGGAGGACAGAGGCCGGCGACCGTTGAGCTCGGCGGCGAGCAACGTTTCCCGGTGGTCGCGGTCGGGGTCGTAGCCAACCCCTATCCGTTCATAAAGGGCGGACACGGTGTCGTGGAGCTGCTGGGCATGCTCGCGGACGTCGAGCGTGGCCAGGTGGAAGCCGAACGTGTCCACCCTCCGGCGGAGCCGGGCGAGGACCCCGCCGGCCAGCAATTCGCCCTCGTTGTCGTTGAGGGAGTCCGCCATCAAATCCAGCTCGGCGGCAAGGTCCGCCGGTCCCTGATAGTCGATGCCTGGCTGCGATCTGCCCTCGGCGAGGATTCGCTGGCGGGTATTGATCAGCCGCTGGTGGATGTACGCGCATTTCAGGCGATAAGGCTCGTTGGCATTGAGCGTCCGAAACCGGCGCCAGACCGCCGGTAACTCCTCCCGATCAGCGTCGAGGGAAGCTTCGAGCTCCGACGAGATCCCTTTGATAGCAATGGAGACCGAGAGCTCCTCGGCCAGCTCTTCGGTTGCGCCGATGAGGACCCGGAGGCCATGATCGTGCTGGAGTTCGAGTGTCTCCATGGTCACCTCCGGGGTGACCTCGGGGTTGCCGTCGCGATCGCCTCCCACCCAAGAGCCGAAGCGGATGGCGGTCTGGCGGGGTGCCCCTAGACGTCCAAGATGGATGGCCACCTCCTCTCCGAGATCGGCGAGGACCTGGGCAAAGAGGAGGTCGAGGTAAAAGATCGCCGACTTCACCTCATCGGAGGGGCTAGGCCTCGTCGCCCGCAGCTCGTCGGTTTGCCAGATCTGATCGATGACCTCGGCCGTGCGGCGGTCGATTCGCTCCCGCTCCCGTTCGGTGGTGGTGGGCTCCATCCGCTCGGCGAGCAGGTCGGCAACATAGAAGAGCTTGCTCAGAATCGAGCGTCGAGCGGCCTCGGTGGGGTGGGCGGTGAAGACGGGCCTGACCTCGAGGCGCTCGAGGAGTGGGCTCGTCAAGTCCGGTTCGAGGTCGGCCGCCAGGATCCGGTCGACGGTGTCTGAGAGAATCGCTTCCCTACTTTCGGCCAGCTCGCCCACCCGGTGAGTTTGCTCGGCAACGTTCGCCAGATAGAAGTAGGCGGAGAAGGCGCGGACGGCCTCGATGGTGTTGGCCAGGTCGAGCCCCTCCAGCAGGCTCGTGAGGTCCTCGTCGGCAGCAGAATCGCCAGCCTGCCGGTGGGCTTTGGTGAGGCTTCGAATCTGCTCCACCAGATCGAGCAGATCGGATCCATGCTGACGAGTTAGCGCTTGACCGAGCTGGGTGCCCAGACGACGAATGTCGGCGCGGAGAGCGTCGTCGCGGCTGGTCATGCCTCTAACGGTACCGGCCGTCTTCTGTGTGAAACGGGGCTTCCGTTACCCTCCCCGACCTGATGTTCGAACAGGTCTCGAGCCGCTTTGAAGCCATTTTCGACCGGCTGCGCGGCCGCGGCCGCCTCGACGAGGCCAGCGTGGATGCGGCTTTGCGTGAGGTCCGCTTGGCTTTGCTCGAGGCCGACGTCAATGTCGGAGTTGTTCGCACCTTCCTCGAGCGGGTCCGGGAGAGAGCGGTTGGGGCAGAGGTCCATCAAAGCCTGACGCCAGCGCAGGCGGTGATCAAAATCGTCCATGAGGAACTGGTCGCCACCCTGGGCAGGGCCAATGTTCCTCTCAAATCGGTTTCGCCGCCCCTCGTCATCCTGATCGCCGGTCTCCAAGGCTCGGGAAAGACGACCACGGCGGCCAAGTTGGCCAAGCATCTCAAAAGCAATGGCCGCCGCCCGATGCTGGTGGCGGCCGACCTGCAGAGACCGGCAGCGATCGAGCAGTTGCAGACCCTGGGGGAGCGAATCGAGGTTCCGGTGTACACCGAGCGCACCACCCGGCCCCCGCGTCTCGTCCGAGCCGCGCTGCGGGAAGCAAGCCGACTCTCCCTCGACACCGTCATCATCGACACGGCCGGGCGGTTACAGATTGACCGCGCGCTCATGGGCGAGTTGGAGGCCATCGACAAGGAGGCCAAGCCTCATGAGACACTCCTGGTGGTGGACGCCCTCACCGGCCAGGAGGCGGTGAATGTCGCCCAGGGATTCAACGAGCGGGTATCGCTGACCGGCCTCATCCTCACCAAGCTCGACGGTGATGCCCGGGGAGGAGCGGCCATTTCGGTTCGCGAGGTCACAGGGGTGCCGATCAAGTTCGCCGGCGTCGGAGAGGGCATTGACGGCCTCGAGGCGTTTCATCCCGAACGGATGGCCTCCCGCATCCTGGGGATGGGAGACGTCCTCACACTGATCGAGAAGGCCGAGCAGACCTTCGATCAGGAGGAAGCCGAGAAAGCCGCCGCCAAGATGCAAAAGGGTGAGTTCACCCTCGAGGACTTCCTCGAGCAATTTGGCGCGCTGAGGCGGATGGGTCCACTCAAAGACGTGCTTGCTATGATTCCCGGCTCCGGTTCCCTGCTCAAACAGGTCAATATCGAAGATCGCGACTTGCAGAGGCTCGAGGGAATGATCCGCTCGATGACCCCGGCAGAGCGTCGGAACCCCAAGCTGATCAGCGGCAGCCGCAAACGCCGAATCGCGGCCGGATCGGGTCGAACCCCGACCGATGTCAATCAGCTCTTGAAGCAGTTCGGCGATGCGCAGCGGATGATGAAAATGATGTCGGGAGGTAAGGGGATGCCAAGCCTCGCAGGTATTTCGCCTGGGGCCCGGCGCCCTCCGACCAACAAGAAGGCCAAGAAGAAGAGCAAGGGCAGAAGGTGAAACGATGGCAGTAAAGATGCGGCTGATTCGGATCGGCAAGACCCGCCAGCCCGTCTACCGGGTAGTGGTGATGGATGGTCGCACGCCCCGTGACGGGCGTTATCTCGACCAGGTAGGTCGTTACGACCCCCGCCAGGAGCCTTCGCTGATCGAAATCGACAACGACAAAGCAGTGGCGTGGATGCAAAAAGGTGCCCAACCCACCGACACGGTCAAAAAGCTCCTCGAGATCTCGGGAGCGATGTCGCGCTACAAGGTGGCGGCCGGCAAGATCCACACGGTGTCTGGAGGCGAGTGAGGTGGCAAAGGGCGAAATCGTCAAGCGAGTGCTCGATTATGTGGTCGGTCAGATCGTCGACGATCCCAATGCAGTCGAGGTAACGATCATCGAACAGGGGCCTGAGGACGTGATTGCCGAGGTCCGAACCGGTCCGGGCGATATGGGGCGCGTCATCGGGCGGCGCGGGCGGACCGCCCGGTCGATCCGAACGGTCGCCCAGGCCGCCGCCGATGAGGAGGGCATCACGGCTTCCGTCGAGTTCGAGGACTGATCGATCTGCTCGAAGACCCGGTGCTGGTGGGAACCGTGGTCAAGCCCCACGGGCTCAAAGGGGAGGTCGTGGTCATCCCGCAAACCGATGACCGGGCTCGTTTCGCCAGAGGTCGATCGGTGCATACCTCCGACGGACGCGCCCTGACGGTGAGGCGCAACATCCCGGGAAAGAAAGGCTGGCTCATCTCTTTCGAGGAGATCGGCGACCGCAGCCTGGCGCAGGAACTGGTGGGGCTCGATCTGCTTATCGACTCCCAAGAGCGCCGATCACTGGCGCCGAATGAGTTCTGGCCCGACCAGCTGATCGGTCTCGAGGTCCGCGAGCCTTCAGGTCAACAGGTCGGGCAGGTGACGAACGTCGACGACTCGCTCGAGCAGGCCCGCCTCGTGATCTCTACTCCGACAGGTGAGGTCGAGGTCCCTTTTGTCGACGAATTCGTCCCCGAGGTCGATTTGGCTGGCGGATACCTCGTGATCGCATCGATCCCCGGTCTGCTCGACTAGGGGAGTTCGATATCGATCACCACTCCCCGGTCGGAACCATCTTGGGCCGACTGCTCACCGACGAATAGCTCGGCGTCGCCCGTTCCGGCCGGGTCCAGGGTCAAGGAATATTCGCCCCACGTTTCCACCCAGTCGGCGGCGGTGGTGAAATTCTCATCGAGCACGGATCCACCCTGGCTGATCCGGGCGATGGTGTTCGCCTCGAAGTTGCGGGAGTAGCCGGAGATCTCGGTGGGAATTTCAACCGGGCCGGTAGTGGGGGAGATGACGACGACGTTCTGTGCGAACGCCGCCAGCCCCTCGAGCTCACCCCCGCCCGGCTCGAGCTCCAACAAGACCTGACCGGGAGATTCGGCCAACCTCACGCGGGCCAGAGCCGGGGCAACGAGATGGAAATCGACAAAGAGGCTGCGGTCGGCGCGACGGGCCACGTAAACGCGGTCGACCAGACCCGATTGCACCAGCTGGTCCGTCACCGAGGTCGCCTCGAGATCCAGGTAGATGCGCACGACTGCCGACGAACGGATGAAATCGGCTGACATGGTCGGGGCAGACGTGGCCGGAGCCGCCTGTGCAGTCACGAAATCGATGGTGAAGACTTCGCATTCGGGACTGGTTTCCCAGGTGATGGCACCGATCTGCTCGGCATCACCCGTTGTCCCCCCGGCGCCGACCTCGCCGTCTTCGATCATGGACTCGCCTTCCCCGCACCCACCGACCTCGGGAGTTGTCGTGGTGGCCACGCTGGTTGTTGTCGAGCCCGGGAGGGACGTGGTCGGGGGAGAGGTAGCTGGCGCCTGCGTCGACGTCGGTCCACTTCCTGAAGTGCACGCGGCGACGATGAGAGTCAAGGTGAAGAAGTGAAGCTTTCTCATTCCGGACTAAGACGCAGGGTACCGTTGGCCAGTTCCACCTCCCGGAGAGATATTGGCGGAGAGAAAGCAGTTCGGGCCTCCGGTCGCCTTCACTATTCGTCGTATTGCCGGCGGCGCCCGCCTCATTGGCTTGGCCTGGATGATCGTCTTAGTGATGGTCGCTCTCGCTCGCGACTCCATGACGAGACCCGGAGTTGGCTGGACGCTGGTCGGCTTCTCGGCGCTCTGGGCGGTGGTGGCGGCGCTCGACCAGGTGCGCATCCGCTCTGCGGATCCCTGGTGGATCACCATCGGTGATGCCGCGCTGGCGGCTTTCGCCCTCGTGGCGCCGGAACTCTCGGGATCGAGCGATTTCTTTTACGGTGGGTTTCCTGGGATTGCGGTAGTGGCCGCGGCCGCCCGGCAGCGCTCCGTGGGCTGGATGGTGGCTGCTCTCCTTTCGGCAGTAACCATCGCTCGCTTTCAAATTGCTGATCTCTCGCAAGCTCTCGCCGAGCTATCAGCTCTCGTTACCTACGGCATGTTGGCGGCCATCGTCGGCTGGGCTGTTCACGTCATCTATCGAACCGACGATGCCCGCCGGCGGGCCGAGGACCAGCAAGCCCGGGCCGAGGAAAAAGCTGCCCTGGCGGCTCACTTGCATGACTCGGTTCTTCAGACTCTGGCTCTGGTGCAAAGAGAAGCCAGCGACCCGACCCGCGTTGCCGTCCTGGCCCGGCGACAGGAGCAGGAATTGCGGGGTTGGCTCTACGGGCAGGCCGATGGAGACGCCGCCGGCTTGGCGAGGAGTCTCGAGGTTGCGGCGAGCGAGCTTGAAGAAGCGTATGGGGGCAAGGTGGAGGTCGTCGCCGTGGGAGACATAGAGGTTGAAGGCTCGGCGAAAGCCATACTGGCCGCGGGACGCGAGGGAATGCTTAACGCCCTTAAACATTCCGGGGCCGACCGTGTCGATGTCTATCTCGAGGTACTGCCCCAGAGAATCAAGTTGTTTGTTCGAGACCGCGGGGTTGGATTTGATCGGGTCACGATCCCGGCCGATCGCGCCGGAATACGAGATTCCATCGAGGGAAGAATCAGGGCCGCGGGAGGGAATGTCGAGATCAAATCTCTGTCCGGCGAGGGAACCGAGCTTCGCCTCGAAGTCCCGCGATGATCAGGGTCTTCATCGTCGACGATCACGACCTCTTTCGGGTTGGAGTTCGGTCCGGGCTGGGGTCCGACATCGACGTTGTGGGGGAAGCCTCCGAGGTGGGTCCGGCTGTCGAGTTGATCAATGAGCGCCTGCCCGATGTCGTATTACTCGACGTCCATCTCCCGGGGGGCGGTGGCCGCTTCGTGATCGAGGGTGTGCATCGCAAGCACCCGCAGGTGGCCTTCTTGGCGCTCTCCGCCTCGGATGCGGCGCCGGATGTGGTGGGGGTGGTGCGGGCGGGCGCCGCTGGTTACGTCACCAAGAACATCTCGCCTGCCGAGTTGCGCGAAGCCATTGAACGGGTGGCTGCGGGGGAGCCGGTCTTCAGTCCCCGGCTGGCGGGATTCCTGCTCGACACGTTTTCCGACCTCCCACCCGCCGATCCCGAGCTCGATCGCCTCTCCGAACGCGAGCGGGAGGTGCTCCAGCTGATTGCCCGGGGATACACATATCGCGAAGCCGCGGCCGAGCTCTACATCTCGATCAAGACCATCGAGAGCCATGTCTCCTCGGTCCTCCGCAAGCTCCAGCTCTCCAACCGCAACGAGCTCACCCGCTGGGCGGTGGAGCGGAAGCTGATCTAGCAAA
>DATFFB010000186.1:0-29964 GCA_035250485.1 Acidimicrobiia bacterium
CGGAGAGGACGAGCGCGACAACCAACCATTTCATTCTTGCGTAACAACCCCCGGCCAAATCATTCCATCTTGGGCGGCGCGATCCTACGCGGCTAGCGGCGGGAGCGGGCGAACTCGAGGAAGGTCGGGGAGTCGAGGGTATTGACAACATCGGCCGCCGCCGCCCAGCCCCGTTGGGCGTTTGCCACCCCAAACTCCATGCGACGGAGGTCGGAAGTGTGGTGGGAGTCGGTCGAGATCACGAGTTTCACGTCTGCCCCTACCGCTCGGCGAATGGTCTCTGCGGACGCGTCCAGACGATCGAGAGCGCCGTTGACTTCCAGGGCCACGCCTGAAACGGCCAGTCCCTCGAGCACTGCGTCGAGTTCGAGTTCGATTCCCGGCCGCCGCCCGATGTAGCGACCCGTGAGATGGCCAATGACATTGACGGCCGGATCGGACATTGCCCGCAAAAGACGCGCGGTCTGCTGCTCGGCGCCGAGATCGAAGGAGGAATGGACCGAGGCGACGCACCAGTCGAACAGCAATCGGAAATCGAGGTCGTAGTCGAGCTCCCCAGTGGGACTGATATTGAGTTCGCATCCGAACAGCAGCGTCATATCCGGGTACTGCTCGTTGAGCGTCCGAATCCGCTCGCGGTGAGCGAGCATCTGCTCTCGGCTCGACCCGTTGATGGCGAGGTCCTCACCGTGCTCGGTAATCGCCAAATATTGATAGCCACGAGCGGCGGCCGCGGACACCATCTCCTCCAGGGTCGAGCGACCATCGCCCGAGCGATCGGAGTGAAAATGAAGGTCGCCTTTGATCTCGCCGAGTGAGACGAGGGCGGGAAGGGTTCCCTTGGCGGCCGCCTCGATCTCACCACTGTTCTCGCGGATGGGAGGAGGGAGTAGCGGGAGGTCGAGAGCCTGGTAGATCGACTCTTCGGTGTCGGCGGCGATGACCACCTCGTCCTCGAATAGTCCGTATTCGTTGAGCAGCCACCCACGATCGATCGCTCGCTGGCGGAGCGAGATGTTGTGGGCCTTCGAACCGGTGAAGTAGAGAAGGGCGGCTCCCAGTTGGGAAGGGGCCACCACCCGAACATCGATCTGGATTCCCGACCGCGTGATGATCGAGGTCTTCTTCTCTCCGCGGCCAACCACCGATTGGGCTGAGGGATGACTCGAAACCGCCTCCATGACCGGCTGGGCGTCGTCTGCCGCCACCACGATGTCAATATCGCCGATGGTCTCCGCCAGGCGACGCAGGGATCCGGCCGGGACCGCCGCCGTGACCCCATCGATCGCGGTCAGCTCGGTCGCCAAGCCGACGGCCACCGGCCAGGCCTCGGCGATGGGTGTCCGCCGATCCTTGCCGTGTAATCCCAACCGCTCGATCGCCCGAGCGATCTTTTCCTCGGAGGTCTTCCCCATTCCGGGCAGAGCCCGAAGCGCCTCCCGCTCGAGCGCGGCTTTGAGGTCTTCGAGATTCCCGATGCCGAGCTCGCTTCGCAGCATTTTCAGCGTCTTCGGGCCCAGTCCGGGGATCTTCAACAACTCCACGAATTCCACCGGATACAAACTCCGCAACTCATCGAGCTTTTTCACCGAGCCGGTATCGACGAACTCGACGATGCGAGCGGCAATAGATGCTCCCACTCCCTTGATCCCCGCCATCGCCTTGGCGTCGAGGTCGGCAACGTTGCCCGAGTAACCCTCGATGCCGTGGATGGCGTTCTCATACGCTCGCACCTTGAAGGCCTGGGAGGTGCCTTCGTCGATCGTCATCAGGCGCACCATTTCGGCGAGCATCCCGAGTATGCGGCCATTCGAGATCACGCCCGCAAGTTAGATCCGGTCCCTTAGAAGGGTGCGATCGGTACGATTCCGGCACCGAATGACCGGCCGATCCACACCGCAACCCGAAAAGAAACCGCCGGGCTGGAAAGTCGAGGGGGTGAAGAAGCCGGAGCCTCCTGCCGAGGAGCAGCCCAACCTCCTCCGCCGACCACCCAATCGACGTCTGCTCATCATCGCCCTGGTGCTGTTTGCGGTGAACTGGTATCTCACCTCGCTGTTCTTTGCTCGGCCCGAAATCGAGCTCTCCTATAGCCAGTTCCTCGACGCGGTCGAGGACGGAGAAGTCGAAACAGTCTTTTCCCAAGGCGACAGCATCGAGGGACTGTTCCGCGAACCGCAAGCCAATCCTGAGAACCCCGAAGAAATGGCGGAGGCCTTCTCCACGGTGAGACCGAGTTGGGCGGACGACTCGTTGGTGGAGACTCTGCGTGAGAATGGCGTCGAGATCTCGGCGGTGGACCCTGAGCAGCGTCCCATCTGGCAACAGCTGCTTTTCGGGTTTGGTCCCACTCTCCTTCTGCTCTGGCTCTTCGTTTCGATGTGGCGGCGTGCCGGATCGGCGCTGGGGGGAATCGGGGGCCTCGGTCGCAGCCGGGCCAAGCGTTTCGAAGCTTCTTCGCAACGAACCACCTTCGATGACGTCGCCGGCATCGACGATGCCAAGGCCGAGCTGCTCGAGATCGTCGACTTTCTGAAGAATCCGAGCAAGTACACCCGTTTAGGTGGCGCCATCCCCAAGGGGGTCCTTCTCTCCGGGCCTCCCGGGACCGGTAAGACTCTTCTCGCCCGCGCCGTGGCCGGCGAGGCCGACGTGCCTTTCTTCTCGATGTCGGCTTCCGAGTTCATCGAGATGGTGGTGGGAGTGGGAGCCAGCCGGGTTCGGGACCTCTTCGACGAGGCGAAGAAGGTCGCGCCGGCCATCATCTTCATCGACGAGCTCGACGCTATCGGTCGCACCCGCGGGGGAGGCGTCTCGCTCGGCGGTCACGACGAGCGCGAACAAACCCTCAACCAGATCCTCACCGAGATGGATGGCTTCACCGGATCGGAGGGAGTCATTGTCATCGCCGCCACCAACCGGCCCGAAGTGCTCGATGTCGCCCTGCTCCGGCCGGGTCGCTTCGACCGGCACGTGGCGGTGAGTCCGCCCGACCAACGCGGCCGGCTCATGATCCTCGAGGTCCATACCCGCAATGTCCCCCTGGCTGAGGATGTCGATCTCGGCTCTATCGCCTCGACGACCCCGGGCATGGTGGGGGCCGACCTTCGCAACCTCGTCAACGAAGCCGCGCTGATGGCCGCGCGTCGCAATCACGAGAAGGTGACTATGGCCGACTTCGCCGACGCCCTCGAGAAGATCGTTCTGGGGACCGAGCGCCAGATCATGATGAGCGAAGCGGAGAAGGAGCGAACTGCCTTCCATGAGGGGGGCCACGCCCTCCTGGGCATGCTCCTTCCCGGTGCCGATCCGGTCCGAAAGATCTCGATCATCCCCCGCGGTCGCGCCCTTGGTGTGACCTTCCAGTCTCCCGACGCCGACCGCTACGCCTACGACCGCAACTACCTCGAAGGTCGAATCGTCGGAGCCTTGGGCGGACGGGCCGCCGAGGATGTCGTCTTCGGAACCATCACCACCGGCGCCGAGAACGATCTCGTGCAGGTCACGCGTATCGCCCGATCGATGGTCGGAAAGTGGGGGATGTCAGATGTCATCGGACCTATCACCCTGATCGACGAGAACCGCGAGCCGTACTTCGCTTCCGAGGTGGGTGAAAGAACCCAGGAGCTGATGGACGAAGAAGTGCGCCGCATCGTCGATGAGTGCTATCAGCGAGCGGTGACGGTGCTCAAGGAGCATCGCTCACAGCTCGACGCCATCGCCGCGGCCCTGCTGGAGAAGGAAACCCTCGACGAAGCCGAGGCGTACGAAGTCGCCGGGATCAAGCGTTCCGAGGCAGTGACGGCAGCAGGCTGAATCCGCGATGGGTTGGGACCCGGCGGTCGTCCTCAAGCGCTGGGCTGACGAAGAAGAGCTCTCCCATCAACGCACAATCCCGCCCCGCGAAGCTCGATTCGGTCCTCTCCAACTAGATCCGCTGCTGGCGACCCGGCTCGCCGAACGCGGGATCGATCGCCTTTATCTCCATCAAACCCGGGCGATCGAGTCGATCCGAGCGGGGCGTCACACCATGCTCTCGGTCGGCACGGCCAGCGGCAAATCGCTGGCCTTTCAAATTCCGATTCTGGAACGGATCATCGCCCAGCCCAAATCGACCGCTCTTTTGATCTACCCCACCAAGGCCCTGGCCCAGGACCAGGCAAGGTCACTGCGATCGTTCAAGGTCCCTCTGGTCAGCGCCGCCATCTACGACGGCGACACGCCGCCCGAAGAACGTCCCCAGATCAGGCGCCGCACGAACATCATCCTCACGAATCCCGACATGCTTCACATCGGGATCCTTCCTTTCCACAACGGCTGGTCCGATTTTTTTCATCGCCTCGCCTATGTGGTCATCGATGAGGTCCATCACCTACGGGGGGTGTTCGGCACTCATGTGGCCTTCATCATTCGCCGCCTGCGGCGGATCTGTGAGCACTATGGAGCCTCGCCGACGCTCGTCCTCGCGTCGGCCACCATCGGCAACGCCGCCGAATTGGCCGAGCAGCTAACAGGGCTCGAGGTCGAGGTCGTCGAAGGCGACTACTCACCCGCCGGGGAGCGCAGCTTTGCTCTGTGGAACCCCGGGCTTATCGACCCAGAACTGGGTCTGCGGCGCTCGGCCCTGGGGGACGCCACTTCCCTTTTCGCCGAGTTGGTCAAAGAGGGCGGCAAGGTGATCGCCTTCACGCGCGGGCGAAAGAGCACCGAGCTCATGTACCGATGGGCGGCCGGTCGTCTTCCCCCCGAGCTGGCTTCCGAGATAGCTCCTTACCGGGCCGGCTACACCCCGGCCCAACGACGTCAGGTCGAGTCGCGGCTTTTCGGCGGCGAGTTGGCCGGCGTCATCGCCACCAACGCCCTCGAATTGGGGATCGACGTCGGGGGCCTCGACGCCGCCGTCATCACGACCTTCCCCGGCACGATGGCCGCATTCCGCCAGCAGGCAGGACGGGCCGGTCGCAGTGGCCAGAGTTCGCTGGTGGTCTTGGTGGCGGGCGATGATGCCCTCGACCAGTACCTGATGCGTCACCCTCAGGAGCTGTTCGAAAGGCCCTCCGAGGCGGTGGTGGTCAACCCCAGCAACCCCCTCCTGGCCGCGGCCCATCTTGCGTGCGCGGCATACGAAAAACCACTCGAGCTCGACGATCGCCAGTTCCTCGGACCGGCCACCGAGGAGGTGGCCAACAGTCTCGTCCAGAGCGAGCACCTGAAACTCAAGGACGGAAAGCTGCACTGGGCGGTACGGCAGAAACCCGCCCCTGCGATCGATCTCCGGGCCAGCGGGGGGCCGCCGTACACCATCAGTGCCGGCGGAAAATTCCTGGGGACGCTCGACCAGGCGCGAGTCAACCGCGACGCTCACCCCGGAGCGATCTATCTCCACCAGGGTGATTCCTTTCTGGTCGAGGCTGTCGACCATCAATTGCGCGATGTTCAAGTGCGATCGGCGACGGTCGACTACTACACCCAGACCCGGACCGAGACCGATCTGGGAATCGTCGAGATGGAGATCAGGAATCAGATCGGATCCCGAGGGGTCCATATCCACCTGGGTATGGTCGACGTGGAGAATCAGGTCGTCGCATATCAGAAGCGCCATCTCCGTACCCGCGAGGTGATCGAGACGGTGCCCCTCGAGCTTCCCGCTTACCGGATGACTACTTCGGCGGTGTGGTTGACGATCCCTGACCCCCTCCTCCGAACCCTCCGGGGCGACTTGTTGGGGTCTTTGCATGCTGCCGAGCACGCCGGCATCGCCATGCTGCCGTTGATGGCGGTTTGCGACCGCTGGGATCTCGGCGGCCTGTCGACCAACTGGCATCCCGACACGGGGACCGCCACCATTTTCATCCACGAGGGCTACCCGGGAGGGGCAGGAATCGCGCCCATTGCCTATGAGCGACGGCATAAACATTGGCAGGCGACCAGGGACGCCATCGCCGAGTGCCCCTGCGTTTCCGGATGTCCCTCCTGCGTGCAGTCGCCCAAGTGCGGAAATCTCAACGAACCGCTTTCCAAGAGCGGCGCGGTCGAGCTTCTCGACTCCATCCTCTAATCGCGACTTAGTCCTCTCCCGAGCCGGTCCGAGACAACTGTCATCGGCTGCGGTGGTCGAGGTACGAGGCCAAGGCCAGGACCACGTAGACCAATGCGAGCCCGATGGGCACGAATCGGAGGTCCTCATCGGTCACCGGAATCAGCGCCGCCACAACAACGGCAGCGAACAAGAAGAAGAGGGCGCGGCGATCCATCAGGAGACCGCGGCGATGATGAGGTAGGTAAGGGCGGCGATGATCCATGCCCCGGGAATAGTGAGGATCCATGCCCACACCACTCGCCCCGCCACTCCCCAGCGGACCGCCGAGAGCCGCCTACTGGCGCCGACCCCGACGATGGCGCCGGTGATGGTGTGGGTGGTTGAGACGGGAATACCGGCGTACGAGGTGAAAAACAGAGTGGCGGCAGCGGCACTCTCGGCCGCCACCCCTCCGATCGGCTGCAGGCGAGTGATCTTCGAGCCCATGGTCTTCACGATTCGCCACCCACCCGAGAGGGTGCCCAAGCCAATGGCGGTATGCGCCGACAACACCACCCACAATGGAACGTTTGAGCCGACGGGCAGGTGACCCGCGCCAATGAGGACGGCCAGGATGACTCCCATCGTCTTTTGCGCATCATTGCCACCGTGTCCGAGGCTGAAGGCCGCCGCCGATACCAGCTGTCCTCGGCGGAAGAAGCGATTGATGAGATCGACTTTGGGATATCCGGCGACCGCCCATTGCAGTCCCACCATCAGGATCAGGCCCAGGGCGAGGCCGAGCAGAGGGGAGAGGACGATGAAGACGCCGATGGTGCGGATGCCCTCGCCAATCAGGACCGAAAACCCGCTCTTGGCCACGGCTGCGCCGGCCATGCCGCCGATGAGGGCATGCGAGGAGCTGGACGGCAAGCCCAAATAGAAGGTGATGAGGTTCCAGGCGATCGCGCCGATAAGCCCGGCGAATATCACGCCAATCGAAAGTGCCCCGGGCTCGATCACCCCCGAGGCGATGGTGGCTGCGACGGCCGTCCCGAAGACCAGGAAGGCGACGAAGTTGAAGAAAGCCGCCCAAACCACCGCCAGCCGAGGCGAGAGCACCCGGGTCGAGACAACCGTGGCGATCGAGTTGGCGGCGTCATGAAAGCCATTGACGAAGTCGAAGGCCAGGGCGATGCCGATCACCAGCACCACGGCGGCTAGCTCCATGGGCTAGGCGTGCTTGAGGACGATGCCCTCGAGGACGTCGGATACATCCTCGAGAGCGTCGAGGGCGGCCTCCATCGTGGAGGCGAGGTCTTTCCAGTAATGCACGTAGCCCTTGGGCTTGAACTCGGGCGAATAGATCCTCTGCAGCGCCTGGCGGTAGACGAGGTCACCCTTGGTTTCCAACTCGTCGATGGTGTCGAAATGGGATCGAAGGCCTTTCAACGAAGCCAGCTTGGGCATCATCGCCGCCGTCTCCTCGGCCATCTGCACCAGAAGCTCGGATTGCAGCTCGAGCTCGGGCATGATTGTGAACTCGCGGTCGCCGTAGTCCAGCCGGTAGGCGACTTCGACCATTGCGTCGATGACATCGTCGAACTCCACTACCAGGGCGTGGATGTCCTCTCGATCAATGGGCGTCACAAACGAGGTGTTGAGTCGATGCATCACCGCTTCCGTGACTTCGTCGCCTCGGGTCTCGCAAGCGATCACGTCCTCCAGGCCACCGTTGCCGCCGGCCAGGAGCTTGGCGAGGCGACGACTGCACTCCGCAACGTTGCCGGCTGCCTGGTCGAAAAGTTCGAAAAATCGCTCGTCGGTCGGCAGCAACCGGAACTTCATCACCCGCGAACGTAGACGGGCCGGGACGAGGTTGCACATCGGCGGCGAGGCAGCGGGTGGTCGGTAGCCTCTCGGAGGTGGGTCCGGCGATGCACATCGATTGGGATGTTGCGATCGAAATGGACGACGGCCTGGTCCTCCGTGCCGACGTATACCGCCCCGCCACCGATGCCCCCCATCCGGTCATCCTCTCCTACGGGCCTTACGCCAAGGGCCTGGCCTTCCAAGACGGCTACCCCGACCAGTGGCGTCTCATGACCACCCAGCATCCCGACGTCGAGGCTGGGTCGACCAACCGCTTCCAGAACTGGGAGGTGGTCGATCCCGAGAAGTGGGTACCCGACGGGTACGCCGTGGTGAGAGTCGACTCCCGAGGTTGTGGCCGCTCACCCGGCTACATCAACGTTTTTTCTCCCCGGGAGACCGACGACCTCGTGGCTTGCATCGAGTGGGCCGGCAACCAGCCGTGGAGCACGGGGAAGGTGGGCCTGAACGGGATCTCGTACTACGCCATCAACCAGTGGCACGCTGCCTCCCGGCGACCCCATCACCTCGCAGCGATGTGTGTGTGGGAGGGTGCCGCCGACTGCTATCGCGACATGACCCATCACGGCGGCATCCTGTCGACCTTCTGGGCTAACTGGTACGACATGCAGGTGAAGACCGTCCAGCACGGCCTGGGCGATCGCGGGGCGGTGAGTCGAGTGACCGGAGTCCCGCTTACCGGCGAAATCAATCTCACGGACGCCGAGCTGGAGCGGAATCGTGCCGATCTCGGTGCCGACGTCCAGGGTCATCCGCTCGACGACTCCTTTCACCGTGACCGGTCCCCCGAGTGGTCGAAGATCGACGTCCCGCTTCTCACCGCCGGCAACTGGGGCGGCCAGGGATTGCATCTCCGCGGCAACGTCGAGGGATTCGTGCGCTCGGCCACATCCCGGAAGTGGCTTGAGCTCCATGGTCTCGAGCACTGGACCCACTTCTACACCGACTATGGGGTTGGGCTGCAGAAGCGGTTCTTCGCCCGATTCCTCAAGGATGAGGACAACGGATGGGACAACGAATCGCCTGTCCGGCTCCAGATCCGACATCTCGACCGCTTCGAGGAACGTACGGGAGAGGCCTGGCCGCTCCCGGAGACTTCATGGACCACCGTCTACCTCGATGCCGTTGATATGACCCTTTCTTACGAGGAGGCGGCGGCGAGCGCATTGGCGCGCTATGAAGCCACCGGCCAGGGCGCGACCTTCTTTCTCGACCCGTTCGCGGTGGAGACCGAGATCACCGGCCCCGTCGCCCTGAAGCTGTTCGTCGCCTCCGAGACCACCGACGCCGACATATTCGCCGTGGTGAGGATCTTCGATCCCCACGGAGGAGAGATCACATTCCAGGGCGCTATCGACCCGCATACGCCGGTGGCCCAGGGTTGGCTCAGGGCCTCGCATCGCCGCCTCGATTCGGATCTCTCCCTCCCCTACCGGCCCTATCACACCCACGACCGGGTCGAGCCGCTCACTCCCGGTGAGTTCTACGAGATTGACGTCGAGATCTGGCCCACTTCGATCGTCGTCCCCGCCGGCTACCGGCTGGGGCTCTCGATCCGAGGCAACGACTACGAATACGAGGGAGATTTGGGCGAGGCTTCGCTGACCACTTTCAAGAACCGCTTGACGGGGTGCGGGCCCTTTCTCCACGACGACCCCTTCGACCGTCCGCCGGAGGTATATGGAGGCGCGGTGACGATCCGCACCGGCCCCGAGCACAGATCGGCGCTCTTACTGCCGGTGATCCCGCGTCCCTGACGAGCGCTAGCCCCGGTCGGCGGGAGGGCCGGTCGACGATCTAATGGCGAGAGTCGGTGAAAGGAGTACGCGCCCTGGGGAAACGTCGTCGCCGGCGATGAGCGCTAGGAGCGTGGTCGCGGCATCGACACCCATCCGGCGATAGGGAACCCGAACCGCGGTCAAGGAGGGCTGCATGAGATCCAGCAAAGGCATGTCGTTGTAGCCGGTTATCGACACGTCGACACCGATGACCTTGCCCAGAGACCTCACCGCCCGGTAGCAGCCGAGCCCCAACAAGTCGTTGGCGGCGACGATCGCCGTGAGGTCGGGGTGACGGCCGAGAAGAGCCAGGGCAGCCGTTGTCCCCGGCTCCACCTGGTACCACTCGGCTTCCTCGACGAGATCGATGTCGGCCTCGAGACCCACGGTCGACATCCAGGCGAGGAAACCATCGCGGCGTCCACGCCCAGTCGAAACCCATTCCGGCCCGGCCACATGCCCGATGCGCTCGTGGCCCAACTCTCGCAAATGCCTCACCGCCAGACCGATCCCGGCGTGGTCGTCGCCTACGATCGCCGGAATCGTGTCGTCGTCGACGGAGCGGTTGACGAGGACCATCGAAACGTCTCGTTGCGCTTGCCGGGCGGTATCGGAGACGACCCGACCCGGAGTGGCGAGGATCAGCCCATCGACGTGACGCTCCAGCATGTCCTCGACCAAGCTGTCGGCGTGATTCGGCCCCCGGTCGGCATTTCCGATGAGGACGGAGTAGCCGTCCTCGACTAGCACCGACTCGATGCCGGCGATGATCGGCCCGAAGAGAGGGTTCTCGACGTCGGGGATGATCACCCCGACCGACATGGTGCGGTTGGTCCGTAGCCCTCGCGCCAGGGGATGGGGCCGGTAGCCGAGTTTGCGAGCAGCCTCAGCCACTCTCTCCACAGTCACCGGGTGGACGATGAAAGCCGTGCTCGGGTTCAGCGCCCGCGATGCCGTTGAGATGTGGACCCCCGCCTCGCGGGCCACGTCTTTCAATGTGGATCGAATCGACGACACTCGTCGCGAGGCTATTCGTTGCTCGGGCCGCCGGGGAGAGTTCTACGGCCCAGAGGTGCGCTGCTGTTTGCGCTGCCCAGCCAAAGATCCGATACTACAAACGATTGCGGATCCACCCCCGCCCCTGGGAGGAGAAGGGGGTCTGGCTCCGGTGACCGCCACACGCGAGGGAGACATGGCCGAAAACAAGTACCCGCACCGGGTGGGCTGGATTGGGGCCGGTCGGATGGGCACAGCCCTCGTCGAACGCTTGCTCGCCTCGGATGTGGACCTCTGGGTCTACAACCGCACGCGCTCTAAGGCCGAGCACTTGGCAGCCAAGGGTGCGAAGGTCGTCGACTCACCGGCCGACCTCGCCGAGCGCGACATTGTCTTCACCATGGTCGCCGGTCCTGAGGATGTCCTCGAAGTGACGGTGGGGAAAGAGGGGGTGCTCTCTCGGTCCGATCGCCGACCGGAAATCCTCGTCGACTCGACGACGATCGATGCGATTACCTCGCAAACGCTCACCAAGCGGGCGGCGGAAATGGGCACGGCGGTGCTGGCGGCCCCGGTCTCGGGCAATCCCAAGGTCGTGAAATCGGGCCGTCTCACCTCGGTGGTGTCGGGGCCAAAGGAAGCCTATGAGATCGTGCTGCCCTACCTCGAGTGTTTCGGGCGCAAGGTCACCTACGTGGGCGAGGGGGACGAAGCCCGGTTGGTCAAGATCTGTCACAACCTGATGCTCGGCGTGGTCACTCAGTCCATGGCGGAGATCACCCTGCTCGCCGAGGCGGCTGGAGTGTCGCGCGCTGACTTCCTCGAGTTCCTCAACGACAGCGTGATGGGCTCTACCTTCACCAAATACAAAACCCCGGCGTTCGTGAACCTGGACTACACCCCGTCTTTCACCTGGCACTTACTGCGCAAGGACTTCGAGTTAGGTCTCGAAACTGGAAGGCTGCTCGGGGTCCCCCTCCCGACCGCTGCCCTCGTCCACCAGATCGTCTTGGACGGTATCGGACGCGGATTCGGTGATCAGGACTTCGCCTCGATGCTGGCCCGACACGCCGAGGGCACGGGAGTCGATCTCACTCCGGAGAACAAAGACGTCCCCGACGGTCTGAGTTGACGCCCCTCGCCGGCTGCGGCCGGCACTCCCCACGATCAGGAGGGCAAACCCCGGCGGTCTAGAGATGCCGTCCCAGGTAGTCGAGGACGCCGGTAATAGCGGCTGCGGCCACCTCGTTGACTTCGTACTGGCCATCGGAGCCGCGCATGGGGTAGACGTAGCCATGAAGGTCGTGGTCCCAACTGACCCACTCGACAGGCTTGCCGGCCTCGGCGAGCAACTCGTAGGAGACCCGGAATATCCCCTGGAGGTGATCTTCGTCTCTTCCCATCACCAGGATCGGGGTGTCGATCGTCGAGATCCGCTCCGTCGCCTTCTTCATATCGATACGTGCGCGCACCTTTTCGGTTTCCACCATCTGCATTTCCTCGATGTTGCGCATGCCTGTGTCGGGCTCGACGAAGGCCGTCTCGTCGGGAGTCAATGCCAGGAACTCGTGTGAGGCCGGCTCGGAAGCCACAGCTGCTTTGATGCCATGGTATTCGGAGGTGATTTTGAGCACCATCTCCCCACCGTGGCTCATCCCGATCAAACCGATCCGCTCGGCGTCGATACGCGCGTCCTTCTTCAGTTGCTCGACGATGGCGATCTCGTCCTCGTACTCTAGAGGTGAGCGGTTGAACATGTCGCGTCCCTGCCTGGTGTCGCGGATCAACCGACCGCCGTTCTCGTAGCCGAGCTCGACTTCCGTTCGATAACGAATCCAGGCGCAGGCATAACCCCGCTCGAGGAGCCGCTCCATGATGTAGCCACGGTTGGCGACGGCGTTCCTGATCCAGGCCATTCCTCCGCCACCGTTACCTGAGGCGAGCAGGACGAGGGGGAATGGACCGTCGCCCGGGGGGAAACGAAGACCGATCGGGGCGTAGAGGCCATCCCAGGTCTCGAGATATTTGAGTTCCACGGGGATGTCGGAGCCGGCGACTTCCTCTGTCAGGGTGACGTTTTCCGGGTCCATGGGATATCCCTTCTCACTGTCCACTTCGACCTGCGCAAACGTTAGGGCGGTAACCTAACCCGCCACGATGAGAGCCGCGCAGGTCAAGGCCGTTGGCGCTCTGCCCGAGCCGGTCGAGCTGGACGAGCCCTCCCTCGCCGACGGCCAGGCCCAGATCGCGGTGACCGCGGCAGCTCTCAACCCGGTGGAGCTGCGGGTGGCCGCGGGACGAATGCCGGGCGCCATACCACCGTATGTGCCCGGTCTCGAAGGCGTAGGAACGATCATTACCTCCAGCACCCTGCCCGCGGGAACCCGAGTTCGGTTCGAGAACGACCTCCCCGGCTTCGGCAAGGACGGTGCGCTTCGGGAGATCGCGGTCGTAGAGGAGGGCGCTCTCCTCGAATTGCCTTCATCGGTCGCTGACGACACTGCCGCCGCCGCGGGTGTCGTCGGAGTGACCGCCGAGCTGGCGTTTCGTCTCGGGGGCATGCAAGCCGAGGAGCGAGTGGCAGTCCTCGGCGCCACGGGCGGCGTTGGCCAGATGGCGGTGCAGCTCGCCGCCGTCCGCGGGGCCGGGTCCGTGGTGGCGGTGGGACGTCATCGACCGCGACTCGATTGGCTCCGGGCGAACGGGGCCACGGCGTCGATCGAGCTGACAGAGCCAGCCGATCTGACCGAGATTCTCATCAAAGCGGCCGGGGGCCCATTGGACGTGGTGGTGGACGCGCTCTGGGGTGCTCCGGCAATGGGCGCCATCGAGGCATTGGCAGAGGGCGGCAGACTCGTGAACGTGGGTAACACCGCCGGTACCGAGGTGGAATTGCCGCTGCAGGCGATGCGCAAGGCCCGCAGTTCGGTTATCGGACTTTCGTCCGGTTGGACGCCGATGTCGGAGAAACTCGATGCCTACCGGTTCGTGGTCGGCCAGGTCGCCGCCGGGGCCATCAAGTTGAACGTCGACCGAGTCCCCCTCGAGTCGATCGGGTCCGCCTGGTCACGCCAGGCTCAGTTTCCTCATACGAAGATCGTCGTTTCGCTCGTCTGACCAGCCGCCTCAAACCCGCGCATCCGCCATGGGGTTTCTCGAGTGTGCCAGCGCCGTCCACACCGTGGCCGGGCGGAGCGGCATCTCGATGTCGCTCACGCCATATGGAGCGAGGGCGTCGAGCACGGCATTGACGATCGCCGGGGGGGCACCGATGCAGCCCGCCTCGCCCGTCCCCTTGGCCCCAAGTGGGTTGGAAGGAGCCGGATGGACCAAGCGTTCCGACGTGATCGGTGGGGCGTCGCTGGCGCGGGGAATCGCGTAGTCGACCAGGGTCGACGTGAGCAGCTGGCCCTGCTCGGAATACTGGACGCCCTCATAAAGGGCTTGGCCGATCCCTTGCATTAGTGATCCGTGAAGCTGTCCCTCCACGATCATGGGGTTGAGGACGTTCCCGCAGTCGTCGACCGCCACCATCCGGAGAAGGTCCACTTCACCAGTGTCGAGGTCTACTTCGACCACGGCCACATGCACTCCATAAGGAAACGTCTGGGCGCCGGGCACGAACCAGTCTTCGGCCGTCAGGTCGACGCCTCGTTGGTGAGCCGCCTCTGCCACCTCCGGCCAGCCCATCTCGGTCCCAGGCACCCCGGCAATGACGAAGGTCCCCTCTTTGATCAACACGTCGGCCGGCGCTGACTCCAAGAGGTCGGCGACCAACTCGATCGCCCTCTCCCTCACCACGTGGGCCGATCGCCAGATCGCCGCTCCCCCGATCTGGGCGGACCGACTAGCGAAGGTGCCGGTGCCCTGGGCGACCTCGTCCGTGTCGCCCGCCACATAGCGGACATCTTCCGCGGAAACACCGAGCGCGGCCGCCGCCAGCTGCGCCCAGGCGGTCTCGTGTCCTTGACCCGAGGACGCCGAACCGGTTCGCAGCGTGATCGAGCCGGCCCGATCGACCTCGACGCGACCGTACTCGCCGGCGTCGACGGCGCCCCCGGCCCGCTCGACGAAAGCGCCGAAGCCCACTCCGAGGGGATTGCGTCCCTCGGCGAGACGTTGCCGTTGCTCCCGCCTGAGGCGATCCAATTCCACCAGATCTACGGCGCGACGCAGTGCTGCGGCGTAATCACCCGAGTCGTAGAGCGCACCGGTCGGCGTGCGGTGGGGCAGGGACTCGGAGGGGATGAAGTTGGTCAACCGCACCTCGACTGGGTCCAGTTCGGCGGCCCGGGCGAAAGCGTCCACTGCTCGCTCGATGGCGTACGCGGCCTCCGGTCGTCCGGCGCCCCGATACGACCCGGTGGGCGCCGCGTTGGTCACCACCGCCGTGGTCCTCACCGACATGTTCTCGATGTCGTACAGGCCGAGGGCCACCAGCCGGGAGAAATTCGGGATTCCGGTTCCATTATGCGGGTAGGCGCCGACGTCGGCCAGGATGTCGATCTCGGCTCGCTGGATGCGACCGCTTCTTGTCCCCATGAGCTTCACCCGGTGGAACGAGCCCCGCCCGTGGGTGCCTCCGCTCAGGTGTTCCCGACGCCTTTCCGCCCACATCACTGGCTGCCCGAGGCGAAGTGCTAGAGCCGCGGTCACTGTGTGCTCTGGATAGGTCATCCCCTTCATCCCGAATGCCCCGCCGACATCGGGAACGACGACGTGAAGCTTGTTGCGATCCATCGGGATGAGCTGGGAGAGGCGCGCCTGCACGCCATGAGGACGCTGATGGCTGATGTAGACGGTCAGGCGCCCATCGTCCTCGGGAACAGCGAGGATCACGAGCGGCTCGATGGGATTGGGAGCGAGCCGCTGGTTGGCCACCGCGACCTCGGCTACGACCTCGTAATCGTCGAGTGTCTCTCCAACCGCCAGGTCGGTCCGATTAACGACATTGGTGCCCGCGGCCTCGTGGATGATCACCTCGTCGGAAAGGCTCTCGCGCGGGTCGATCACCGCCGGAATGGGCGCGTAATCCACCCAGACCAGATCGGCGGCATCAACGGCAGCGGCGAGTGACTTGGCAGCCACCACCGCGATCGGTTCTCCGACATAACGGACCTTCTCGTGGGCGAGGTGGGGCCGGGGAAATGCGGGAGCGGCGGCGACGATGCTGTCGCCAGGGATGTCGGCGATCTCCAGGTCTTCGGCGGTGAACACTCCGATCGCTCCTTCGACGGCCCTGGTGTCGATCGCGGTGATGAGCGCGTGAGCCTCGGTGCTGCGAACGAAGGCCACGTGGACGGTCTCGGGTGGGGCGAGGTCGGCGACGTAGCGCCCGGCCCCGGTGATGAGGCGATAGTCCTCCCGTCGGAGGGACGAGCGAGCCTCGAAGTAGGGGATCTCGTCCACGCCCGTCCTTTATAGCTCTAGCACCGGCCCTCGCACAATCGATTGCGGGCGAGGTTAGGATCGCCATCCGGGGGAGAAGAGCAGGCATGAAGGAGAGTCATGGCCGAGACGGTGAGGGTGGCCAGCATCGGCTTGGGTTGGTGGGGAAAAGAACTCGCCCGTGCTGCCGGAGCTGCCGGTCTCGACCTGGTGTCTTGCTATGCCCGCACCGAGGAGAGTCGGAGAGAATTCGCCACAGAACTCGGCTGTGCGCCCTCGTCGAGTCTCGAGGAGGTACTCACCGACTCCTCGGTCGACGCGGTACTGATCGCCACCTCACATCAGAGCCATCGCCCGTTGGTGGAGGCCGCGGCCCGGTCGGGAAAGCACGTTTTCATCGAGAAGCCTTTGGCGCTTTCGATCGAAGACGCGAGAACCTGCGTGAAGGCAGCTGAGGCTGCCGGCATAGTGCTTCAGGTGGGGTTTCAACGGCGACGCCATCCTGCACATCGGGAGATAAAGCGCCTCATGGACGAAGGCGCCCTCGGCACGATCGAAACGCTCGAGGCGAATCATTCACTGCCCAATCGCATCCCCGAGGGCGCTTGGCGCTGGGACGAAGAGGAGAGCCCTCTCGGGTCGATGACCTCATTGGGAATCCATCAAATCGAGAACTTTCACTACTTGGCGGGACCGATCACCAGGGTGGCTGCGGTGTCTCGACGTAGCCGCTCGGTTCCGATCGACGAGGCCACCGCCATGGTCTTCGAATTCGCCAGCGGCGCGGTGGGAACGCTCGTCTCCTCCTTCTTCGCTCCGTGGCGAATCAGCCTCTCGGTCCACGGCACCGAGGGAGCGGCCTTCGCCGATCGTGATGGTGCCGCCCTCAGCTACCAGGCCCGCGGCGAGAGCCGACCCACCGAGATTCCCTTGCCTGAGTTCGACGCGGTCGCCGACCAGCTAATGGAGTTCGCCAGATGTGTCCGCGATGGCGGGCGGCCCGAGGTCTCCGGGGCGGAAGGCCTCGCCGTGGTCGCGGTGCTGGAAGCGGCCACGAGGAGCGTGGCTACCGGCTCGTTCGAAGCCGTCGAGGCCGTGTGAGTCTCAACCACACGCTTCGTAAACTCGGCGACCCGGTGGACAACAGACGGCCCAAGGTGGCGATAGTCGGAACCCGTTTTCCCGATTTCGACCTGGAACGCGAGATATTGGGAGACGTCGAGCTCACCTCCGGCCCGGGGAGGAGCACAGCCGAGATTCTCGATGTGGCGACAAGCGCCGACGTCATCCTCGCTGGGGCCGCTCCAGTTTTTGACGCCGAGACGCTGGCGGCTCTCAAATGTCGGGCCATCGTTCGGCTCGGGGTGGGGGTGGACACGGTCGACCTCGATTCCGCCCGCGCCCTGGGGATGTGGGTCGTATCCGTCCCAGACTATGGAACCGATGCGGTGGCACTACATACGGTCACCCTGGTCCTCGCTTGCCTCCGTCGTTTGACTCAAGCCGACCGTCAGATGCGGAATGGGTCCTGGGGTGTAGCGGGCTTGCGTCCTCTCCGTCTGCCCTCGTCTCTGGTCGCCGGCATTGTCGGGTTCGGGCGAATCGGTCGCCGGGTGGCTCAGATGCTCAACGGCGTCGGGTTCGAACGTTTCCTAGTGGCTGACCCGCTGCAGACGGCTCTCAACGGTGCCGCCGGAGATCTCGATGTCCACCTGGTAGAACTGCCCGAGCTGCTCGGAGGCGCTGATGTGGTGAGCCTGCACGCTCCGCCGGAAGGAAGCGGCCACCTCCTCGGGTCCGAGGAGTTGAGCCTGATGAGAGAGGGTTCGGTTCTGGTCAACACTGCCCGCGGAGCGTTGGTTGACACCGTCGCCCTTGTTGCCGGCCTTGCCGTAGGCCGGCCAGCGATAGCGGCTTTGGATGTATTCGAGCAAGAACCGCCTGATGTCACGACGTTCGCAGGTGTGGGTGATCGCGTGATCCTGACTCCGCACATGTCCTGGTACACCGAGGAGAGCGAACTGGCCCTTCGCCGACAAGGAGCAGCCGAGGCCTTCCGCCTCCTCCACTCCCAGCCACCCCTCCACCCGGTGGTGACTCCTGCGGGGATGGAAGTCTCATGAGCCCGACCCGACGATCGATCTACGACCTGACGTCGCCTGATGTGCGAGAGCTCCTCGACCGCAGCGGACGGGTTCTGATCCCGTTCGGAAGCGTCGAACAGCACGGCCCCCACCTCCCCTGTGGAACCGACACCATGGCAGCCGACCTGGTGGCGGGGGAGCTCGCCGAGATCCTGGACGCGATGATCGTCTCCGCCGGCCCCTATGGAGTCACCCCGATACATGCCGGCCACCCGGGCACTATCTCGCTGCGACGAGACGTCTTCGAGTCTTACCTCTCCAACCTCTGCGAAGAGATGGTTTCGATGGGCGCCCGCACCTTCATCTTTGTCAATTGGCATGAAGGCAACATCGCCTCGCTCGACTCGGTGGCCACCGAACTCCAGTCCCAGAACGATGTGCTCGTGGTCACGGCTCACGGCTGTTACACGGCGCAGCGCATCTATGGCCCCGACGGGGGCGAGCTCACCCACGGAGGAGGAATCGAAACGCTCGCCGTCCTCGCCCACAACCCCGACCTGGCCCGGCTCGACCGGGTGGGGAAGGCGACCAGACCCGAAGGAGCTGAGGAGCTCGATGCTATGCGGCGCTCGCGCGAGGTCTACGGCTATATAACCGACGTCACCGAGATCGCGGATGAAGGCTGGTACGGAAACCCGGCTTGGGCCGGGGAAGCACGAGCTGCGGAATTTGCCAAGGCGGTCGCCGAGGAGATCGCCTTGACGGTGGAGTCGATCTTGAAGATGAGAGGTCGCTGATGACCGTCGTCGGTCCCGACGATCTTCGCTTTCGCGACTTTCCGGGACGGGCAACTTCCGATCCATTTCATGATGCCGGGCCAGGAGCTTCGACGGTGCGCCAAGTGGTGATCGAATACGTCCCTTCACGATCACCTCATGTGCATCCTCTGAGCGAGGAGATCGTCTACGTCGTCACCGGGACGGGCCGGGTTTGGCTTGATGGAGTCTTTCACGCGGTACAGCCCGGCAGCTGGTACCGAATCCCGGCGAGGACCCCGCACGCGACGCTGGCCGACCGTGGCGAGCCGATGTCGCTCGTCTGCTTCTTCCCCCATGACGACTTCGCCAACAACATCGAGGAGCTCGACCTCGTAATCGACGCCGAGGAGGAAGAACGGAAGTGACTGAGCGGGTGAAGCTGGCATCGATCGGATTAGGGCGTTGGGCGAGGGTTCTCGCTCGGGGGGCGCAGCGAGGATCGGTGATCGCGCTGGCCAGCTGTTTCTCGCGATCGGCCGAGCGCCGCGCCGCGTTTCAAGAGGAGTTCGGGATCCCCCGAGCGGCGGCAACACTTGACGAGCTCTTAGCCGACCCCGAGATCGAAGGGGTGCTGGTGACAACGCCTAACGACACGCACAAAACCGTGATCTTGGAGAGCTTGGACGCAGGCAAGGCCGTCTACACCGACAAGCCGATCGCACACACCATGGAAGACGCCGGAGTCATCGCCCGGGCGGCGACCGCCTCCGGCCGGCCTTTCGCCGTGGGCCACAGCGCTCGTCGGCTCGGGGGACATCGAGCGATGAAGCAGTGGGTCGAGACCGGCAAGGTCGGCCGGGTTTCACTGGCCGAAGCAAACTTCTCCAATGAGCGGGGGCTGGAACTGACCACGGATACCTGGCGATGGTTCGCCGACAAGAGCCCGGGCGGGGCCATGATCCAGCTTGGGGTTCACCACGCAGACAATTTGCAATATCTGCTCGGCCCGGTGGCGGCCGTGTCAAGCCATGCCCGCAAGCTCTACACCCGGGCCGAGGTCCCCGATGCGGTCATGTCGATCCTCGAGTTCGAGTCGGGACCGCTTGGCTACTTGGGAACGGGATGGGCTTCACCAGGGGTTTACCAGCTTCGCCTGCAAGGGACGGAGGCAAATCTGTTCTACGACCTCGACTTCAACAATTGGGATGAGTCCCACCTGGTCGACTCGAAGAGCTCGCTGGTCAGTCAGGCCTACCGCGAGTCGGTCCGACCGCCAGTGGACATCCCCGCGACCGACATGTTCCGAGAACAGCTCGAGGAGTTCGCCCTCGCCATCCGGGGTGACGCCGAAATCGAGGTGGGAGCGCTAGAGGCGATCCGCGCCCTCGCGGTAGTCCACGCCGCGTTGGAATCCTCACAACACAACGGTGAGGCAGTGGCGGTGGCACCGATGGTGGAGAGGGCGGGGGCACTTCGATGAGGGTCGATCCCGCCACCACCCGCACCCTTCACCACGAAGACCCGGAGGTCCAAGAGGTCCTCGACATCTGGGCGGCCAGGTTTCTCCATGGTCACATCGAGTTGGGCGACCTGACGGCGACGACGGGCCGCATCAAAGCCTGGCCGGACTGGGGCCCGGAGTGGATGAAGACGGCCGAGGATCACGAGAGACTGGGAGAAGCGGCATGGGATGAGGGTCGTCGCGTCTCGTCAGTGGGCCACTTCGTGTCGGCGGCGCGTTGCTATCACCTCTCCTACTTTCTCTCCGTCGACGACGAAGCGGCTCATGCCCACGGCCTGGCCAGGATGCTGGAGTGTCACGACCGGGTGCTCCCCTACATGGAGCCCGCCGTCGAGAAAGTCGCCATCCCTTTCCCCGAAGCCGACCTTTCGGGCCTGCTCAGCATTCCTCCCGGCGATGCTCCGCACCCAGTGGTGATCTTCCTTCCCGGTTTGGACTCGACCAAGGAGCAACGGCATGGAGGGCGCGGGTCGCTGCTTCGACGAGGAATGGCGGTGCTCAGTCTCGACGGCCCCGGCCAGGGCGAGATCAGCCCCAAGCTGCCGATCCGCCATGACTACGAAGTGGCTGTGTCCGCCGCTATCGACTTTTTGGAAGGTGACGATCGCATTGACGCCGGCCGGGTGGGTCTGATCGGAGCCAGTCTCGGCGGCTACTACGCCTGTCGGGCGGCCGCCTTCGAGCCGCGGGTCACCGCGGCGGTGGCCAATTGCGGTCCCTATCGCTGGATCGACTGCTGGGACGAGCTCCCGGCTGTCACCAGAAACGCGTTTCGCAAGTACTCGTGGTCGTCGTCGGCGGCGGAGGCTCGAGAACAGGCCAAGGCCCTCGACCTGACCGACGTCGCGAGCAAGATCAGCCAGCCCCTCGCGGTGGTGCACGGGATGCTCGATCCACTCATCGGTGTGGACCACGCCCAGCGAATCGCCGCAGAGGCACCCAACGCCACTCTGATCACGGTCGACGAAGCCACCCACGGCGTCAGCAACCTGGCGTACAAATTCGCCCCCTGGGTGGACGACTGGATGGCGGAGAGGCTGGGCGGCCGGGTCATATGACCTCTCGCGGCGACGAGCACACGTTCACCATCGCCGCCGACGGGATGCGCATCGACTACCAGGTGCCCGTGACCATGGGCGATGGAGCCGTGCTGCGCGCCGACGTCTTTCGTCCCGACGCGGAGGGCACATTTCCGGTGATCCTCTCCCATGGCGTCTACGCCAAGGGTCTTCCGTTCAACGGCCCCATCTACCAGATGCAATGGGACAAGCTCCTGGCCAAAGATCCCACCGTTCTCGAGGGCTCCACGGGGAAGTACCAGGCCTGGGAGGTCACCGATCCCGAGCGGTGGGTGCCCGATGGCTACGTGGTCGTGCGCATCGACTCCAGGGGGGCAGGCTGGTCCCCAGGCATTCTCTGGCCCCGTAATCCGAAGGAGTACGACGACATCGCGGAGTCGGTGGAATGGGCCGCCGCCCAGCCGTGGAGCAACGGCAGGGTCGGGATCATGGGCATCTCCTATTACGCGGTCATGGCTTGGGCCGCGGCCGAGCGTCAACCCGAGCATCTGGCGGCGTTCATCGCCTGGGAGGGTTTCTGTGACCCTTATCGCGACGCCTACTACCACGGGGGGATCCTGAGCGAGTTCACCAGGCGGTGGCAGGAGCGTCAGATCGATCCGATCCAGTATGGGCGCGGGTCGCGGGCACCGGTCAACCCCAACACCGGACAGTCGGTGGCCGGCCCAGTCGACCTCTCCGACGAGGCCCTCGACGCCAACCGGATCGAGTCGTTTCCCGATATCAAGTCCCATCCCCTTGACGACGCCTGGCATCGCGGTCGGGCCATCGATCTCAAGAAAGTGACCGTTCCATTCCTTTCAGCTGCCAACTGGGGCGGTCAGGGGATCCACCCGCGGGGAAACTTCGGTGGGTTCGTCGAGGCGCTTTCGGATCAGAAGTGGCTCGAGGCCCACGGCGACACCCACTGGACTCACTTCTACTCCGCCTATGGGCGCGATCTCCAGAAGCGCTTTTTCGATCACTTTCTCAAGGGCGTTGACAACGGATTCGATGACACTCCTCGGGTTCAGCTCAACATCCGCTACCCAGGCGAGAAATTCGAGTGGCGTGGCGAGGATGAATGGCCCTTGGCCCGCACCGTCTGGACCACGCTCCACCTCCACGGCAACCAGTCGCTCTCCCCCGAGCCGGTCGAGATTGGAGCGACGCTGCGATACGAGGCAATGGGTGAGGGACTGCACTTCGCGACCACGCCCTTCACCGAGGAGACCGAGATCACCGGGCCTGTCGCCGCCAAGCTGTTCATCTCGTCCACGACCAAGGACGCCGATCTGTTCCTGATTCTGCAGTTGTTCGATCCCGGGGGCAACGAGGTGACCTTCGAAGGATCCACCGACCCCAACACGCCGATCGCCAACGGCTGGCTCCGCGCCTCTCACCGCGCGCTCGACCCCGTGAAGAGCAAACCCTGGCGGCCCTTCCATCCTCACGATCGCATCGATCCTCTGCAACCGGGCGCTGTCTACGAGCTCGACATCGAGATCGTTCCCACATGCATCGTGGTGCCACCCGGCTACTGGCTCGAACTCTGGATCAGGGGGAGGGACTATGAGTACCGGGGACCGCTCGATGAGTACGGCCAGAGCTTCTATTACGCCACTCGCGGCACTGGCGGTATGACTCATGCCGACCCCGACGACCGGCCAGAAGAAGTGTTCGGCGGCCGGGTGACCCTGCACGTGGGTCCGGACCATCCTTCCCATCTACTCCTGCCGGTGATCCCACCCAAAACGATCGAGGAGGCCGAATGACCACGACCACTGACTTCGTTGTGGCCGGAGGCGGCCACAACAGCCTGATCACTGCCGCCTACCTGGCGAGGGCGGGTTACGAGGTGGTGGTGCTCGACGCCCGGAGCGAGATGGGTGGCGGCGCTGCGACCGAGGAGATCCTGCTGCCCGGGTTCTGGTTCGACACCTGTTCCACCGGACACACCCTGATCCAGGTGAACCCGTTGCTCGCCAAGGACGAGCTGGGTTTGATGTCGGAGTTTGGCCTCAATTATCTGGACCCAGATCCGGTCGCCCACGTCGTCTTCCCCGACGGCGACCGCTTCACGATGTGGCTCGACCTCGATCGCACGCTCACAGAAATCACCCGTTTCTCGAAGAGCGACGCCAGCGCCTATAAACGAATGCTGGACGAGTTCGACACGGTGAAGGGAATTTACGGGGAGTACCGCTTCACCCCCATTGGGTATGGCCCCTCCCTCGACGAGCGTCTCGCCGGCCACCCCATGGGCACGGTTTGGATGCGTCGAAACGTGATGTCTGCATGGGAGGTGATCCAACGCGAATTCGAGAGCCGGCAGATGCGCGCCTTCATGGCATGGATGGCCTTCCAAACAGCACAACCAATCGAGTCACCCGGCTCCGGTTACCTGGCCTACTCCCTGGTCGGAGGGCGCCAGCGGCGGAGCTGGTCGGTACCGGTGGAGGGGTCGTCGAGCCTGCCCAAGGCCATCGTGGCGGCTCTCGAGAAGGCCGGGGGCACTGCGATCACCGAAACCCAGGTGACTTCGCTGATCGTGGAAGGAGGGCGATGCGTCGGGGTCGAGACGAGTCGCGGAAACCAGTATCGGGCTCGGAAGGGCGTGGTGTCCTCGATCCACATCAAAAAGCTGGTCGAGATGGCACCGACCGACGTCTGGGGTGAGGACTTTCTCTATGGCGTCGACACTTACGACGAGGGGCTCTCCTCCTTCGCTTCGTATTACGCCACCACCAAGGCACCCAGGTTCCCGATCGAAGGAGGGGAAGTCGAGCCGGTCTCGGCCGGACCGGCACCCTGGGCCGAAGACGTCATCGAGTTCGGGAGAGGTTTACGTCAAGGTCGTCTCCACCGACCCGGCTCGTTCCTCCTCTTCGCCACCCCAACCATCGTCGACCCCTCGCGGGCCCCAGAAGGGCACCACACGGTGAAGATCCTCAGCCTGGCTCCTTACGAGGTGCCCGAGGAGCTCGGTGATTGGGAGACGGGAAAGGATGTCCTGGCGGAGGAGCACTTGCGAATCCTCCAGCAGTGCGCTCCCAACCTCACTGACGAGACCATCCTCGCCCGCAAGGCGAAGAGCCCCGTCGACATCGAGGCTGCCAACCCCCACATGTATCGAGGGACGATCCACGGGGGTGATCGGGGTCTCGCCTACGGTGGGGCCCAGCGACCCGTCCCCGGATGGGCTCAACATCGAATGCCGATCCCCGGCCTCTATCAGACCGGAGCCACGACCCACCCGGGGGGGTCAATCACGGGTGCCCCGGGTCGCAACGCGGCGATGGTGATCCTCGATGATCTCGGGACCAACATCGAGGAAGTGATTTCAAAGTGAGGAGGTTGCCATGACCCTCGAGCTCGGCTTTGCCCCCAACGAGGACCCGTTCGTCATCGTCCACGGTGGCTTCTACCGGCGGTGGTATTCGATGATCGACGATATCTCCGAACTCGAAGCGGCCGTGGCCCGCCTCGAGGGCACGACCGAGGACAAGTGGGTCCCGGTGTGGGAAGAGCTGGGTCGCCGGCACGAGGCCGAGGGCGACCGGCTCGAGGAAGCGGGTGACTTCGAGGGGTCGAGGCGCGCCTACCTCCAGGCCAAGACCTACTACGCCATCGGCCGTTTCCCCGGCGAGGTGTCAGAGGTCAAACGGCGAATCAGCGAAGACTGCGCCCGGGCCTATCGAAAGGCATGCGCTCACCTCGATCCACCGATCGAGATCGTCGAGTTCGCGCATCAGGGCAAGACCATTCGAGCCCATTTTCGAGCGCCCCACGCCGAGGCGCCGGTGCCTGCGGTCCTCGTCATGTGCGGCGCCGACGTATTCAAGGAGGATCGGGGCTGGGCCCAGGACATGTGCATCGAAAACAATCTCGCCGCCCTCGTGATGGATGGACCCGGGACCGGCGAGAACCCTTTTCCCTGGGCCCCGGAATCGGTGAGCGCCTGGGAGGCCGCGGTCGACTATCTCGCCGGTCGGCCCGAGGTGGATGATGAGCGGATTGGGGCCTTTGGGATCAGCCGGGGCGGATACTCGGTGATGCAGTTGGCGGGGACTGCCCCAGCAAAGCTGCAGGCGGTAGTGGCCAGCGCCGGGCATCCCTTTGGTTATGTCATGGGTGACGAAGAGCTCGAGGAGTTCGTCAGGGTCCGCAACGAGCGAGCCGAGTGGCGCTTCGGGGCACCCGACGATCCCCCCTCATTCCCGCCAACCTCAGTTGAGCAGGAGCGGGCTGACTTCTCCCGGTGGGCGCTCTCGGAGCAAGGAATCGTCGACAACATCACCATGCCGGTGCTGATGATCAACGGCAAACTCGACCATCTGGCGCCGATTGGCAATATCTATTTCATGCTCGAGACCGGCCCTGCCACCGGCAAGGAAGCCCGGATCTACCCCGATGACGGCCATTGCGCCTTCAAGCACTTCAACCACTGGGCCCCGGCCACCTTCCGCTGGCTGGCCGACAAGCTAAGTGGCTGACCTTCCCGCTCGAACACGGGACGGATGTTCTGGTTGTGGTGGAAGATGTTGTCCGGGTCGTATTCGGTCTTGACATCCACGAGTCGCTCGTAGATCGCACTGCCATAAGCCTCACGGATCCGATCGGAACCCTCATCGGCGCCGAGGAAGTTGACGTATACGCCGTCACGGTACTTCTCGAGGGCGGCGAAGAAGCGCTGGGCCCACGCGATCTCTCTGTCGGCGAAGTCGTCACCAGACCGCCACACCCCGTCGAGGGTGATGGCATGTGACGCGTGTCGGTTCCCGAAGGCGGTGGCGGCTTCGGGTACCCGGCTGACCGCGCCACCCAGGTGGAACATGGCCACATACGAGCGAGGTGAAGAGGATGCGAACGCGTTTTCGGCGAGCACGTCGATCAGGTCGTCGCTCAGCTCGGGGAGGTACGTGGACTTCCAGTAGTACTTCCAGCCGTGCAGCACCGTGGAGTCGATGGCGCTTTGGTGGGCCACATAGGTCGTGGGTGCCATCAGATCGAGGACGGGGCTCTTGAAGGAGCGCAGAGGACGGACCACCTCTTCGGCATCCTCCACCGGTCCTGCGTAGCAGACGCCCACCGAGATGACAGGCCGCCAATGCAGGTCTTGCGGGATGACGGACAGTGGCGGCGCGGTGCCAAACCTCACCACCGTGCCGAGTTCGTCGGGGGCGTTGCGCACGAAGTCGCGGTAGAAGTGGAGGACATCGGCGGCGTCGTCTCCTTCCCAGAAAATGGGGCCGGCGAGGACTTCAGGTCCGACGGCGTGGAGCTGGAACTCGAATGAGGCAACGACACCGAAGTTGCCGCCCCCACCACGAATTGCCCAGAAGAGGTCCGGATGCTCTTTCGCGGATGCCCGCAGTAGGTCGCCTTCAGCCGTCACGACGTCGGCGGCGAGCACGTTGTCGATCGTTAGACCGTGCTTGCGCATGAGCCAGCCGATGCCACCGCCAAGGGTGAGTCCTGCGACGCCGGTGTGGCTGACGATGCCGCCGGTGGTGCCCAGTCCGTGGACTTGTGACTGTTGGTCGACGTGTCCCCACAGGGCGCCGCCCTGCACCTGGGCGGTGCGGTTCTCGGCGTCGACCCGGACTGTCCCCATCGACGAGAGATCGATGACGATGCCGTCGTCGCACACCGCCGTTCCGGCCACGTTGTGGCCCCCACCCCGGACCGCAATCTCGAGACCGAGCTGGCGGGCAAACCGGACCGCCGCGATCACGTCGGCGGCCCTGCGGCATCGGGCGATAAGTCGGGGGTACCGGTCGATGGCGCCGTTCCACACGGCTCGGGCCGTGTCGTATTCGGCATGGTCCGCCGTGATCACCTGGCCTGAGAAGTTGTCGATTTCCATGGTCGCTGCCTCCGCTTCGTAGTCCACTGGTTGGTCGTCGGGTCAATGCATCGACGGCCTTGATTGGACAGCCAGGGACCCCTGTTGTGAAGTCAAGAATCTGGACTTCAAACCGCGTGCGGGGTGGGCAACAATGGCGTCATGCGCACTTACGGCCAGTACTGCCCCATCGCCCGCGGGGCCGAGATCTTCGGCGAGCGATGGACACCGCTGATTGTCCGCAACCTGTACCTCGGTTGTAGGAGTTTCGGCGAGATCCTCGAGGGTGCGCCGGGGCTCTCACGCACGCTGCTCTCGCAACGCCTCCGACAGCTCAAACGGCTCGGCATTGTTGAGACGTCGCCCAAGCCGGCGGGGAGCGGGCGCTATTACGAACTCACGCCTGCCGGTCATGACCTATTCAAGGTCTGCGCGTCGCTTGGCGAGTGGGGGGCACGCTGGCTCGAGATCGCTCCGGAGAACCTCGATCCTTTCGTGGCCTTGTGGTCTATGTGTAACGCGTTACGCCGCGACCGGCTCCCAGACCGGCGGGTCGTCGTCCAGTTCGACTTCACCGGTCGCCAGTCTCGTGAGCGGTACTGGCTGCTGATCGAGGGCGGTGACACCGAGATCTGCAAGACGTACCCGGGCCTTGACGAGGACCTCTACATAACCGCTGAAGCTGAGGCCTTTGTCAAGTGGCACGCCGGCCAGCTCAGCTGGGCTGAGGCGATCCGCGGTGGCCGCATCCAATTACACGGACCGTCCTCGCTGGTCCGAGCCTTCCCTACATGGAACAGCCGCAGCATGTTCGCTCATATAAAGCCGGTCGCTCGGCGTATCGCCAGCTGAATCGCAGCGTCCACGAGGGGAAGCGATCACGCACGGACCGACGATTCGTCAGACGACGACTAGCTCGTGTGGGAAGTTCGTCACCTGTTCGTGTCCGCCGTCGGTGAGGACGTAGGTTCGTCCAAAGAAAATCCCGAGCAACCCATCGGGGGTGATGATGGTTGGCTCGAGCATCGCCACGATTCCCGGGACCAGATCGAGCTCGTTGTCCTCGGCCACCACGTGGTCCCACATCACGTGCGGGGTGTGGCTGGTGAAGTCGATGCAATGAAGGAAGAGGGGTCGAGAGTCGTATCCCTTGTCGCGGAAGAACTGACTGGCCTTCATCACGTCGTCCCAGCTGTTGCCCCCGATCAGTTGGGAGGCCATGAGGTCGTAGCCCGGCAGCACCACCTCGTCGAAGAACTCCCGGATCCACGACGGCGGTTCCCCGATGCAGATGGGGCCGCCAATTTGCACCGAGTAGCCGTTGTAGCCACAAGCCAGCTCATTGATGATGATGTCGCCCTTCGCCAGGCGACGGCTCGACGGCCACGGATTGCCGAACACCATCCCCGGGTCATCCATCCGCGTCGACCCGATGATGTTGAAATCCATCTGACCGCCACCTTCCATCACCGCGTGGGTGGCGGCAGCGGCGAGCTGGTACTCGGTGACTCCGGGACGGGCAGCGGCGATCATGGCCCCGAAGGCCAGGTCCATAAGCCTCCCCGCCTGGCGAACGCATTCGATCTCCTCCGGGCTCTTGGTATGCACAAGTTCATGGAAGAAGTCCCCCACCCGCTCCAACTTGGCCTCGGGCAAGCCCTCCCGGAGACGCTCCCATTCGTCCACCGGCAGATGGTGGCCGTATACGGGATCGACATGGGAAATGCCGACGGTGGCGTCGGCCAGTCCCCACTCCTTGATGAGCTCGACGATCACATCGCCCGAGCGCCCCCAGCGGGAGTGCCGCACATCTTGCAGTGGTGTGGCGCGGCGCACGGCTTCGCGATGGGCGCCGCCGGGCCCGCAGATTAGGACCGGCTCCCCTTCCGGGGGCACCACGACATAGGCCGACATCCCATGCCATTCCCAGTGGTTGCTAAGCCAGCGCATTCCCCCGCCCCAACTCCAATGGTTAGGCCCACCGGATGCGATGAGGACGTCTAGGCCGAGCCGCTTCATTTTCGCTCGGGTGGCGTCGAACCGACGTTGGTACTCGGCGTCGGAGAATCGCTCATAGACCGCGTCGGAGTACCACGGCGAGTTGGCTATGGCCCCGAAGGCCTCGGTATGCATCTGGCCGGCGGCGTCCTTGAAGTCAATATCGGTCGACGTCATGAGTTCCTCCGTCTCTTGATCATGAGATCGAATCGAGCAGGCCCAAGCGATCGAGGTCGGCGCGCAGCGCCTCGGTCCGCTCGTCGCCGAGCGGAATCAGAGGCGGTCGCACCGGCCCCTGCGGCAGACCCATCAAGGCGAGCCAAGTCTTGAGTTCGGCAATGGGAATTGCGCCCTCGCCCCGGGCGAGCCAGCTGTCTCGCATCCAACGCCCGAACGCATCCCGCTCCCGTTTGAGAGTGCCGTGCAAGGCCCAAGCGCTCGCGGTGTCGCCGCTGTCGGCCAGCCGCGTGTAGTCGTGGATGGGTCGTTTGTCCGGGGTCTGGTACATGGCCAGCGCCGGGGTCGACATGAGGGATTGAAATCCGTGATCCAAATGAAGCTCCAGCCAGTCGGCCTCGTCGGCGTCACAAACAACGATCTTGTCTCCCACCAGGTCTTGGAC
>DATFFB010000187.1:0-2007 GCA_035250485.1 Acidimicrobiia bacterium
GACATCGATCAGCAGAGGAGTGCCGTCTCCGTTAGCGATGATGGTGCCGGACGGGAGACTGGGGAGGAGCGCCCGCGAGGTCTTGCGGTCCCCGCCCCGGGAGAGACCGCGGCCCGGGGTCAGACGCTCGGAGGCGAGGCGCTGGTCGATCTCTCTGGCAGTCGGAGGCTGAGCCAGACCTTCGGCCTCGGCGATGGCGCGGCGATAGGAGTTGAAGTCCGACCGCCGGCAAAGGGCGCAGGGGCGGTGCCCGGCGGCGAGAGCGACCGCTTCGTCGAGGAAGAAGAGCGGGGTCCAGGTGTGAGGTTGGGTGAGGGGGTGCTTCCACCCTTTGAACGCCAGGCGGCAGGTGATCCAAGCGTTGTTCTCGTGGTGGCGGACCAGCTCGCCCTCATCGTTCACCAAGCAGCCGCGATTGCCGGTAAAGGTTCCCCGGGCGGTGACGGCATGGAGGTCGCCCCAGGGGTCGACCCGGTTGGGAAGCGGCACCTAGCGCGCGAGCCAGGCGGCGATGGCTTTCCCAATCTCGGGTCCCGAGTCCTCCTGGAGGAAGTGATGACCGCGCACCTTGACCGCGTCCTGATGGGGCCAGCGCGATGTAGCGGCGGCGATGCCCGCCGAGAAGAAGCCGGGATCGGCTTCGATGAAGAGCTTGGGAACTTCGCTCGTCTTTAACCACTGCTGGTAATCGCTGACGATTTGGGTCACATCGGCAGGCTCGCCCCCGATTGGCAGCTGCCGCGGCCAGCTCAACGTGGGGCGTCGGGATTCGCCGGGTTCCAGGTAGGGCCGGCGATACTCCGCCATGTCCGCTTCCGCCAACGGATCGAGGACCGAAGCCGGCAGCACGCGTTCGATGAAGTAGTTCTTCTCGAGGATCAGAGACTCGCCCGCCTCGGACCGAAAGCCCTGGAAGATCGAACGGGCTGTCTCCGGCCACTGCTCCCACGAGGCGAGCGGTCCCACCAAGGCTTCCATGTAGACGATCCCTTTGACGGCCTCCGGATGACGCCGGGCCCAGTCGAAGCCGAGGGCAGAGCCCCAATCGTGGATGACCAGGGTCGCGTTTTCGGTGACGCCAAGTTGTTCGAGCAAGGCTTCGAGATAGCGGCGATGTTCGACCAGCCGGTATGAATCGGGCCCACTGTCGGGAAGCTTGTCCGAATCGCCCATCCCGATCAGATCGGGAGCGATGCATCGGCCGAGGTGGCGGACCTCGGGGATCACCTTGCGCCAGAGATACGAAGAAGTGGGGTTGCCGTGGAGAAAGACGATCGGATCTCCCTCACCCTCTTCGATGTATGCCATCTGGCGCCCGAGCACGGTGGCGAACTCTTTTGCTGTCATCAGGCGTAGTCCAAGCGATAGACGGCCACGGGAGAGGTTCGGCCCCGAAGTTGGGTGGGCCCGACCTGGGTGAAGCCAAATTCCGCGTCGGTAGCTTCGCCGACGACGTTCTCGGAGGCGAGGATCTCTCCCGCCCCCGCGAGTTCACAAAGGCGGGCGGCCACATTCACCGCCATCCCGAAGAAGTCGCGACCTTCGGCCACCGGGGTTCCCGTATTGAGTCCGATCCGGATCGAGATCCCTCGCCGGTGCAGCTCTCGCTGAAGGGAGATCGAGAACCGGAGCGCATCTTGGGGCGAGGTGAACGCCAGCATGAAGCCATCACCGGTGTGCTTCACCTCGCGACCGCCATGAGTGTCGAGGAGACTGCGGACGAGCCGATCGTGGTCCCGAAGGATCTGAACCGCTGCCTCGTCACCGAGGGTATCGAGCAAGGCGGTGGAGCCGACGATGTCGGTAAAGACGATGGTGCGGGTGGCCGACTCGTCGATTGGGCCGTCGTCGGGATCGGTGAGCCGGCCCAATATTGCCGCCACCTCCGAGCGATCGACGGGGATGACCCGGTTGGCCAACATGCCATGGGAGAGGCCATGGATCTGATTGACCACTTCCGGACTGGGTGCCTCGACGAGACAGTTGGCGACGCCCCGTGGATAGTCG
>DATFFB010000188.1:0-6941 GCA_035250485.1 Acidimicrobiia bacterium
GAGGCGCAAAGCTCTGGTTGCCGACCCAGTTGGTCCAGGCGCTCACTCGCTGGGAGTCAGCTGTAGCGGTCGATGAAGGCCAGCACCCTTTTCCAGGCGTCGGCCGATTCTTCGGCAAACTGCTCTTGGGCGCGGTCGAAGAACGAGTGCGGGGCATTCGGGTAAACATGGATCTCGTGCTCGACCCCGGCCTTGGTCAGGGCCTGGTCGAACTCCTCCACCATCTCCGGTGGGATGGAGGCGTCGTCACCACCGATGAGGGCAAGTATCGGACATTCCATCTTGGTTGCCAGGGCGATCGAAGAGGGAGCCCCCAGGGGTCGGTTCTCTCGACCAGGTACCCCATAGAACCCGATCGCCCCGGCGAGCCCATGGCCGTTGGCTGCCTGCTGCCATGAGCTGGAGCCGCCGAAACAAAAACCGAGGGTGAAGACCTTGCGATCGGGCCGGTCCTCATGGAGGAGTTCGACGGCCGCCGCAACATCGAGACGGACCCCTTCGAAGGTTGTCTGGTCGACGTGTTCGCGGAAGGGAAAGTCTTCGGAGCGAATGTGACGGCCTGCGGTTCGACCGAAGTAGTCGATGGTCACTGCATCGTGGCCGGCTTCGGCCAGCCGGACCGCAAGCTCGTTGTAGAAGGGATAGATGCCGCGGACGTCGGGGAGGATGACGACCCCGGTGTTTCCACCTCCCTCGGCATAGGCCTCGTAGGCCAAGAACATGTTGCCGTCGTCAGCGGTAAGAACCAGGTCGCGGTGATCGACGGCGGCGCCGACAACTGGTCGGATTGGCGGGTGAGCGTCGTAGTCATGGCACATCGACTGAGGACGGTAGCCACCCGGGCGAAGGGCCGGGATCGGCCCGGCCTTTCGCCTCGCCGGTGGTCCGGCTCACCCAGTAGCCGGCATGAGCTGCAGCTCTCCGATCCAGTGCGACACGCTCGGGTCGCCACCGATCAAGCCGTCGAAGTTGCTTCGCTGGTGGACCTGAGCGCCCTCATATGCGCCGTCCGTGACCGTGCCGTTCAACACTATGAACCCGGCTGGGGTTTGGTGGGTACGCATCTCGGCCCGGAACCAGGTGCCGTCGTCGAGTGTGATTTCCTCGGTCATCGTCAACTGGAAGACTTTGCCGGTTTCCCGGAAGCCGGTGACGTCCATCTTGATCGTGCCACCGCTCACGGTGCCTTCGCAGTGAACGCCGGTTGCGGATGCGATGCACGTCTTCTCGTACGGGATCACCACTGGTGCGTTCGAGGCAGACGCCTGTACCGCCCCGAAGGCGAACATTCCCACGACCGCCGCCACGACGGTCAGGCGCAACCTGAACAGGCTCCTGATGTTGACCATTGCTCCTCCACTCCTTTCAATCGCACGGCGACCATCGAGAACGCGAGTCGACTCACGGGCGAGTCTCCGTAATCCTGATGAACGACAACGACGCCCGCCGGATCAGCTCGATTACTCCGGCTTCCGACCTGCCCTCGATCAGGTGAAAGCACGTTTCGTCCCCGGGTACGAAGATCGGGCGCACATACTCGACAACAACGCCCTCGTCGGCCATCGCCGTGGCTGCCGCCTGGGCGCGAGCTTCGACCTCGCTCAGGTCGAGCCCGGCCGGAGCGTAAGCCTCGACCAGGTACGTCGTCATAGCGTCGACGCTACGGGTCGAGCTCTCGCCCGCCTAGTGGAGAAATCCCTATAGTTTCGAGTCGCTTTCGCTGGCAAATCGCCTCGCGAGCTCGCCGCGCGAGCGGACCCCGAGCTTCGCGTAGATCCGTGAAAGGTTTGCTTCAACCGCCTTGACGCTGACGAACAGCTCGGCGGCGACCTCCTTGTTCGGGCGACCCTCCACAACGAGTTCGACGACGCGCCGCTCGGTCGGCGTCAGAGCCTCGCCGCCCGATCGCCGGCCCGGAACGCGGCCGAGCTCCTCCTCTGCGCGCTCGAGCCAAAGACGTGCGCCGACTCTTTCGAAGGTTCGCCTCGCTTCCTCGAGCGATCGCCGCGCATCGGCCCATCGCTTGGCCCGCCGTTGCACGGCGCCGAGCGCCAACAGCGTCCGGCCAAGCTCGAACGGTTCACCTAGACGGGCGGCTTTGTCGCTTGCATCCTCGAGAGTCTTAACCGCCCTAGGAGCGTCGCCGGACGCTGCTTCCAGCATCCCGCGGGCCCGCGCCGCGACTGCAACCGTCCAAGGGTTGGGGACCGCCCGGGCATGTTCGGCGAGCTTGTCAAGCACCGCCTTGGCCTCTTTGGTCCGTCCCAGTGCAATCAACGCTTCGATCTCATCAGGCTCGATCCGGAAGACAGCGGGTTCACCAAACCCAGCAGCGGCGAGGGCCTCGATGAGCGGCGCCAGCCGGTGATGTGCGGCTGCGGCGTCTCCGACCGAGAGCTCGAGGAACCCGCTTATGGCCAGCAGCTGGTAACAGTCAGTTCCAACTCCGGCTTGTTCCGCGAGCGCAAGCCCTTGCCTCGTCAGTTCTCGCGTTGCCTGCACCTCACCAAGATGCGCCTCCACAAGCGCGGCGGTGGCGAGAGCGAACGACTGCTCTATCTCGAACCCCATCTGCATCGTGTACTCGAGACACTCGGTGGCGATCTGCCGCGCCCGCGGAACGTCGCCTGCGCGCAGTGCCAGTCGCGCCATGCTGCTTAGTGCAAAGGGGATCTCGATATCGTCGCCGCGCTCATGGCTGTCGTGCTCGAGCCTTTCGAGTACCGACCGTGCATGCTGGTGCTCGCCGGCGAATTGGAGCAGTATCCCGTAGATCCAAGCTGGGCGCGCAACGAATGGCGTGCGTTCAGGTTCAAGACTCACGGCCCGCTCGATTAGCTCGATATCGAGTCCACGCCCGGCGATGAACTTCATATAGGCCAGCGCCGCTAGCGAACCGGCGAGTAGCGCCCGCTCGTCGAGATCTTCGGCGAGCTGGGCGGCGGTCGCGGCGTGTCTATATGCGGCGTGGACGTCTCCGGCGGATTCCTGCATCCAGGCGAGCGAGCGTTCAATCTCCGACTGAAGCTGCGGCTCGTTGTCCGCCTCGATGAGCGCCCGCTCTAGCTCATGGATTGAGGCGGTTATTACGCGTCCTCGGAGGAAGTGGACGTACGCCAGCCGGGCTAGCACTTCCGCCCGAGGTCGTCCAGGAGATGTCTCGGCCATGAGCCTCTCGAGGAGATTCTCTGCCCGGTCGAGAGAGCCGGCGTACGTATGGTTCATGGCCGCCGCCAACATCCGCCTTCTTGCGGCGTCAGGACGGTCCGTCGGAGTGAGCCGCCCGGCGGTTTCGGCAAGTCCCGCGGCGACGGCCGGCGCCCCGCGCGCCAGGGCTCGCGTCGCCCCTCGTTCGACTTCGGCGGCCACGGCTTCATCAGGCGCATCCGCCGCGCGTGCGAGGTGCCGGGCGCGTTCTTCCGGTTCCGGAACTATGCCTGCCAGCCGCCGGTGTGCGTCGCGGCGCCGGCCGAGGTCAGAGCCGGCTTCGGTCGCCGATGCCAGCAGCGGATGCGTGAATCGAATGCGGTCTCCGTTGAGCTCAATCGCCTCTCCTTGGAGAGCCGGACGCAGGCGCTCCCAGGGATCTCCGGGAAGCGCTGTTCGGATGAGCTGGACTGTCGGGTCGGCGGCCAGGGCAACGATGAGAAGCGCCTCTCGCGCCTCGATTGGGAGCCCTTCGAGGCGATCAGAGACAGCGTCGTGCAGAGTCTCAGGAACGGGCAGCGGCTCACCAGGATCGACGTCGACATGCCTGCTTGACACGGTGCGGGCAATCTCGAGTGCGAAGAATGGGTTGCCACCGGAGGCCTCGGCTATCCGTCTGAGGGTTGGTCGCGGGAACGTAAGCCCAAGTCGCGTGTGGAGCAGCTCGTGGACCGCGCCGAGGCTGAGCGGACCGACGCGTATTCGAGACACACGCTCACCAGGAAGAGCGCGGACAAGATCGAACGGCCCGATCTGGTCAGGGACGTCTCGACCCGCAAGGAGAAATTTGACGGGCTCCCCCTTCAGACGTCGGACGAGGAACTCGAGAGCACGGCGTGACGGCCGGTCGACCCATTGGACGTCGTCAAGTGCGAGCAGCAAGGCGCTCTCGGCCGCAAGAAGCCGAATCGCCCCCAGAAAACCGGTCGCAATTGTCTGCGGATGGGGCGCGTCTTCGCTTGGCTCTGCGAGTAGAAGTGCCACCTCTAACCCATGACGTTGGGGCAAGGGCAGCTTTGGGAGGAAGGTCTCCGCCCACCCGTCGAGTAGCTCGGCGAGCTTCCCAAATGGAAAGTCCGCCTCCGACGCGGTGGCCCGTGCGGAGAGAACCCGATATGACGGGCTTGCCATTGCGATGCCCGCTCGCCACAAGGTGGTTTTCCCAATTCCGGCGTCTCCCTCGACGATGAGCGCAGCCGGTGAGTTGTTCTCCGGGCGCAGAAACGCGTTCAGCTCCGCGAGCTCGGCATCTCGCCCAATTACGGGCGGCGGATACGGCATCAGACAGATCGTCCTAGCCGGCAAAGAGTCCCGCAACTCCCCGCAGTTAGTGCGACTTGCCTGCCTGGCAGCCCGGGCACCAATAGGTGATCCGATCCGAGCCATAGCTTTCTTGATCGGCGGCGCGAATGATGGCTCCGCATCGTCGACAGGGGAGACCTGCGCGCCCGGCTACCCAGCGCGAACGACCCGGTCGGCGGTCGCCGGTAGTCACTTGCAGGCCGGTCGCTCGGTTGGCCTCCATGAGCTTTTTGATCAGGTCGACCAGGCCTGCGAGGTTCTCAACCTCGTCTACTTTGGCGAAGGGGTTCACGCCGTGGAGGAAGCACACCTCCGACTTGTAAATGTTTCCCGGCCCGGCCACGGTCCGTTGATCCAGGAGGGCAGTGCCGATTTGGCGCTGGGGCTGGGCCCGGAGCCGACGCACGACCTCGGCGGGATCCCAATCGGGGCCGAGAACGTCGGGACCGAGATGCCCGAGTAGGGCCTTCTCTCTTGATGTTTTGATCACCTCGAGCTTGCCCAGCCGGAAACCCACCGCGACGAAGGGTCGAGTCTCCAACACCGCCCGTACTTGAAAGCCCGGTCCCCGCCATCTTTCACCGGGTCGGTAGAGGTGCCAGGCCCCTTCCATCTTGAAGTGGCTGTGGATGGTGATGCCGGCATCGGTTCGCAGCAAAATGTGTTTCCCCCGGGCAGCAACCGAGGCGACAACCTGGCCCGTCAGATCCACCGTGGCGAATCTGGGCACCCGAAACTCGGTTCGCGTCAGCTCCTCTGTGGCGAGGGCTTCGTGTAGACGGTGGGCGGCGACGAGGACTGTGTCGCCTTCCGGCATGGCTCGATCCTAAGAGAACCCTCCTAGGTTGGAATCGTGAGCCATGACTCTTTCTCGGCGACGGTGGATGGCCTGATCGCGGTGGATAGCGATCTCGCCCGTTTGGTGGGGGAGTTTGGGATCCCACCGTTCTGGCAGCGCCCGACCGGGTTTCCAAGCCTCGTGCTCTTCATCCTCGAACAGCAGGTCTCGCTGGCCTCCGCGGCGGCGGCCTATCGCCGGGTCAATTCCCGCCTGGGCCGAATGGTGCCGGAGTCGCTATTGGCCACCACGCCAGAGGAGCTCAGGGCCGACGGAGTATCTCGCCAGAAGGATCGCTACCTACGAGAGCTGGCGGGGGCGGTTGCCAGAGGAGATCTCGATCTGGCTTCGCTAGCCACCTTGGACGACGAGGGCGTGCGCTCGCAACTGACCCGCATCCCTGGCATCGGTCGCTGGACCGCCGACGTCTATCTCCTGGCTTGTCTCGGCCGCCCCGATCTCTGGCCGGTGGCCGATCGAGCGCTCCAGGTGGCGACGGCTGAGGCACTGGCCCTTTCTGCTGTCCCTACCCCTCAGGAGCTCGAGCTCATCGGCGAGCGCTGGCGACCTCACCGCTCCACCGCCGCCCGTCTCCTTTGGCATGGCTACCTCGGTCGGAGGGGCCGGGTCGAAACGTCCAACGATCTCTTTTCCGGATCAAGCGAGTTCGACTCCTGAGAGGGTGAGGATGCGGTCTCCGAGGGGAGCCTGGAGCTGAGCCACGATGATCCGCTCCATGGCGATGGCCGGACAAATCGCGGCCGGGTCGATGGCACCGTGGAGCACTTCCAGGTCGACCGAGTCGGCGGTCTCGGTTACCTCGACACTGTGCAAGGTGTCGCAGGGCTCGACCCCGGTCCAAACTCGCACCCGCACCTCGTTGCCCTCGGCTCCCAGAAACTCACCTTCGGTGATGGGAGTCGGGTCTTGGGCGTTGCCGGTGGGTTCGGCAACCTGGCCGGATTCGACGTCCTCGATCACGACATCGACGCAATCGGTCACACCCGGAGCACACATCGCCAGACCATCGCCCTCTTCAGAAGGCGCCGCCTGACCACAGGCAATTGAGGCGATGATGATGACGGCCAGTAAGAACGTTCTGGTTTTCATGCTGCTTCGACGGTAATTATCACTTTCCGGTTCCATCAGCCATTTCGAAGGCGATCTGTCGGGCGGCGACATCGGCCAGGACCAGCCGAGCCGATATCCGTTTTCCCAGGGGAAGATTGAAGCCACGGCAGCGACCGGTCACGGGGGGCGCGGTGAGCTGAATGACTCCACCCTCTTTGTCGACGTCGACCACCACAGCCGAGAAGATTTCACCGATGCTTTCTCGCAAGACCGCCGCCTCAAGGGTGGAGATGATTCCGGCCTCGTATTGCTGGGCCCGGCGCGTTGAACGCTCCATCACCACCGGCAGCGCCGGGAGACCCTCACGGACCCAGCTCGGGATCGGAGTCCCCGAGGAGACGGAGACACAGACCTCCCCGACGTAGCGGTCGACGAGTCGCCGGAGAGGGGCGGTGGTGTGGGCGTACTCGGCCCCTACCCCCGCATGCCGAGCATTGGTCGGGACTTCGTCGTCGAAGGCCGC
>DATFFB010000189.1:0-7031 GCA_035250485.1 Acidimicrobiia bacterium
CGATGGGAGATCCGCAGTTGCCGACCTGTACCGCTTCCCAGGGGGCCTCGGGACCAGTGAGCCGCTCGGCTTGATTCCAATCCCAGACATCGTCTGCCCAGAGCACATGCAGATTGGTCTGATCGTGTCGGGATAGGGCCACGAACTTGCCGTCGATGCGTCGTGGAAAGAGCGCCATTCCCTTGTTCTGGGCGCAGGATCCGTGGAGGCTCGACACCCGAAAACGCACGAAGTCAGCCGTAGAGATCAGCTGGGGAAGGATGCGAATTCCGTCGAAAGCCGTGTAGGTAGCGAAGTAGTTGACGCTGCCGTCGTCCTCGGTGAAACGGACAAAGCGAGCGTCTTCCATTCCATTGCTGTCGGAGGGCCCGGCTGGAAAGAGGACTCGTTCCGAGAGAGGTTCGTTCTCAAAAACCAGCTCGTAGTTGGAGCTGGCTAGCCATCGAAATACGTGGGTCGTCGTCTCGGCCTGCAGCGGGTGAATCCGATCCTTCGCGGTGACAGTCGTCAGGGCATTGCCCAGTTCGATGGCGTCGAATTGCTGCGGGAGAAGGGCAAGGACCTCGTCGGCGATGTCATCCTCGGCATCCATCTGGGCGAGCTTGGAAGCAAACCGATCCCGCTCGAACAGAATTTCAGATCGCCGACCGGCGGCAGCATAGGCGCCAGGTGGGTCGATCTCCATCTCGCCATCAGGCCGCCGGCGACCGCTCCGGAATTCGATGGAGGAGATATGCCCTTCCCCGATAGCGCGCAAGCTGAGGATGAACTCGGATCCACCGATCCCAACGATGGAAGGATTGGTTAGAGCGGCCCCTTCGATTGCGTACTCCTGGGTGAAAGTTGCTCCCAGCAGCATCCGCAGCGAGCGGTCGGAAACTTTTGCGACCTCCGGCACTATCTGGCCGACGAACTTCAGATTCGACTCCCATATCGCCTCGATATCTCTGTGGCGGGTTTGAAATCCTTTCCGCAGGTTCTCGAGGGACTCTTCGACCGTTTGCGGATCGAGGTCGATGGTGTGCCGGACGATCCGACGGAGACGTTCCTGGCTGTCGGGGAGACCACCGGTATGAGCCAAGAAGGGCTTGGTAATCACTCGGCCGGGGTCTGGCCGGAGCCGGATGCCGGTGGGGATGACCTCTACCACGAGAGCCACTCACCCGCGGCGGAAGCTAGCTGACTGCGACCGATTCCCCGAGGCGATCGAAATACTCGACGTAGCGTTGCGCGACGGCCGACCAGGACAACCGCCGCGCCACGGACCGGGCTTCTTCGACGGCTCGGCGGTAGGCGATGTCGTCCGTGAGGAATTGCTCGATCGCTGCCGCCATTCCCGCCATATCGCCATGGTCGACGACGACTCCGGCACCGGATCCCAACAATTCCCGAGCATGAGGGAAATCGGTTGCCACCACCGGTCGGCCAAGGGTGACCGCCTCGGTCAGAACTCCTGAACACACCTGCTCGTCATTGTCGTAAGGAATCACTATTACATCTGCTTGCGCCGCAACCCGGTAAAGGAATTCTTCCGACTGGTAGGAGCTTTCGAATCGCACCAATTCCGAAATTCCGAGGCTCTCTGCCTGGCGACTGAGGGCATCCCGGTAGGCAGGTCCTTGACGCCGGAGGATGTTGGGGTGGATCTGTCCCACGACTTGGTAGGTCGGCGGTGGAGAGAGGTGTGTGAGCCCAGCGAGGGCCTCGAGGGCCCGCTCGATTCCTTTGCCCGGGCCGAGCAGTCCCCATGTCAACAGGTTGCGACGACGCCCGGGTCGGGCATCGGCCGGAGACCAGCCTGAGCCGTGAGGGAGCACCACGACCCGGTCGGCTGCGATTCCAAAGATGTCTTCCAGAGCGACCCGGGCCGAATGCGAGGGCACGGAAAGGAGATCAGATCGATCGGCAAGGGCCTCAAGAATTCGGCGCTGGTTGGGATGGGGACGAAGCGGGATCGTGTGGAAAACGGTCATGATCGCCGCTTCCAGACCCTCGACGAGTTCGACTACGGCCTCGCCGTCACCCGGGCCGTAAATGCCGAATTCATGCTGGATGACGACCGTCTGGTACCTGTTGAGCACTTTTCGAGCCCGCTCGATCCCCATTTCTGAAACGGGGTCGAACTCGATGACGACCCCTGGATCGGAGGAGGGAAAGTCCCGCAGGCCGACTAGGCGGGCGATTGCCACGGGCTGTCCCCGCAGCTCGAGCGCCCCTCGCAAAGAGCTGGAGAAACGGGCAATGCCGCACCGCGTCGGCGGAAAAGTTGAGACCATCGCGACCGGTTGCGACAATTGAAACCTCCTTCGAGCCATCGGGGCAGAACCCGAAGAACCCCCAAGAAAACACCGTTAGGACTAGTACCCGGGTCGGCTCGGCGTCAAACGTTTGAGGCTATCGGATTTTTCGCGCTTGCCAGACGCTCGTAGACGGTGGTGTACCCCGCGGCCATAGCTGAGCGGGAGAAGCGATCGCGGGCCGAACCGTGGATCGCGCCTGGGTCAAGGTCCCCCAGGCGTTCGACCGCCGCGCACGCCTCTTCGACGCCGGCAACGAGGAACCCATTGACGCCCTCGAGGACCAACTCCGGCATTGCGCCGTCTCGCCAGGCGACCACTGGAGTTCCAGTAGCAAAGCCCTCGACGACCACCAACCCGAAGGGCTCGGCCCACCGGAGCGGCATCAGGAGGCCGGCGGCTCTCCCCAAGAGCCCGGCCAACTCCGACCGCTGCGCTTCCCCGATGTACTCGATTCCGTCCCCGAGCCGGGGTTGGATCTTGGCTTCGAAGTAGCCCCGGTATCTCGGTTCGATCAGGCCCACCAGCAGCAACCGACGATCGGTCCGCCGAGCCACCTCGATCGCCAGATCGGGCGCCTTTTCCGGAGCCATCCGTCCCGCGAAGAGGAGGTAGTCGTCCTTGTGCTCCCGGAGCGGGAAGAGCTCGAGGTCGATGCCGTTGTGGACGGTGGCGACGTAGTTGAGATCGGGAAGGAAATGTCGCTCCGACTCCGATATCGAAACAAAGGGCTGTTCCTTGTATGAAGCGAGAATCGGGTGGTGTTCCTCATTCCATGCGGAACCATGCAGGGTCGAAACCATCGGGCAGGGGAGGAAGCGGCTGAACCCCAGGGCATGAACATGCAGGTGGGAGTGCAAGACGTCGAACCGGCTTTCGACCACGGCCTCCATCGCACGAAATATGTGGAGCTCTTCGGTGAGGCGAGGATCGAGAAGCGATGCATCGAGAGGCTCCGCAACGGTGGCGACCAACCGTCCCGAACTTCGACCACCCCCGGCAGCAAAGACGGTGACATCGTGGCCTAGCTCGACCAGGCCCTCGACCAGGTCGTAGGCGACCTGTTCCCAGGGTCCGTAGCCAGAGGGAGGAAAACCGTGGGCGATCGGGGCGAGCATGGCGATTCGCAGGGTCACCGGTACGGGCGTACCCGAGCTCAAATCCGGCGAAACTCGCCTGGAGTTCCGGGGGAGACATGAAAGACCCCGTTTGTCTTTGTTTGGCGAGGGGAACCGATCCTTTGTGGCCAGCTCCATCGGAGTCGTTTCGCCTTCCCTGATCGTGACGGTGACGATCGAGGCGAAGGATGGCAATCAGGGCGACGAAGTACATCTCCATCCTGGTGGCCAGGGATTCTGGATCGCCCGCATGATCGAACATCTGGGCGAAACCCCGGTGTTGTGCGCGCCCGTGGGGGGCGAGGTGGGCTTGGCTCTGAGGTCCCTGATGCCGTCCAATTTGGATCTTTGGCCGGTAGAAACCCACGGCGAATCGCCGATCTACATTCACGATCGGCGCTCGGGCGAGAGAGTGGCGGTGGCGGAGACCTCGATGCCATTGCTCAGCCGACATGAGCAGGACGACTTCTTCTCGCGGGCATTGGAGGTGGCGATGGCCACTGACTTGCTGGTGGTGACTGGCCGTTACTTCGGAGGAGGCATCCCGGTCGACTTCTTCACCAGGCTGGCCGCCGATCTTTCAGCGCTGGAAGTTCCCATAGTGGCCGATGTTCATGGCGAAGAACTCGACGCTTTGCTCGAGGGAGGATCTATCCACCTACTCAAGCTGAGCCGGGACGAGCTCATCGAGGACGAACGCATCGAGGGGTCGGATTTGGTGAAGATCGGCGAGGCCGTAGACGCGATTCGAGCTCAGGGCGCACGCAACGTGATCGTCTCCGGCGCCGAGGGAGCGACGCTGGCCTGCTTAGGAGACAGCTGGTACCGGGTCGAACAGCCGGCTCTGCAAGTGGCCGACCATCGCGGGTCAGGCGATTCGATGACCGCGGCGCTGGCCGTGGCGATCGTCCGAGGCTTGGATGAGGTGGAGATGCTCTCACTGGGGGCGGCCGCCGGGGCGGCTAACGCGGTACGGCATGGTCTGGGGAATGCAGATCGGGACCTCATCGTTCAGCTCGCCGGCCGCATCGAAGTCGAGAAGATCAGAGGTCCCAGTGATGGTGGCTGAACCAGATCGGGCTGAGCCGGTCGTAGTCGAGGAGGCAAAAGATGTGGAGCCCAGCCCTCGGCCCCGTGTGCTCCTGACCAACGACGATGGCATCGAGTCGCCCGGACTTCGACTGCTGGCCGAGCGGCTGCACGAGCAATACCAGCTGGTGGTGGCCGCACCGGCGCGGGACATGAGCGGAAGCGGAACCGGAATTGGTCGCTTCGATCACAAGAAGGGAATCGAGCTGCGGCGTGCGACCTGGAATGGCATCGAGGCGTACACGGTCGATGGGCCCCCTGGCCTGGCGGTGATGGCGGCGGCCCTTGGGGCATTCGGGCCCAAGCCGGAGTTGGTCGTCTCGGGAGTCAATGCGGGGGTGAACACCGGGCACTCGGTTATCCACTCGGGAACCGTGGGCGCCGTGCTCACCGCGCGGACCTTTGGCAGTCACGGCCTGGCGATGAGCCTGGGATACTCCGATCCCTGGCAATGGGAGTCAGCGGTGACGAGCGCCACCCAGGCCGCTTCATGGGTTCTCGCCCATCGGGGTCGACCCATGGTGTTGAACGTGAACGTTCCCGGGCTCCCGCCAAACAAGATTCTGGGCATCAAGTGGGCCCAGCTCGACGAATTCGGGTACTTCCGGTTGGCGACAGCCGATTACGAGGAGCAACTGCTGCAATTCGAGATCTCGACCGGACCCGGCGGTCAGGTGGAGGTCGCCGGCTCGGAGGCGGGCCGCAACCCGTTGACGGATACGGCCTTGTGCCACGCCGGTTACGTGACCATGACCGCGCTCACCGCGGTCGAGCCCGCCGGGAGGCCCGAGGTCGAGCCGGAGGCGGTGATTTCGCTGCCACTGGGTGGCGCCAGGCTTCGCTCGGTTTGAGAGCCCAACCGCAGGGGTAGTCCCAGGACGATGGGCGAGCTATCCCTGGGACTGACGATTTCGAGCGAGGAATTCGCGCCTTCTCGCCTGGTCGAGGTGGCTGTGTTGGCCGAGGAGGCGGGCTTCGACTTCGTTTCGATCTCCGACCATTTTCACCCGTGGGTGTCGGAGCAGGGCCACAGCCCCTTTGTTTGGTCGATGCTGGGAGCGATATCGCAGGCAACCGAAGCGATCGAAGTGGCGGTGGGGGTTACTTGTCCGACCATCCGCATCCATCCCGCCATCCTTGCCCAGAGCGTCGCCACGACCGGCGTGCTGCTGGATGGTCGTTTCGTTTGGGGAGTGGGTACCGGGGAGGCCCTCAACGAGCATGTGGTGGGGGAGGCGTGGCCCCCATATGAGATTCGGGCCGAGATGATGGAAGAGGCGATCACGGTCATTCGCCGACTGTGGTCCGAGGAGTCCGTGACCCACTTCGGCCAGTACTACACAGTGGTCGATGCCCGCATCCTCGATCAACCGGACGAACCGGTGCCGATCATCGTCTCCGCCTTTGGTCCGGAGTCCGCCGAGTTGGCGGCGTCCTTAGGCGACGGTCTTTGGATCACCGGCGCAGCAGAGGAAACCGTCAAGGTTTTTCGCCAGGCGGGAGGAAAGGGCCCGGTGTACTCGCAATTGACCTTGTGTTGGGCGGAGTCCGAGAGCGAGGCGATTGATACCGCCCACCGTTTGTGGGCCTTTAGTGAGCTGCCCGGAACTCTAAATCAGGATCTACCGACCATGCTCCATTACGAGGAGGCGGTGAAACTGGTGACTCCCGAGATGGTCTCCAAATCCACCCCCTGCGGACCCGACCCCGGGCCGATTCTGGACGCGGCCCGGAAGGCCTTGAAGGCCGGGGTCGACCATCTCTACTTCCACCAGATCGGCCCCGATCAAGAGGGGTTCGTTGAATTCTGGAAGAAGGAGCTGCGCGATGAGCTCCTCGCCCTTCAAGCCGCGTGATTTCGCCCAGCTCGATCTCCCGTCTCGTCTGTTTCGATCATGTGACCGAGCTCATCGGTCGCAATGGGATCTTCGAACACGCCAAAGAGTCCCATCCCCGGCTTGAACACGGCTACAGCCTCGACGACAACGGGCGGGCACTGGTGGTCTTGGTACGGGCCAACGCCTGCGGAGTCGATTTTCCATCCCGGTCCCGCAATCGATGTCTCTGGTTCGTGCTGGGCGCCCAAGAGGGTGGGTGGAAGGACCGCCAGACCACCGAAGGGGTGTGGAATCGCTCAGCATCCGACGATGCCATCGGGCGCGCGATCTGGGGCTTGGGGGCGGCCGCGGCCGGCTGGCCCGAGGAACTTGGCCAAGAGCGGGCGAAGGAAGCCCTCATGCGATCGGTCGAGTTCGATAGCGGCTGGTGGCGTGCAGTGGCATATGCCTCGTTGGGCTTTCTCGCCTATAACGCGGCGGCCCCGAATCAGGCGGCCGCCGACGCACTCGCCCGGCTGTCCCGGAAACTTCCGCTGGGGAGACGCCACGATGATGGGTGGCTTTGGCCCGAAGGACCCCTTCGCTACGACAACGCCCGTCTTCCCGAGGCGCTCATCGGATGCGGCCACGCCCTGGATGATCCGAAAATGGTGAGTGAGGGACTCCGGCTCCTCGAGTGGCTCGTTGAG
>DATFFB010000190.1:0-2926 GCA_035250485.1 Acidimicrobiia bacterium
CGTGCGACCAGTCGTCCTCGTCAAAGCCCTCTTCGGGATCATCGCCAAACGCCCGCCCGAGAAGCGATCGCAGTTTTTCGATCTCTCCCGACGTCAGGGCGGCCGAGGCAACTCTCCGTATCGATGGCACTAGCGCAGCGGTAGGCCGTTTCAGAGATAGATGTTGTCGTGAGCCAGGAAAAACGCCGTCTTCTCCTCGTCGGATAGCTCACCGAGGTGGTTCAAGCCCTCGAAGTAGGCCTCGCGGGGGGCGCCAGGAGCAAAGTGAAGCAACATCGATGCCGGCGCGCCGGACTCGTTGCTGAAACCGTGAATGCCACCGGGCGGAATGTGGACGAAGTCCCCCGCCTGAGCGTCGACCCACTTCGTACCGTCGAAGATCTTGACGGTGCCGTCGAGGATGTAGAAGGACTCAGACAGAGTCCGATGAAAGTGGGGCTCGGCCCCGCCCGGATTGGGGCCCATAGACCATCGATAAAGACCGAACAGCCCGCCCGTGTCTGACCCGGTGGCCAGATAGTGGACCCTGGTCCCGGTGGTACGGACGAGATCTGGCTCGGTCGCAAACGGCCGAAAGCGGGCGCTGACCTCCCCGATCTCCTTCGTGTACAAAGCCTGGGGATACGACATCAGACCTCCTCCTTCCCCGTATAGCGAGGTTCGCCAAAGATCTCGTCCACTGCCGGCGTCCCTCGGGCGAGGAACTTGGGCACGACCATCCGCCAGGCATCCACCACCAACTCGGCCATTTCGGGATAGTCGATCGCGGCCAGTCTCACCACTACCCAGTGATATCGCATGTCGGCTGGCTTTGGCATCAGGAACTTGTCGGGATCGGAGGCTACGAGGCCTTCCCGTTCCTCCTTCGGGAAGGCAAAGCCGAGCAGCGTCTCGTCGCGGGCCGCGGCCAGGTACACGAGGCGGCCAACCCGGAACTTGACCCTGCCCCGCACCAGGGCCTCCTTCGAGCGTGGCAAACGGGAGGCCACCGAGCGGACATCGTCGAGATTGACCATCTTCCGCGTTGATCCCGGGCCGGTCACAAGAGGTTTGGCGCCGGGGTGGCTTATTCAGCCCGCTTCGGCCTCTTCGATCACCGCGGCAATGAATTCCTGAGAGTGCTCTATATCGAGGCGGTAGTAAAAGCCCATCGACACACAAGGCACGTCTCCCCATGAGGTCACGCCGACGACGACCTCGGTGCCCTCGAAATCGCGCAAGATCGGACCGCCGGAGTCGCCGTAACACGTTCCCTCGTCACCTTTCGATTGGTGCTGTGACACCCGCAGCCATGCATCCAACAGGTTTTGGAATGAGCTCTGCGCGATCGCCCGATGGTCGAGATATTCGATGTCCCACGGTGGCGGATCGCCGACGAAGCTCCCTCCGTATCCCACCACGGTGAAGCTTTCTCGGGATTGACCGTTGCGAGGTTGAGTCGACCTTCGGAGGTCTTCGAGGTCTCCGAGCTCTGCAAATGGCATCGGTGTGATATCCGAGGGGTTCGCCAGGATGATGGCCGCGATGTCGTGGGGATCGGACACAGGACCCCAGTTGTAAAGAGGGCTGTTCACCACCCGGACGATGTCGAGACAGGTGTCACAACGTGTTTTGGTCTCCGGCGGGTCGAAATCCGACGGGTCCTTATCGAAACTAACCCAGATGTCGGCCTCTTGGTTGTCACCAGGGACGGGGAATCCGTTCGAATCGACGATGCCGTCTTCGACGAGACCATTGGCACAGTGACCGGCGGTCAAGAAAACCGATGGGTGAATGAGAGTTCCACTGCAGTAGACGCCGAGGCCAAACTCGGGTACGTCGATCACACGCCAGTCGATCATGATGGCGCCGACGGCGGGATAGGCACCCGTAGTATCCGGTTCGCCCCAGGTGATGCCCTTCGCGGGCAGCGCGCTAACCATCACCAGCGCAAAGACACTGATGGCGCGTACAAGTCGCTTGATTCGAGTCTCCATAGGCCCTCCTGTCTGGTTTCCCGCGGGTGTTCAAGCAGCACCAATAATGGCCATTCGGGTGGCGTTGACGGACGGGCTGCCCAGCCGAGGAGAAGGACCTGCCCACATTCCCGTCACGGCGCCGTTGGTGGCCTAGTTCCAAATCCAGCCACCATCCTCCTCCTCGCCGACGCTTTCATCGCCCGTTCCGAAAGTCACTTGGGTGTAGTCGTTGTTGTTGTTCGCATAGAGCGTGATCGGCTTTTCGGTCTGAAGGATGTGATGGATATCACGGAGCATGCTCAAGGGAAAGGAGACGACGACCCTGTTGATCCCGCTAGGCAGATTGTCGACTCGGGCCTCCCTGATGGCCTCGCCCTCTCCGTAAAACACTATGAGGAGTTGGGTTCGTTCATCGTCCGATCTGCAATAGATGGCTGCACGGTCGGACGTGTAGCTCTCGACATGCCGAAACCTGACCTGATATGTAGAAATCGTTGCCGAAAGAATCATTGGTCCCGCCTAATCACATTGCTGGTTGGCCGAGTATCTATCGCCAGGATCGGGGGAGCTGTCGCAATTCCCCTTCCTATCCCGAGGTTCGGGAGCGTAACCTGTCCATAGGGCCATGCCTAGGCGCTTTCCCCGAAAGTAGGCTCGGATGGGGAGGCGCAAGGCGACTTTTGCGGGCAAGCTTTGGCTGGGTGACGACTAAGTGCGGGCAAGCTTTGGCTGGGTGACGACTAAGCGTCACAGTTGCCTGGCGAGGTAACGGTTGCAATGTCACCGTCGCCACTGAGCCTTCCTGCCAAACCAGCTGCGGACCCCTCATGGTGGGCGTTGACGGATTCGAACCGCCGACTTCTTCCTTGTAAGGGAAGTCGTGGGCTCCCCGCAAACGCTGTGTTATCGAAATTGCCAATGTTCACCGTACGTTTTTCGGGTACTGATTTGCAGGATCCATGGGCTGT
>DATFFB010000191.1:0-3298 GCA_035250485.1 Acidimicrobiia bacterium
AGTCGCCCGGCCTCTGGAGAGGCTCGACTGCCGGTAAATCGCTAATCTCCGGCCCCGGCGGGACAAAGCGCTCGCCAACCACACCAATTGGAAGGAATACAACTGTGAGACAACACCTACGCGTGCTGTCGCTTCTGGCGATAGCAATGCTGGTGCTGGCTGCCTGTGGCGGTACTGCCGCCACGACCACGACAGCCCCTACAACTGATACCACCGCGGCCCCGACCGAAACCACCGATGCACCAACCGAAACCACGGCAGGCGGTGCAACGACGACGGGGGCAGCCCCCGCGGCTTGTGATGCCACCGTCGGACTTGTCTTCGACATCGGCGGGCGGGGCGACCAATCATTCAACGACTCGGCTGCTGCCGGTCTCGAGCGAGCGGCCGAGGAGCTGGGGATCACCTTCACCGAGGCCTCGCCCAACGACGATGGCTCCAACCGGGCCGAATTGCTCCAGCTCGCGGCCGATGCGAGCGACATCGTGATCGCGGTGGGCTTCCTCTTCGAGGGCGATGCTGCCGCGACGGCAGCGGAGAATCCCGACACCAACTTTGCGGTCGTCGACACACCGATGCTCGACTTCACGGAAAATCCCGAGGGCGTTCCCTATGGCGACAACACCGCCGGATTGGTCTTCTCAGAAGAGCAAGGCTCCTTCCTGGTTGGAGCTGCTGCTGCTCTCAAGTCCACCACGGGAACCGTCGGTTTCATTGGTGGCGTGAGTGGCGTCGGAGGTCTGATCGAGAAGTTCGAAGCTGGCTATATGGCAGGAGCCATGGCGGTCAATCCCGACATCGAGATCCTCTCTGAGTACATCACCGCCGCTCCCGACTTCGACGGCTTCAACGCTCCCGATCAAGCCCGGGAGATCGCCCTGGCGATGTACGACGGGGGTGCCGACATCATCTACCACGCCGCCGGTGGATCGGGTGCGGGCCTCTTCGAGGCGGCTTCTGTAGCCAGTGATACTTCCGGTTCCAAGGTTTGGGCCATCGGGGTCGACTCCGACCAGTACAACACGGCCGACCCGGGGGTACAGGAGTTCATCCTCACCTCGATGCTGAAGCGGGTCGACGTCGCCGTCTTCGAGGCGATCAGGTCCCAGTGCGAAGGCACTTTTGCCTCCGGACCCACTGCCTATGACCTTTCTGTCGACGGTGTCGGCTATGCCACCTCCGGTGGTTTCGTCGACGACATCGCGGACCAGTTGGAGGACTTCAAGGCTCAGATCGTCAGTGGCGACATTGTCGTCCCGACCGATCCGGCCGAGGTCGGCGCCTAGAAACAAGGAGCAACGTCTAACCAGCGTCCGAGAGCGGGACCGGCCTATTGTCCGGTCCCGCTCTTTCTTTACACGGAGGATTAGTTGGCGGCCGCAATCGAGCTGTCGGGCATAACCAAGCGATTTCCCGGAGTGGTTGCCAACGATCAAGTGAATCTCACGGTTGAGGAAGGCGAGATCCACGCCATCTGCGGTGAGAACGGCGCCGGCAAATCCACATTGATGAAGATCCTTTACGGGTTGCAGCAAGCGGATTCCGGCACGATGAAGGTCCACGGCCGCGAGGTCCGATTTGTTTCCCCAACAGAGGCAATCGCTGCCGGCATCGGGATGGTGCACCAGCACTTCATGCTCGCCGACCAGCTCACCGTACTCGAGAATGTGATCCTGGGGGCTGAACCAACCAGGGCGCTGGGCCAGATCGACTTTGAAAAGGCAGAGGAGCATCTTCGAGAGGTCGGTCAGGCGTACGGCTTGACGGTCGATCCCCACGACCTGATCGAAGAGCTGGAGGTGGGCGAACGCCAACGGGTCGAGATCATCAAGGTGCTCTATCGCGGGGCGAAGATCCTCATCCTCGACGAGCCCACCGCCGTCCTGGTCCCCCAGGAGGTGGAAGAGCTCTTCCGCAACATGCGAGACCTCAAGGGAGACGGGGCCACCATTCTTTTCATCGATCACAAACTCGATGAGGTCTTGGCCATTGCCGACACCATCACGGTTCTCCGGGACGGAAAGACAGTTGCCACCGTCAAGCCCGATGAGGTGACGGCGCACGACCTGGCCGAGCTCATGGTGGGTTCGGAGCTGCCAACACCCGAGACCACCGAATCCACCGTTACCGATCAGGTGGCCCTCGACGTCGAGTCGGTCACGGTGCTCGACGAAGACGAACGGGTCCTAGTGGACGATGTCACTTTCCGCATCCGCCGCGGCGAAGTGGTGGGGATCGCTGGAGTGGAGGGGAACGGGCAAGCGGAACTGGTCGATGCCATTCTCGGAACGAGACCAGTCCACCGTGGGTCGATCAAGCTGATGGGAGAGGACATAATCCTGATGCCGGTGAGGGAAAGGCGAGAGCGCGGGATCGGCTATATCCCTCAGGACCGGCACCGGGAGGGTTTGCTGTTGACCGCGCCCCTGTGGGAGAACGCCGCCCTGGGCCACCAGACTCAGGAGCCCTTTTCCAAGGGAATATTCATCGACCGGGCGGGCAGCAAGGAGCGCACCGAGCACATCCGCCAGGAGTTCGACGTTCGTACTCCCAACGTCGAGGTTCACGCCCATGCCCTTTCCGGGGGCAACCAGCAGAAACTGATCGTGGGCCGGGAGATGACAGCCGACCCGATCGTGTTGCTGGCTGCCCATCCCACGCGCGGCATCGACGTTGGCGCTCAGGCCGAAGTTTGGGACGACATCAAGCTGGCCCGCTCTAAGGGGATGGCGACGCTGTTGATCTCAGCCGATCTCGACGAGCTCATCGGGCTCTCGGACACCATCGTGGTGATGCTGCGCGGACGGCTAGTTGCCACCCTCGACCCCGCCACTGTTTCACCCCGGGATCTTGGGGCATATATGACGGGCGCCAAAGAAGGGGCGGCGTGAACCTCTCTCGGCGAATCCTCATCACCCTGTCCGCTCCGGTCATTGCGCTGGTGGTTGCACTGGCGATGTCGTCGGTGGTTTTGATTCTCTCGGGCAGCAACCCGCTCGAGGCCTTCGCAGACATGATCGGTCACGCCAGTCGACTCGAGACCATGGTCGACATCCTCAATCGTGCCACGCCGATCTACATCGCTGGAGTGGCGGTGGCAATTGGCTTCCGCATGAACCTTTTCAACATCGGGGTCGAAGGTCAATATCTGCTGGCAGCATTGGTGGCAGCCCACGTGGGAGCCTTGGTCGACTTGCCCGGTCCGCTGCGAATCGTCTTCATCCTGGTGGTGGCGATGGCGGTGGGGGCGGCCTACTCGGGGTTCGCCGGGGTCCTGAAGGTAACCAGGGGCATCAGC
>DATFFB010000192.1:0-3574 GCA_035250485.1 Acidimicrobiia bacterium
ATGGCTGCCCAGCTCATGCACGAGCTCAACAATCCCGCCGCCGCCGTAGGACGAGCGAGCCAAGAGCTGGCGCGGCTCTACGAGGCCCTGAGGGTGGAGGTGGAGAGTCTCATCCCGGGACTAGGCAACACGGCCGGGACGGTGCCCGAGAATTCCGGCCGAATGACGAACCTCGACCGGCTCGAGGCGGAGCGGCTGGTGGAGGATTGGCTGACCGAGCATTCAGTCGAAGAGCCCTGGGAGCTCGCCGCCCCCTTGGTGGCAGCGGGTTGGAATCCCGGGTTGCTCGACGAATTGATCTCTGACCTCGAGCCGGATCTAGCGTCTCATTGGGTCCGGTTGACCGCGTTGCGAGCAAACGGGAGCGATCTAATTCGCGAGATCGGGATCGGCGCGAAGCGCATCTCCGAATTGGTCAGAGTCGTCAAGCACTATTCGTTCCTCGATCAGGCGCCCATCCAGGAGGTGCTCGTCACCGAGGGGATCGACGACACCCTGATTCTGCTGAGGCACAAGCTCCGCAGCATTGAGGTCTTGCGCGATTACGACGCCGATCTGGCCAAGGTTGAAGCCTCGGGGCGTGATCTGAATCAGGTTTGGACCAACTTGATCGACAACGCCGCCGACGCCATGGACGGCGCCGGCACCTTGAAAATCTCGGCGAGCAACCACGACGGATCGGTGGTCGTTGCAGTGTCCGATACCGGCCCTGGGATCCCCCCGGAGCTCGTTGGTCGGCTATTCGACCCCTTCTTTACGACGAAAGAACCCGGCAAAGGCACCGGGCTCGGTTTGCACACCGTTCACACGATCCTCACCCGGGCCGGCGGCAAAATCTCGGTTGCCGGCGACGGCCCCGGAACCACCTTCACCGTCACCCTCCCCGCTTCCGCGACCTAGGGACGGCGGAACTCGCCCTCCACACGGGCGACGTGGACATCGCCCGGCATCGTTTCGAGAACACCGTCGGCGACGCTGCCGAGAAGGATCATGCGAGTGGCGCCTGCCCCTCGATTTGCCACCACCACCAGGTCCACGCCCCTCCGCCGGACGACTTCATCGATGGCCGTTGGGGGAGCGCCGTCGACGACCAATGGCTTGACCCGGCTCGACCAGCGGGCGACGAACTCCTCCATACGCTCGGTCGCAAGCTTTAAGCGCGTGGATCTCGCCGCCACCACCTCGACATCGAAGAGCCCCGCTTCCGAGAGAGCCGGATCCCAGCGATCGGGCAAGGAGAACACGGCCGTCAGCTCCGCTTCCGGGTACCACCTGAGGGCGGCCTCGACGGCCGTCTCGGAGTGCTTGGAAAAGTCGACCGCCGCCATCACCTTCCGATATGGCATACGGGGCTGTCGCCGCACGACCAGCACGTCTCCCGTCGACATGATTGACACCCGGCGAGCAATCGGTCCGCAACGCTCCACATCGACCGCGGAGGTGCCCACCACCACCAACGAAGCCTTCTTTGCCTCGCGGACCAGTTCCCAACCGATGGAGCCTCGGAGCGCCTGATGGGTGACGGGAACCGTGGCCCGGCTCCGAAGCCAGTTGGCGACGTCGACCAGGTTCTTCTGGTAGCGCTCGAAGAGCAAACGGCCCAGACCGTCGTCGAGAAATGCTTCGCTCGATGATTCGTTGATGCTTACCAAATGAAGAGGGAGATCGTGAGCATCCGCCACCAACCGCGCCCGCTCCGCGACCCGCCGACCGATCGGTGTCAAGTCGATCCCGGCCACGACCCGATCGTTCAAACGTTGTCCCTCCACGGGCCGGGGACTCTAGGAGCGTCGATAGCAGCCTTGAGCCGCCGGAAATATTCGGCGCGCCCGATCGCCACCGCCCCCAACGAAGCCAGGTGATCGGTCACCCACTGGACATCGAGGAGCGCCTCCGGCTGATCAGCCAGCGCCTCGACGAGAGCGACCAGCGCCACCTTTGAAGCGTCCCGTTCCCTGCTGAACATCGACTCCCCTGCGAACAGGCCGCCAATCCTCACTCCGTACAAACCACCAACCAGAGCGCCGTTCGCATCCCAGGTTTCAACCGAGTTCACCCAGCCCAATTCACCGAGCCGGAGATACGCGCTGACGATCTCAGGACTGATCCATGCCTTAGGCCGTCGGGGGTCGGCGCACCCGGCGATGACGCCACTCAGATCCTGGTCGAAGGTCACGCGATATCGCCGTCGCGATCGTCGGAGCGACTTCGACACCATCAGACCATTGATCGGGATCACTCCCCGTTTGAGTGGCGACCACCAACCGAGCACGCCGCCTTCGGTGTGCATCGGGAACAGGCCCCTCCGGTACGCGGCCAGCAGCGTGCTCGGCTCGAGATCGGCGCCGATCGCCACCAGGTCATCCGGCCCGTAGGAGTCAGGTTCGGGAAATTCCCAACGAGTGGGGGGAGGTTCCATCGGCACCGGTCAGGTATACCCTCGCGCCCAGCCGATGACGACGCATGAAGTCTCGAATCAGGCGCCACCCCTGGTCGATTACGACCTTGCCCATGCCGATCCCCTGCTCCTCGGGGCGGTGCGCGAGGGAGCCGATTGGGCCATCCCAAAACTGATCGAGTTCGGGCGCCAGCTGGCGAGGGCGGAGTCCTACCAGTGGGCGGCTGACGCCAACCGCTACTCGCCCCAGCTTCGCACCCACGATCGCAACGGGCATCGCATCGATCAGGTCGACTTCCACCCCGCCTGGCACCAGCTGATGGAGCGGGCGGTCGCCTATGGACTCCACTCTCTCCCGTGGGAGGGCAGTACCCAGCCGGGTGGCCATCTCGCCCGCGCCGCCTTTGCCTTCCTCGACAATCAAATCGAGGCGGGGCACCTCTGTCCGATCTCCATGACCTACGCCGTCGTGCCGGCTCTGGCACACAATCCAGACCTGGCGGCGACCTGGATGCCGCAGATCCTCACCCGTTCATACGACCCCGCCTTCGCCCCGATCGAAAAGAAGGACGGCGTTCTGCTCGGAATGGGCATGACGGAGAAACAGGGTGGGTCCGATGTCCGCGCCAGCACCAGCCGGGCCGAGCCTGAGGTCGACGGATATCGGGTCTACGGCCACAAATGGTTCACGTCGGCTCCAATGAACGATGCCTTTCTGATCCTCGCTCAAGCGCCAGGCGGGCTGAGCTGTTTCCTCCTCCCTCGTCACACCCCCGATGGGACCGTCAATGAGATCCGGATCATGCGTCTCAAAGACAAACTCGGCAATCGATCCAACGCTTCGGCCGAGCTCGAGTTCGAAGGTGCATTCGCCCAACTGGTCGGTGAAGAGGGTCGAGGTGTCGCCACCATCATCGAAATGGTTAATGGCACCCGCCTTGATTGCATCATTGGTTCGGCAGCCCTGATGAGACAAGCGGTGAGCCAAGCCATCCACCATTGCAGGCATCGCAATGCCTTCGGCGGTGCTCTGATCGACAAGCCAGCCATGATCAACGTTCTCGCCGATCTGGAGATCGAGACCGAGGCCGCGGTTCTGCTGATGGCCCGCGTGGCGCGGGCTTTTGATCGAAGCGATGACGCTCGCGAACAGTCCCTTCGCAGGCTCATTACCCC
>DATFFB010000193.1:0-8519 GCA_035250485.1 Acidimicrobiia bacterium
GACAACCTCGCCGACCCCCAGGCCGCGGTCCGAGTGGAGGAATCGACGCCGGAGCAAGTCATCGCCGGACTGCAAGAGCGAGGTCATCGTGTCGACATCGCCGAGGGTTTGCAGAGTGGCTGGGGTCCGGTAGGTGTCATCAAGGTTTCTGCCGATGGATCGGTGGAAGCCGCCGCCGATCCGCGCGTGGGAACGGCCTCGGCGGAGACTTTGTGACGATCGCCCTCGTAATCCGGCACGGACAGGCAGAGGGCAACGCCGATCACCGCTTCATCGGTCAGACCGATGTTCCTCTCGACGCCCTCGGCCGCCACCAGGCCGAAGCCCTCGCCAAACGGCTAACCCCGCTGCCGATCAAGCGCATCCTCAGCTCGGATCTGAGCAGGGCTCGAGACACTATTGCCCCCGCCGCGGAGGGGTTGGGGTTGCCGGTCGAAACGGATTCGCGGCTGCGCGAAGTCGCCAACGGCGCTTGGACGGGTCTGCTTCCGTCCGAAATCCAGGCTGGTTGGCCTGAAATGTGGGAGGCCTACGCGGAAGGAAAGGACGTCGAGCGACCAGGCGGGGAGAATTGGAAGAAGGTCCGGCTCCGTGTCGTCGAATGCGTCGGCGAACTTGCCGGAACTGAGGATCTGATCGCGATCAGCACCCACGGCGGACCGGCTCTATGCCTCGTGAACTGGTCACTCGGGCTGCCACCCGACGGGAATATCTTCAAAGGACGGCTGGGAGCGGTGGAGAACGTGGCCCTCAATGTGATCGATCTCGAAGGGCCCCGACTGCTGGCCTACAACGACCTCGGTCATGTCCCGGAAGGCCTTCCGCGGCTCAGGCTCCCCTTCTTCGACTAGCCGCGGGTGCTGGAGACCAGATCCCTCCAGATCTCCTCCGGCCAATCGAGACTGGTTTGCAACGAGTAGTAACCGACCCGCTGCAGCCGGTCGCCATAGCGATCGCGGATGGCCTGACCAAGCGAGTCGAAAGGTGCCACGACGGCCACTTCGTCGAGAATCTCGTCGGTGATGAGACTTCCCATTTCGGACCACTCGCCACGTCGAGCCAATGATGAGAGTCGTTCGCCGATATCCCACCCGTGAGTCTCTAGGACGGAGAGGTAGTCCGGGGTTGAGGCGTAGAACGCGATCTGAGATCTGACCGCCGCCTTGCCGGCTTCAATCTCCGCCTCGTTCTGGCCGGTGACGATCATCACTGTCGAGATGCGCTCGACATCCGATAGATTTCGGCCCGCCGCCTTGGCCCCCTCGTTCATTCTCGGGATCACAACCTCGTCCAGATATTTGACGGTGTGGAACGGATGTACGTGGAATCCCTGACAGGCCTCGCCTGCCAGCCGAGCCATGTAGGGCCCGACTCCGGCAATCGCCACGGGAACGTCAGGATGGTTGATCGGGCCTGGATTGAAGAATGGAGTCATGAGGCTGAACTTGTAGAAATCCCCCTCATACTTGAGGGGGGCACCCGTTTGGAACGTGTTCCAAATCGCCCTTAGGGCGGCGATGTAGTCCCTCATCCGCGGACCCGGAGAGAACCACTCTCCAGAGAATCGACGCACGATATGGGCCTTGACCTGGGTGCCAAGGCCGAGAATCAGCTTCCCCCCAGATGCTCCCGCTAGATCCCACGCGATCTGCGCCATCGTCATCGGGGAGCGAGGGAAGGCGACCGCGATGGCGGTGCCGAGGGTCAAATCGGGGGCAGCCTGAGATGCCAAGACAAGAGGAAAAAATGGCTCATGGCTGGTCTCGGCGGTGAAGAAGCCGTCGTAGCCGAGGCGAGCGGCTCTCGCTGCGTAAGTGGGAGCGTCGCGTAGGTTGGCGTGGGGATCGAAATAGAAGTCGACTTTCATCGGCGACATTGTGGCTTAAGCACTCGCAGTTAGGCTCGGACCGCCGTGGAGAAGAAAGCCGGTGGTCGTCGGGTGGTGAAGCTGCTCACGATGGTTGGCGGTTTGGTCGCCTTGCTGTGGGCACTGCGGGATCGACTGATCTCGATCCCTACCGAGCGAGAGGAAGCACGGCCATCTTTTCGGGCCACCAACGGCCAGCATCCGGAGCCGCCCTCGACTTAGAACGACCTCATTTGGTAGGTCTCTGAGCGACCGCCCACGATCAGGCGGCCGACGATCAGGAAGATCAGGCCGGCCGCCACCATACCCAAGAGCAGCGCCGGCAACCCATCGGGTCCGGAGCCAACGAGGGGAACCAATTCGGTCACCCCGCCGTGTAGCCACAGTGCCAGTCCGGCGCCGACGATCCAAGCGAGCAGACCCGCGGGATTGATGAATCCGTAGTCACCGTGCCAGCGGAAGAGGTCGTCGGAGGAATAGCCCCCCGGCCGAACCAAATAGGCATCGACCACGATCACCGCCATTGCCGGTCCTACGACCACAGCAGCCAAGTCGGCGGCCTCTCTCAAGGCGCCCTGATCGAGAAAGGCCGCCCCGGCGCCGGCAGCCAAGGCCGACAAAACGAGCCAGAACCTGGTTGGGATGACCTCCATCACCGTCTGCATTGACATCGCCGAGGCTGCCACGAGTCCTCCCGTCCCATCTACCTCCATGAAGGGAACCCAGAGGATCAAGAGGGCCGACCCGATCAACCCCGCCCCGAGCCCGGACATGTTGGAGAGGTCCGCTCCGACCCGCTGGCCCAGGGCCGCACCCGCCAGGATGAATGCCAGGGCCCCGATCGCGAAACCAAAGCCGAGACCGGTGGCAGTGTCGTCTTCCCGCTGGCCATAACCACCCAAATCCGCTCCGACCGCGGCCCAGAGAACCGAAAGCGCCAGAATGCCGTCGAGACCTCCGACAAAGCTCTGGTTGCCCGCCACTGCCTCAGTGGGATCGGATCCCTCGAGCACTCGCCAGACCACGACGAGCATCAGCGCGAGGACGATCCAGAAGAGACGGCGTCGCACCAATACAACCGTCCAGGCGAGGCCATTGACAAAGAAGAGCGCCGCCAGAACCGCCAGGGCCGCGGGAACTGCGTACGGCGGCACTTCGAGGTTGAGAGCAGTCAGCGCCGACTCGACCCAATCGGAGGCGATTTGGATCACCAGTGCCGCCCAACCCAAAGTGAGGACAAGCCGGAGGAGATTGAACACAAGGGCGCCGAGGCTGCCGAATGGCGCCCGGGCCAGATAGGCGCCGGGGGCGCCGCTAGCGGCCGCCTGACGGCCGAGCAGGCCGATCAGACCGGCTCCGATGATTGCTCCGAGGGGGGCGGCAATGATCAGCTGTCCAAACCCGAGTCCCGATCCCGCTAGTTCTGCCCCTACCAGCAGGGCGGGAATCCCTGCCACGAAGAGTGCCATCACCGAAGAGAGATCGGCGGAGTCGAGTCGGGCATCGCGGAATCCAATCGGGCCGACGGCCCACCCTTTGCGAACCTCCGTCATCGGAGGGCGAGTGTATGCCCGGCCATCCCGTCCCGAAAGCCGGCCCTAGGGAAGCTTCAGCATCCTGCCGTCTTGAGAATCGGGTAAGGGTTGACAGACAGTCCGTCATCTGGATGCATTTCAAAATGCAGATGCGGATTGGCACCGATGGCGTTTCCGCTGTCACCGACACCGCCGATGGGAGTCCCCGCGGTGACGTATTGCGACTCAATGGCGCTATCGAGATGCGATCCGATGTAGGTCACTCCATCGTCGCCATAAAGTCGGAATTGGAGACCACCCACCGGCCCGTTTTTGACCTGGAGGGCCCCCGAAACGGGTGCCACGACCGGGGTTCCGCGGTCGGCGAAAAGGTCGTTGCCTTCATGGAATCGTCCTCCCGAGCGTGGAAATCCCCAGTCGTTATAGAACACTGCCCCCGGCACCGGGCACACCCAGGCCGACACCCCACCGGGAATCGTGAGCTCCTGACCGACGCGAATGAGGTTGGGATCGGCGAGACCGTTGGTGGTCACCAACTGCGACACCGACGTCCCATAGCTCGCCGCAACCGAGTTGAGGCTTTCGCCTGCGGCCACGACATGGACGGCGCTGCTCACCGGAGAAACCGCCACCTCCGGTGCTGCCGGTCCGGCCAGCCGGAGGGTGGTGCCCGCATAGATGAGTGATGGATTGGTAATCCCGTTGACGGCGGCCAAAGTCTCCGGAGCGATTCCGTAACGGGAAGCGATCGAGGCCAGGGTCTCGCCGGCAACGACGGTGTGTGATTCGGAGCTCTGTGGGGAGGGAGCGGCTTCAGCAACCCCGACGGTGGGGACGGCCAATTCTTGGCCGATGCGAAGGAGGTCGGGATCGGCGAGCTGATTGGTCTCGACCAGAGCTGTGACCGTGGTGCCGAATTGGGCGGCGATAGCGGCCAGGGTGTCACCGGGTGCGACGACGTGTAGGGCATTTCCTGCCCCCTGCGTACCGGGGACAACGAGGACTTGGCCAACTCGGATCAGGTCTGGATCGTCGATGCCGTTGGCGTCGGCGATTGCGGTGATCGATACGCCATGGGCTCGGGCTATGCCGCCCAGGGTGTCTCCGCTTTCGACGACATAATCGGCGCTGGCTGCCGCCACGGTGAGGGCCACGATCAAAGCCGAAGCCAGAACACGATGTCTGCGAACTTTGGACACGGCGTCCACGACGCCCTCCTGTTCCGGCCCCTGTCTCGCCCGAACAGGCGACAAACGATAGCCGCCGCTTTTTGAGAACCCTGGGGTTCGCTCTTACGTTGGGGAGGTGAGGTAGTCGAGGCGAACCTCGCCGCCCTCTAACAGGGAGCGGTGGAACTCCTTTTGGTCGAACGCCGAGCCCTGCTTTCGCTTGGCCTCCTCGCGCAGGCCGAGGATCACCCTTTCTCCCACCTTGTAAGCGATGGCCTGCCCCGGCCACCCGAGGTAGCGCTTTGCTTCCGACTCGGACACGTCGCGGGGCTGGCCTGCCACTTGGTGAAGAACCTCCACTGCCGTGGCGTAGTCCCAGGAACCGCCGGGGTTGACCAGGGAGTCGTCGGGCAGTTCGAGCCCGAGATGGCAACCGATGTCGATTACGACCCGGCACGCCCGCAATTGCTGGGCGCTGTAGTGGCCCAGCCGGTACTCGGGCTTCTCGAAGTAACCAAGCTCGTCCATCAGCCGCTCCGTATAAAGAGCCCAGCCCTCGCCGTAACCGGAATACCAGATCAACAACCGATGGGCCCGCGTGAGGTTCTCCTGCTGGGCCATCGAGGTGCCCACTTGCAGGTGATGGCCGGGAAACCCCTCGTGATAAGCCGTGGACACTTCGCCCCAAAGTGGAATCTGCTGCCGCTCGCCGAACGAATACCAGATCCCCCCGGGACGGCTGAAGTCCTCACTCGGCTGCAGGTAGTAGGCCCCGAGGGCGGCTCCCGGGGGAACCAGATTCACGGTGACCTGCTTGATCTGATCCGGCACCACGAAGTGCGCTCCGTCGAGGTGGCGTAGGGCCTGGTCCTGTCGCTCTTGGATGAACTCAGCAAACTCCGCCTGACTAGAAGCCGCATAGGAGGCGTCGGTCTCGAGCATCTCGATCACGTCGTTGAGACTCTTGGATGGGTCGAGTTCCGCCGCCACTTCGGTCATCGCCTGGTAAAGGCGGCGCACCTCGCTCCAACCCCATTCGTATGTCTCCAGCGGATCGATTCGCAACCCGAGAAATCGATCGGCCGAGCTCAGGTATCTCTCACGTCCGACACCATCGCTCTCGCCGGCATGAGGTAAGTAGTCCTGCTCGACATAGTCAGCGAACTCCCCCGCCGCCCGCCGGCCCTCGTCGACCGCCTGCGACACCCGTTCGGCAAGGGCCGGGGCCTCCTCCACCGCATCCCTGGCCAACCCCAGCCACTTCGAATCGGGCCCGGCGAGATGGCGGAATTGTTCGAGCGCTGACTCCGCCTGGCGGCGTGAGACGACGAGACCGCGCGCCTTACCTTCGTCGAGGGTCGCCCGCCAGCCCGACAAGGGTTGTCCTGCGGTCTCCAGCCGGGCGACGATGTTCGCCCATGCCTCGTCTGACGAAGTGTCCATAAGGTCGAATACATCGCGCACATCGTCCTGGACACCGGCGGTGTGACGCAGCTCGTAGTACCGGTCGCCTTCGTTGTACTCGGACTGCTTCTTCATCAGGAATCCATCGAGCACCCGCGCTCCGTGTCGTTCCCACGAATCCGAGCCCTCGAGGTACGGCGCGATCAGCTTCCGATACCGGTTGATGACCTCGGCGTAAGCCGACGAGCCTTCCGGGCTGGTATCGGGCCATAAGTGGTCGTAGCCATGTACCCCGATTTGAGTTGCGATATCAGGACGGTGGGCGGCTACTTCGTCGACAAACTGCGAGGCAATTGAAAAGAGATCGGACACGTTTTCGACGTTAGAGGTGCTCGCAGGCCAATGAAGATGCGATTCTGGAATGATGGGCTCGTGTCATCCGCGAGCGACCTGATCGACGTCCGACCGGAAGAGGCATTTGACGTCCACCGCGTCGCCGACTTCCTCCAGGGACAAGTTCCCGGGGCCGAAGGCATTCCCTCGGTTCGCCAGTTCTCGGGCGGGCACGCCAATCTCACCTACCTCCTCGAATACCCCAAGATCGACCTGGTCCTGCGCCGGCCTCCGCTCGGTCCGGTGGCACCCGGGTCGCACGACATGAGCCGTGAATTCGCGGTCCTTTCGCGTCTCTATCGAGCCTTCCCGCCGGCGCCGCGGGCATTCGCTTTCTGTGAGGACCGGACCCTCATCGGCTCGCCCTTTTTCGTCATGGAGAGACGAGACGGCGTGGTTGTCCGAGGTGAAGTGCCGGAGCGGTTCGGTGGTGGCTCGGATCCGGTCATCAATCGCCGACTTTCCGAAGTCGTCATCGACACCTTGGCACAGTTTCACCGGGTCGATCCCGCTGCCTGCGGGCTTGATCAGGTCGGTCGTCCGGAGGGCTTTTTGCGCCGGCAGGTGGAGGGCTGGCTGAAGCGCTGGGAAGGGGCCCGGCATGAGACGAACGAAACCGCGGATCGGGTCGCCTCCTGGGTGGCCGAGGGAATCCCGTCATCGCAGCCTCCAACGCTGCTCCACAACGACTGGCGCCTCGACAACATGGCCGTTTCCGAAGACGACCCCGGAACCTGCACGGCCGTTTACGACTGGGACATGTGCACAAGAGGCGACCCCCTCGCCGACCTTGGCACATTGCTGGCGGTTTGGTACGAGGGCGACGAGGTGCCCGCCAATCTCAATCCGATGCCGACGACCGTGCCAGGCTTCATGAACCGGGCCGAGGCGGTCGCGCGCTACCAATCCCTGACTGGCTTTCGGGTCGACGACTTTGGTTGGTACCTGGTGTTCGGCACCTGGAAGCTAGGCGTGGTTCTGCAACAGATCTTCATCCGCTGGCACCGGGGACAGACACATGACGAACGCTTTGCCGCGATGGGAGACGGAGCCAAGCGCCTCTTCGAACTGGCCGCCGCCCGGATTTAGGCGAGCTCCCGCAGAGTTCGGGTTCCTACACCGTCACCAGCGGTAGCCGGGACCAGCATCACCTGCGCTCCCTTCTCTTCAAAAGCTTCGAGGGCTGCCGTGGCTTCGGCCGACGATCCGACAGCAGCGATCGCCGAGATCATCTCGATCGTGATCAACTCGGCCACGTCCCGCGGACGGGCTCCCTCGCGCACTTTGTCCACCAGGCCAGCGAATCCGGCTTCTCCCAAGGATTCCCGATAGCCGGGCGCCGCGAGATAGAGCGAAAGCTGGCGACGTATTTGCTCGATGGCCGAACGCGAGGGATCGACCGCGGCCACGACCCAGACAGCAATAGGGAGACCAGTTTGCTCAGCGGCTCGTTGGGCTCGCTCGGGAGTGACCAGGTTGAGGACAATCCGATCGGCCGAGCGAGACGCGGCAGCCATCATCCGGGCGCCAGCCGCTGCCACTGTTATGTGATCCGTCATCTTCCCTAGACCGGAACGAAACCCGACCGAGTGGAAATGAGCCCCGCGGTGCTCCGTCCTCTCCCCCGCCAAAACGGATCGAATCAGCGCAATCGCCTCCTCGATTCTCTCCGCCTCTCGGCCGTGGGGTCGTCCATGCCATCCTTCCACCAACGCTGGGCTTGATGCGCCGATCGCCAGACGCGCCGGTCGCCTTCCTATGGTCTCAACCGAGCCCACCCCCATCGCCAGCGACACCGGATCTCGCAACCCCAGCGCCAACGGCCCGATAGTGACGGTGATCTGGTTGGTCGATTGGGCGATGGCCCCAGCCAGGGCGAAAGCATCGAAATGCAGCATCTCCCCCACCCAGAACTCGTGATAGCCGAGTCTTTCGGCGGCGGCCGCCAGGCCCAGAGCCTCCTCGCCGGGACGATCGAGCCAGAACGGTGCGACCACCCCGCGACCAGCCCTCCGCTCGTTCACAAAACGACCTTACGAGGGCGTCAGAGACCGATGGGGTCGGAGTCGAGTCCCAGCAGCACCCGACCTGTGAGCTCCCAGGTGGGCTGGGCGATCATCATGTGCTGGCTGACGGTGTGGATGTCGCGCA
>DATFFB010000194.1:0-2316 GCA_035250485.1 Acidimicrobiia bacterium
TACGCCCAGGAACTCGAGGACATGCTTTATCCCAACCCGGAAGGGATAATCCGACATGCCCAGGAGCTCGCCAAGTACTAGCCCGGCTGAGGGCGATAGTCGAGTAGTCGAGGTTGTCGAACTCGATCGCGAGGCTTACGACCCAGGCTTGCCCACCCTTGGTAATCGTCCTAATCGCTGGGCGATTCTTCTCGGGATCGTCGTTCTCGGTGTGCTTGGCCTGAGCCTGCTCCCGGCGGCCGAAGTCCAACCCAACAGCCTCGACGACACCCTCCCCGACCCGGCGGTCGCCACCACGCTGGTGGGGAGCCGCCAGCCCCGAGTGGCTTTCATCAACGACGACACGTTCCCGATGTTCGTGGTGAGTGGGCTGCGGGGTTTTGGAAGTCTCACCGAGCCCGTGCTCTTCGACGGGAAGTGGTGGATCATCGGCAACCCTCCCGGTTCGGCGGCCGCGGTAGCGCTCTCCTCCGAGGACGGAAGGCTCTGGGAGGCGAGTTCGCAGATCGCCGGTGACAACGGGATGTCAATCCGCATCGACCAGCTGAGTTCCGTCGACGGGGCTTTGATCGCGGTGGGCACCGAGGGAGGCCTCGTGGGGCCGCCCTTCTACTCCGCTGTGTCCGGAAACCTGAGCCTGTGGCGCTCCGCAGATGGCGAACGCTGGGTTCCCGAAGTAGTGGATCAAGGAAGTCCGAGCCTCGCCTTTGCCGGGATTCATTTGGTACAAAGTGGGCGGACCAACGTGCTCCAGGCGGAGGTGCACTCCATCGCCCCCTTCAACGCCGCCAACCGCATGCCACCGAATGTCGTCGCTGGTCTCACCGGGGGGCGCTTCGAGCTAACGACTCGGGGCACGCTTTTGGTTGCAACCGGCCCACTCGGAATTGAGGTCGCGCAAACCCTCATGGCCCAAGTTTCCCTGGCACCGATCACGCGGGTGTTCCGCTCGGATTCGTTCGCGGATTGGTCGGCGGTCGAAATCCCATTCAACGTCAACGGTCAGATCGTGGCAGCGCCATCAGGGGGATTCATCGCAAGCACCGGAGGGGTGGCCTTCACATCGGCCTATGGGGTGAACTGGAAGCCCAATCCCAGAGCCTACGAGGCGCTCGATTATGAGCCATGGGGAAGTGGACACCTAATCGGCTACTCGGCTTTGGGAGACGGCACCGAATCGATTGACTTAATCGATGACGAAGGTGTGCTTTCGATCCAGCTCCCAGCCGAGATGATCCACTGCACCTTCAAGGGATCGAACAATCTTGTCGCGGGAGCTTGCGGAGCGGACTCCTTCACCTCAATCCATTCGGTCGAATGGAATGGTTTGGAACTGAATGTCGAAAACTTGGGACTTGCCTTGGCTGACCCTTCGACCTCGGAGACCCGCCGGTTTCGCATCTATCGAGCACCGGGAACCTACGACGAATTAACCGACACCATTTCGCTGACCGATTCGCGCGGGGCGAGGGAGGCGTTCCCAGTCGACATACTTCGCCAGCTCGCCCCGGACTCGAGCATCATTCGATTCGACACCGTGCTGAGCGGCGATGGACTGACCTGGTCGCGCAGTCAGATCGCATTGCGAGCCACGGAGCTGGAACTCCTAGGTGGGATAGGTGACGGGTTTCTCGTCGCTACTCGCTCGTCGGAGCCCGGTTCGACCCTGACGGTTCTGGCTGCCGATTTCTGATGTCACTCCTCTCCGAGTTGTCGGAATTGGTTGGTCAAGCATTCGGCGATATAGGCCTCGATCCTTCCCTGGGCCAGGTTCAAGTCTCGGACCGGCCCGAACTCGCCCAGTTCCAGTGCAATGGAGCTCTGGCGGGGGCGAAATCGGCGGGACGACCGCCGCGAGAGCTAGCCGAAGAAGTGGCCGCCAAGTTACGGGCCGAGTCTTCGATGCTGGAGAAAGTCGAAGTGGCCGGGCCGGGGTTTATCAATCTTTCCGTGACCGACGCCACCCTGGCCGGCTCCGTCAACGCCACGGCCGCCGATCCTCGCCTGGGGGTAGGCAAGGCCGAACCCCCCCAGGTGGTCCTGGTGGACTATGCCGGACCCAACGTGGCCAAAGCCATGCACGTTGGCCACATTCGCGCCACGATCATCGGCGACTCGCTCGCCCGCCTCTTTCGGTTTCTGGGCCATGTCGTCATCCGCGATCCTCATTTCGGCGATTGGGGGCTGCAGATGGGCCAGGTCATCGCCGCCATCGAAGATCGCTGGCCCGATCTCCCCTACTTCCACTCCGACGGCCCCTACCCCGACGAGTCGCCAGTGACCCTGGCCGATCTCCAGGAGCTCTATCCCATCTCG
>DATFFB010000195.1:0-2085 GCA_035250485.1 Acidimicrobiia bacterium
TGAGCTCGTCGATCTCGGCGTCCGAGAGCCCGAGCTCGGCAAGTACCTCACGGGAGTCGGCACCTAGCGCCGGTGGGGGCCGACGAATCGAGCTCGGAGTGTCCGAGAGTTGAAAGGACAGACCCAGCCCCTTCGTTGCCAAACCGGCCTTGAGCTCTAAGTCGACCACCATTTGTCGGGCGTCGGTCTGGGGACTGGCCAATGCCTCCGCCACCGAGTTGATCGGTCCCACCGGAATGCCCACCTGATCGAGCTTTTCGATCCAATGCGCCCGGGGCCGGGACGAGATGACGGTGGCGATTTCCTTGTCGACGGCCTCGCGATTGCGAACCCGGTCCTGATTGCGGGCGAAGCGAGGATCACTCGCCCACTCCGGTCGCCCCAGGGCTGCGGCTAGTGCGGCGAACTGTCGATCGTTTCCCACCGCCACCGCAACCTCGCCGTCGGCCGCCGGATAGGTGCGGTAGGGAACGATGTTGGGGTGACTGTTTCCATAGCGCCCGGCGTCTTCACCGGAGACGAGGTGGTTGGAAGCGACGTTGATCAGCATCTGGAGCCCGACATCGTGGAGACTCACCTCGCAGCGCTGGCCACGACCGGTGCGTGCCCTCGCTTGCAAAGCGCCTAAGACTGCAATCGCCGCCGTCAACCCGGCACAGACGTCGACGATGGCGACGCCCAGTTTCATTGGGGATCCGTTGGCCTCGCCAGTGATGGCCATGAGCCCGGTCTCCGCCTGGAGGATGAAGTCGTAGCCAGGCCTGGAGGCCTTGGGGCCGGTGGGGCCGTAACCGGTGATCGAACAGCGCACCACCTGGCTCGCGTTGGCCTCGAACCAGTGGTCATCAAATCCCCAGCTCTCCATCGTTCCCAGCTTGAAGTTGTCGATCACTACGTCGGCGCCGACGATGAGGCGACGAAGCACGTCGCGCCCTTTCTCGCTCTTCAGGTCGAGAGTGAGGCTGCGCTTGTTGCGATTGACCGCCAGGTAATAAGCCGAGAAGGGACCGATGAAGGGAGGACCCCAGGCGCGGGTGTCGTCACCGTGTTGGGGCTCTTCGACCTTGATGATGTCGGCCCCCATGTCGCCGAGAGTCATGGTGCAGAGCGGTCCGGCCAGCACCCTGGTCAGGTCGACGACCCGGATCCCGGCCAGCGACCCCTGTTGCTTGCGTTGGTCGATCACCCCCGAAACATAGGAGCGACCGCGACGAGTGCGGCACGGCGCCGAATCGCTTATCTTCTCAGCGCAGGCAACCTGGGCCTCACCAAAGGAGCACCTCATGGCGCGATCTGATTCCCAGATCCTTTCGCAGATCAACGATCTCGTGGACGAAGAGCATTCGCTGCGGGAGCGACACCAAGGCACGCGTCTCCAGGAAGAGGAGCAAGCCCGTCTCCAAGAGATCGAAGTCGAACTCGACCAGTGCTGGGATCTTCTCAACCAGCGCCGCGCCCTCCGGGAGTTCGGGGCCGACCCCAATTCCGCACAGGTGCGCGATGAGGAGACCGTCGAGCGCTACCAGCAATAGGTTCTGAGGGCTGTCCCAGTCGAGTGATGGGGCGCGAGAGCCCCTCGATCCTTATGATCGAAGCATGGAAGCCCAGCCCTTCTTCAACACCATCGCCGGGCTCGCGGTGAGCCTGGCTGGCTTCGGAGCTCTCATCGCTTGGCTGAGGGATGATCCTCGGGCCTGGGATCCGATCAACCTCTGGCGGCTCAAGACCATCGTCAGGCACGCTCTCACGCTGGCGTTTATTGCCCTCAGCCTCGTACCTGTTTTCTCACTGTCGGGCTCGGTCGATCTGACCATCCGCTGGGGCTCGATCGCCCTCATCGCCGCCGAGATATTGGATCTGTTCCTCAATCGGAAGCCCGACCCAGAAATCTGGCCAGAACGGCTCTCCTGGCGGGCGAACGTCGCCGCGGGGGCGTTCATGGCCCTCTTGCAAATCGCCAACCTGTTCTGGGCCAGCGTCGGAGTGCTCCAAATCGGTGCTCTCATGTGGCTCGCTTCGCCGGCTGGCATCTTCTCCAACTTCGTGCGGGAGATCGGAGCCCGAAAGCAGGAGCTCCCGACCTCA
>DATFFB010000196.1:0-5596 GCA_035250485.1 Acidimicrobiia bacterium
ACGAATTCAAGCGCAGCACAGTCAAAAAGCAGATGCCTCACGCCTAGATCGCTCAGATAGTTGACCTGGGCATCCACCGCGGGGGCACTGGCGAGGTCCAGGTTGCCGTTGAGAATCACGAGCCCACAACAGTCCAATTGATGCGATGTCGCTTCCAAGTCGTGGAGGCTGACTTTCATGGAACCCTCCTATGGCGGCCACTACCGGTGCTGGCGCACCGTTTAGTCATCGGTCGTCCCATGCCGTTTTGAAGGGTGCTGTTTGCACCATTTCCGCCGGCTCAAGGATTGGGACGAGACTTCACACGGCAGACGTCTCTGCTTCCGACCTCCTAGCGCCCACGCTGGAAAAGCGAGTGATGACGCCAAGAGCGAGACCGTATAAGGCGAAGGCGACGCCATACCAGAACGGGGGAAAGCCCTTCTCGGCCACGAGAGGGAAAAGCGCTGGCAATAACGCGTACTGCAGGAGGCCCCATATGGTCAGACCGTAGAAAAGTCCTCCGAGGACGACGCGCCAATTCACATTGGTGTGAAGAAGCCGCATGAAGAGTGCTCCCAGCAGGGCCCCAAGGACGACCACCACCACCAACCCGACCACGAAGGGCAGCCACGCGAACTCGAGGATATTCGCCACCGCCGCCCTTCCCATCACCATGGTGGCAAAGACCCGAGGCGGCGCATACCAAGGCAGGTTGAGAGCCAGCGTCGACGCCAGCATTGCCCCTACACCCATCACCAAAGAAGCGATTACACCCTCAAGCAACCCGAAGGATGCAGATGGTCCGGAACCGCCTCCGCGAACCAACCAGAGGGTGACCACCGCCAGGACGAGCGTGGCTGCAAGGGTATAGACCAGGCTGATCCCGCCCGGGAGCTCAGCTCCGTTGGTTCCTACCGTCACCCGCCAGACCACGCCGGTGTTCGATTCCAACTTGAGCCCGTCGACGGTGATGTTGGCGATACCCCAGTCGGTGACATACATCGCATCGTCCGGTCCGAAGGTGACATCGGAAGGGTGTTCGAGACCGCCGGCGCTGTGAGTCGACGCGGCGCCGGAGTTCTTGTTGGCAAGGAATGTGGTCACCTCGCCATTCGTGGTGTCGACCCTCACGACCTGGACTCCCACCGGCCTCGGCACGGTTCCCGTGGCAGGGGTGAAGTCACCGAAAAGGGCGATGAAGGCATCGGTGGGGGCACCCCATGCATCCGAGGGCGCGAAGGCGAAGCCATTGGTGGCGGCGTGGGGGTCGAAGCGAGCGATTGGCGCCGGCGGGGTGCTCGGGTGTTCGGCCAAAAGGAATTGGGGCTGGGGCTTGGCGAAGGGCTTGAACCGGGGATCCGTAACCGGGGTATCACAGGCAAAGTCAGGGAACCCGTACCAGGCTCCCTGCTCCACTCGATAGAAGCAGTCCCAGGCGTCCTCGATTGGCCGCTCCCCACGTGCGTCGAAACCATGCACAGTCACATAGAGGCCGCCATCGGGCCCGACCTCGAGGCCGTATGGGTTGCGAAAGCCCCAGGCGTAGACCTCGAGCTCAGAGCCGTCCGGCCGTGCCCGCAGAATGGCTCCATTGCAGCGCACGTCCCCGGCCACGGTGGAGCCGGCTGTAGTGGTGTCGCCAAAAGCGGCATAGGCGGAGGTGCTGACTTGACCCGGCTCGTCGTCGAGGGGGTTATCTGCGGCGAAGACCTGGTCGGCGATAGCGACCTCCTGACAAGGGATGTCATGCAGCTGGCGCTTCCCGGGCTGTTCCAGCCAACCGAAGACCGCGTTATCGGTCCCGACCACAGCCGAGTTGGTCATGGTTCCCACGGCCACGTACATCCAGCCCTCGTGGAAGACAATCTGATTGGCTTGGTGATCACCCAACCCGGGGAGATCGGTTACCACCGTTGTCAACGTCGCCTCATCACCCACCGCCGAGACGGTGCCGGCATGGACGACGTACACCTGGCCCCCGTTGACTGCCACGGCTGTGACTGGCACCTGGTCACCGAAGGCGTCACCTTCAACGAGGGTTGTGCGAGTGCCGTCCGATTCAATCCGAGTCACCTTGGGGCTACCGCCCCCGCCGTATCCGCTTTCAGCTACCAACATTCGGCCTTGGTCGTCGAAAGCGACCATGGTTGGCGCTGCCAGGCCCTCGACGGCCACCTCGACTCTGAAACCATCGGGCGCGGCGAGATCACCTGACCGCGCCGGTCGATCGCCCAAGCATGCGCCGAGCGCGACCGACAAGAGCATCATCATCCCAAGCCGGTTATTGACCACTCGTTCCCATTGCACCGCGCCGCCTTGACGGTTCCTACCAGAAGAGTTCTCCCGCACCGTGTACCCGTGCAGGGCCGGATCAAACCGAGTGCGAGGCGTCCGAGGGCAGCGGGCGCTCTTGCCGCGCCAATTATCAAGCGGGCGGTCGAGGCAGCGTTCGGGGCAGGTTGATGCGGGCCAGGACACCGGGCGACCAATGCGCAAGCTGAGGAGTACCGGGCGTCTCGAGACCTGCGCTCGAAAGCAGACGGTCGTCAATCGAGCGCAGCCGGGCTCGGTGAAGTGGCCATGGACGATGGGTGACGGAAGCCGTCATCAAGCGATCACTCGAGCCGGCGAACATGAGATAGCGATCCGTGAGAAAGGTTGACAATGCGTCGAGGTCGCCGGTCCGGAAAGGCTCGAGAGTCTCAACGGTTGCTTTTGTTCCCGCGCTCGGATTCGCCCGCCGCTGGGAGGAATAATCGATTGTGTCCGTCGAGCGGCTAACGGATGTTCTCGACCAGTGGAAAGGAACGTCATAAATGAGTCTTCCCGCCAGGGCCGCGCCGAGGCTGTCGGCATCGAGGGAGAGGAACCAGAGGCCACGAAGGCGTTGCGGGCCGATGACGTACGTCCTGACGTTTACTTGGGCGAAGTAAGTCAGGGGCGGGAAAGCAGGCAGAAAGGGGAGGCGAGCCTTGACGAAAAAAGCCACCATGCTGACCCAGGCCCGGTCGTCGAAAGTATCGACAACGAGGCCTGGCGGCAGCAAAGTCCCCACCCCAGCCGGTTCGTAGCTCCAGTGGACGAAGGAGACCGACTCCCACCGTTGGAGCATCACGGTCACGCCTTCGACTGTAGGAAGATCAATCCTCTGAACCGGTCCAGCGATTGCTCACCGGCCGGGCGCCGTCGATCAGGCAGGCGCCATGGTGCGGGATCCCTCGGTCACCTCGTCCTTATGGGCTGCGAAGGCAGCCAGCACTTCTTGCTTCTCTTGGCCGGGAACACCGACAAAGTCGAGGGTCCGGCCCAACTCGGCTGCGACCTCGTCGAATTCCTCGGGAGTGATGCGAAGAGGGCGATGAGCTTCCTCGAGGCCTATAGGTGTTAGCCCGGGCCGGGTTCCCTGGTATTCGAACGGCCCCCCGGCGACATTGCAGACCCAGAGGGTCCGCATGAATTTCAAGCCCGGCAACCTGCCGAGTTGCTGGGTGTGCCACTCTCGCAAAGCCGGATTCTTGGAAGCTTGACCGACCATCGGATTCTTGACGATGGCATCGCTGAAATGGTCGACCACGGCCGCGATGGCAAAGACTCCACCGAGCCTTTCGTAGAGACTCTTTTCTGACATGGAAGGTTTCTCCTCGTTGCTGGGTGCCGCGTGCCAGGAGTACGCAGAGTTGGGTGGACGCGGTTCACTGGAGTTGCGAACCGATCAGCCGCCGGAGCCGTACTGTTTCTACGAGGCGAGTGGAAGGAGACTCATGCGACGTTTCGTCGTGTTGACCTTGTCCGTGCTCCTGTTGTTGTGCATTGCTTTGCCGGCGATGGCCGCAACGCAGCCGACCGGGGTTGCAAATGCTCTGGGCCGTAACGGAGGCAACAGCGCCCCAGGCCCGCATTGCCACGTGAACCTGGTGGCCAGCGAGCACGCAGGGGGGTTCGACCTGATCATGGTTGGAGCCATTCATCAGGCTCATACTCAGACCGGGCTACCCACCGGGGTGTTTCAGGCCGATCCCGACTGCGTGGCTTGATCCCGGTTCCAACCAGTACCTAACCCAACTCGGCGATGACCGCGTCGGCCAGAGCCGGCCACGCGGTCATTGCCCAGTTGTCGAACTGACGCCCGGACAACCCGCACATGGCGAGGCGTTTCAGGGGGTCGACCCAGAGGAAGGAACCGGCGCCACCGAAATGGCCGAAGGTCGCCGGGGAATTCGTCCGTCCGGTCCAATGCGGCTCCTTGCCATCCCGGATTTCGAACCCCAAACCCCAGTCGAGGGGGTCATAGCGACCGATGCCGGGGAGGGTTCCGCTCAAACCGGGGAAGGCCACCGTGGTGGCGCTGGAAAAGAGTGTGGAATCGACCAGTGTCGGTGCCAGCAGCTCGTGGGCAAACGCGATCAGCCCGCCGAGGTCTCCCGAGAGACCCTCCGATGGCCGCCCCTCGAGATCGGCGGTGATTCTGAGTGGTTGCAGCACCTGGATCTGGAGGTAGTCGGCGAAGTGCTGGCCGCACCTTTCAGTGATGAGCTCGCCCAAAAGGTCGAACCCAACATTTGAGTAGATGCGACGAGTACCTGGCTTGGCGATGGCCGCCTGACCTTCGAAGGGCAAGCCGGAAGCGTGGGCGAGAAGATGTCGGATCGTGGCGCCCTCGGGGCCAGCTGGATCCTCCAAGCTGAATTCCTCATCCTGGGTTGCCATCAGCACGGCATACGCGGTGAACAGCTTCGTCACCGATGCCCAAGGTCCCCTGTAGGCGAGGTCGCCGCGCTGCCCAACCAGCCCGTTGGGTGCAACCACTGCCACCGCCGCGTTCGGGACCGGCCAGCCGTCGATCTGTCGTAGGGATTCGATCAAAGATCAGGAGGAGTGACGGACCCGCGCCACAGATCCGAGATACCGTTCGAGCACCGACCACGTCGCCGGCTCGCCGAGGCATTTTTTCATGCCAATGAGCGTGCGGACGAAAGCCGGCACGGCCAGATCGGGGTCCATCGGATTGGGCCGCATCGACGACAGCACCTGGGGCGTAGGGCGGATGACGAGAACCTCGGCGTCCGGCCACTCCTTCTTGATCAGAGCAGTTTCTTCGTCTAGTGAGCGCCTTCCCACCCGATCGAAAAGACGCTCATGGGGTAAAGCACCGCGGCGCTCTTCTTCCGCGGCCATGGGCGCGATCACCAAGACCAAGTCGAGCGCCCGATCGTTGCCGAGCACCAGATCGGCGTGAGTTCCGGACGCGACGCCGCCATCGACGTAATGCCGGCCGGCGTGGACGTGGGGTCGGAACACCAGCGGAATGGCGGTCGAAGCACAAACCGCGTCAGCCAATCCGATCTCGGGGGCGGTGGTGGTGCCAAAGGCCGTTCGCCGGCGAGTGGAGGCGTCAAAGGCAACGATGACTGTTGGCCGCTCGGGCCATTTCTCGGCCTCGGCACCCAATTCCTCGCGGACCCAATCTCCCAGACCGGTGGTGTCGTAGGGGGCGGGAGAACCGAGCAGAAGCGTCAGGCCGGGCCTTCGCATTCCCGGCAGCAATCCGTGCCGCATCCACTTACCCAGATGGACACCAGGGCGCGATCGATAGGTGCGTTCCTTGATGCGGAGC
>DATFFB010000197.1:0-3138 GCA_035250485.1 Acidimicrobiia bacterium
AAGGATGGACGAGCCCTGCAGCGGATTGCGAGGGTCAGATAGAAGGCCCCAGTCGATATTTCGCGCAGGAAACCCAGGCCGTGCCTGGGTTTCCGGTGGTAGCGGGGGCGGGATTTGAACCCGCGACCTTCGGGTTATGAGCCCGACGAGCTACCAGACTGCTCCACCCCGCGGTGTGTAACCCATTTTAGGGCACTCGATCGGCTATCGACAAGGCTGTCGACGGTATCGAGCAAGGACTGAGACTCGTCAACATCCAAACGGCGGCGCCGGCGCCTGACCAGCCGGTCGTACGCCTCGGCGATGAGGGGCAGCACGGTGTCGTGCACCGTCGCTTCGCTCGGGTTGATGATCGATATCCAGTTGTGCTTGGCATAGATGGGATGCGGCAGCAGTCGGTTGACGACAGTGTGGTCGGGATCGGAGATCGAGCCGACCAAGCGCGAGAAAGTCTCCCGCCCGACCCCAATGTTGACCCGAAAAAAACCGGGCCGCGAGAGGTTCGAAGCCTGGTCGAAATCATCGTTCCAGACGACCGTGGCGAAATTGGGCCAGTGCTTTTCGGAGTCGAGGGAGAAGAAGGCTCCTCCCTCGATGGTCACGATGTCGGCATCGGGCCAGTTGTGGCGGATGAGCTCGATCATCGTTTCGTGGTCTGGTCCGGTTTCGGCGATCTCGTCGCTCATCGCTCCCTCGCTGTGGGCATCACGTGCCTCATGGCCAGCCACCGTACCCACTGAAAACCGGCCCGGGAATCGCTGCGGCGGTCCTTAGGCCGGGTCCCGGAGACGCCGATGATCACGCTGTGACCGTGGATCCGTCGCGTCGCAGTCCTTCGGGGGTCTGGCTGGCCGGTGCCTTGCTGGCCGCGCTGCTCGCTCTCGGAGCCCTTGTTGGCGCCGTGGCGCACCAGCGCTCGGTCGATCGTCCCGTCGGCGAGGGTGAGCTCTTCGTAGCCGACGCCGCTCTGGCCCGGGCCGAGCTCGAATCGAATCCAGATGATGCCGAAATGGCCGTGCGCCGGGTCCGTAACCTCCTCGCCATCGAGGCCGTCGCCCTGGTCGGCAGCGACGGGGTGGTCAAGGCTTCCAGCTCTCCCAGTCAGGTGGGATCTCAGCTTCAGAACGGCCTCCTCCTGTACGGGCTGAGCAGCGGCTTCTTCGCCGCGGTCGCCACCTCGATCGACCACGAGATCTTGATCGACGGTGTCAGCGAGTGGCAGGACGGTGAGATCCTCTACCACGTGATGCAACCGCTCGAAGGGGGCGAGGGCCTGCTCCTCTATTACGACGTCTCGGAGCTGTTGGCCCGCCGGGCCCGCGAGAAGGGCATCCAGCCGCTCACCATGCAGCTTCTGGGCGTCGGGTCGTTCTTCGTCATCGCCGGCATCCTGCTCCTGATCGCCCGCTCGGCGGTGGCTCGTCGCATCCGGGAGATGGTGATCGAGTCCGAATTCCTCCGCCAGCAATCAGCCGAATTGGAGGAACACAACCGACAGTTGGCCGCCGCCCGGTCCGAGGCCGAGCGCGCACTGGCCCTGGCCGAGGAGAAAAACCGGATACGGGCCGAGTTCGTCCTCATGATCAATCATGAGTTGCGCACCCCACTCACCAGCCTCGTCACGGGGGCCGAGCTTCTCAGTCAGCTGGGGCTCCCTGAGGCCGATCGATCCCAGCTCCTCTCCCACATGGTCGCCGATGGAAAGCGCCTCCAGGAGATGATCGCCCAGATGCTGACGGTGGCTCGGATCGAGAACCGGGGCCTCAATTTCACCCTGCGCGACGTCCCCTTTGCTGAGGTCCTGGCCGACCTTTCAGAGAAGCATCCTCGCCTACGCATTCAGCACCGACCGGGCGAGATCGATCCTCGTTCGGTATACGTCCGGACCGACCCCATGACTCTTTCCCAGCTCGTCGCCTCCCTGGCCGACAATGCCCTCTCTCACGGGGCCACCCGCGTCGATCTGGTTTGGCAGGAATCCCTCCCCTTCCGAGCCATGCACGAGGTCGGTCAGAGGCCAGACCCCGCTCTCTTCCTGCTCGTGATTGACGACGGCCCTGGCATCGATCCCGCCTTCCTCCCCCGCGCCTTCGAAAAGTTCGAGAAGCACAGCCAGAGCGCCGGGACCGGCCTCGGTCTCTACATCGCCCGGATGATGGTCGACGCCCTGGCCGGTTCGCTGTCGGTTCACAGCTCCCATCACGGGACGACGATGGCGATCGGAGTACCGCTCGGGCGCCGCCTGCTCGTGGAGAGTGCGGCGTGAGAAAACTCGGCCTGGTCCTGGTGGCTGCGCTGGTTCTGGGCTGTGGGGCTCGGGTCGAAGCCGAACGGGGGACGATGGAAGTCGTGCTCGACGAGTTCTACATCGAGCCGGGCTCATCGCTCGTCGGGGCGGGGTCGATCGACCTCAAGCTTTCGAACGAGGGAGAGATCCCTCACACGCTCGTGGTGGCCACCAACGACGGCACCGTGCTGGCGGCCTCCGACGCGGTTCAGCCCCAAGCTCAGCAGACCTTGACCGTGCGGCTCCAGCCCGGTAGCTACCAGCTCACCTGTCGCATCGTCTTCCGCGGCGACGACGGACTCCTGGTCGATCACTACCAGGAGGGGATGGGGACCGTTCTCTCGGTCGAGCCCTAAAGCGCTCCGTTCTAGGGGCTCGTATCCACGCTGAGCGCGGCTGCGAACCCTGGGTTCGCAAATTAGGTGACGGTAGGAGTGACGCGGGCCTCGGCGCCGCCCCCGCTTAGCGCCAGGGCCTGTTCGATGAGGTCGGCGGCGGCGTCAACCAGTCGCTGATACTCGGCGAGGTCGCCGGCCCGCAGGGCTTGATCGGCCTCAACCAGGGCATCGTTGGCCTGCTGGAGCAACTCCGCCACATCGGTGGGAGCCGGCTCCTCGCCGATGTCGCCCGCGTCCTCGCCAAAGATGGCCGCCAACGCCCCTCCGAGGGTGGTCGACCATTCGATCCGATCCTCGAACAAGACGATTACCCGTTCGAACTCGGGGATGCCGCCCCCGGTCGCCTCGAGAAATATCGACTGGGCATAGAGCAGCGAATCGCCGATCGGAAGAACCAGAACATCGCCTTGGAGCACGCGCGATCCGCGGCTTCGCCAGAGACTGAACTGAGCG
>DATFFB010000198.1:0-7878 GCA_035250485.1 Acidimicrobiia bacterium
GCGAGATCGGGGTCGATTCCCATCACATAGTGCGAGATCCCCTCGTATTCCTTTTGTGAGCTGTCGTAGGTCGCGCGACGATGGTTGCGGATCACCCGCAGCATCGACTCACGGTTCTCGGCGAAACGAGGGAAGGGACCAACCGACGCAGACAGCTCGGCCGAGGTGGCGTACGCATAGCCGGTCAAGATGGCCGTGATTGCTCCGGAAACTGCTCGGCCGGCATCGGAGTCGTAGGGCAGACCCATCCGCATCAAGAGAGTGCCCAGGTTGGCGTATCCGAGACCGAGGGTCCGGTAGTCATAGGAGCCTTGCGCGATTTCCTTCGACGGGAAGTGGGCCATCGCCACGGAGATCTCGAGGGCGATGGTCCAGAGCCGGATGGCGTGTTCGTAAGCCTCGGTGTCGAAGAGACCGGTGCTGTCGTCGTAGAACTTGATCAGATTGATCGAAGCCAGATTGCAGGCGGTGTCGTCAAGAAAAACGTATTCGGCACAATTGGACACCAATACAGCCTCTGCGATGTAGGAATGATTCCTGGGTTCGGTGAGATTAAAGGTCGTCTCCCAGCCATCCTCGGTTCGTGATCGAAGCTTGACCGAGTGCTTGGTCCGGTAACGCGCCGACATCGAGGTCATGGTCTGAAGTGCTTCACGCTTTCGCTCAAGGCCAAACCCGATCGAGCCTTCAAAACGCTCGATGTCGCTTCCCGAAATCCGCAAATCGAACAACGCCTGCGTCCGATAGCTGCTGCGTTCGCCAGCCTTATTGACGTATGTGAATGACTCAGTCCTGGTTCGACGAACCTCGTATATGGCTCCCTCGACTCCAAACGTGTTCAAAAGCAGCTGTGCGTCCCGAGCCAGATTCACCGACGAGCTGGCCAGTCCCACATAGCGTGTGTCGTCGCCGTGCCGAACGCAACCATCCGCGTCGAACAGTCCGCGCAGGAAAGCGGCGACGATTGGCTTTGGTGCCTCGAAGATTGCCCAGGGAATCCTCTTTCCACTGGCACGACTTCGGCTCACACCAAGCGCCTCGAGGAAATTCATAAAGGCGTGACGCCCTAGCCGCAGCTGATATGTGCCGTTGTCCATCTTGGTCGGCTTCGGCGCGACGCCGCTGTTGATCTCCGTCAGCAGAGCCAAATGGGCAAGCATGACCGACTGCTGTTCGCTTGCGGTGCCATAAACGGTAACCGCAGTGTCGGCCGTCAGACTGCCGTCACCAATCAGCCAACCGACATAGTGGGCGAACTCCTCCGTCCACTTCTCCGGCAAGACAACCGGATTCTTACGAGACGACCACTTCTGATGAAGCCTGGGGTCGTTGGAGATGGGAATCATCCAGCTGGCCATCCCGAAGTCGATTTCTTGATCGAGGAGCCTGACCTGATCGTCCTCGTGGAGTTCATCAGCTCGAACCCACCCGCGATTCACTGTCCAAAGGCGATGGTTCGGAGTTAGTCGAAGGACGCGACCATCGGAGAACTCGAGCCGAAGGATCTGGTTTTTCCCGGTGACCATCACCTGGGTAGGCGTAGTGAGACTGATCGTTTCAGAGGGCTCCGCCCCCGTTGCGTTGTGGGTGTAAACCTGGAAGCTCTCGCCGTCGCTGACTCGGCTCACAAGTTCGCGAAACTCGATCAGCCCTTTATCGGTCGCAATGCGAGTAGTCCCTGGGAAGCACGGGTTAGTGGCCCGGATCTTTCCGCCCGCGGGCGAGGTGTGCCATTCGTTGATGATGGTGTCGAACTGCACACCAGGATCCGCGCACGCCCAGGCGGCTTCGGCCACTTTGCGCCAGAGCTCACGAGCTTTGACCGTCTTGCGAACCTTGCCCGTGGTCCGTTCGCGCAGCTCCCAGTCGCCGTCGTTGCGAACCGCCTCGATGAACTCGTTCGGCACCCGCACCGAGTTGTTGGAGTTCTGACCGGAGACGGTGGCGTAGGCCTCGCCGTTGAAGTCGGCCCCGTAGCCGCCGTGCTGGATGAGAACCCGCGCCTTGTCTTCCTCGTGCTTCTTCCAGTCGATGAACTCTTCGACATCGGGATGATCCAGATCGAGGATCACCATCTTGGCTGCCCTTCTGGTCGTGCCGCCACTCTTGATCGCGCCGGCAGCGCGATCGCCGATGCGGAGGAAGCCCATCACGCCGGATGATTTGCCTCCGCCGGAGAGCATCTCGTTCTCTGCCCGGATCTTGGAGAAATTGGATCCCGTCCCGCTGCCCATCTTGAACAAGCGAGCCTCACGCACCCACAGATCCATGATCCCGCCCGGGTTGACGAGGTCATCGCTGACCGAGGAGATGAAACAGGCGTGGGGCGCGGGATGCGTATACGAATCCAGAGACGACGTCATCTCATTGGTCTCGGGATCGACATACCAAAAGCCTTGGGGGGTACCGGTGATTCCGTAGGCATGAGCGAGCCCCGTGTTGAACCATTGCGGCGAGTTGGGCGAGGCGATCTGGTTGGCGAGCATGTATTTCATCTCGTCTTCGAAGGCCTGACCGTCGGCGGCGGAGGCGAAGTAGCCGTACTTCTCGCCCCACCAGCGCCAGGTGCCGGCAAGTCGATCGAAGACTTGGCGAGCAGAAGTCTCGGATCCGAGAACAGGTTCGCCGTTCGCATCCGGCTGCGGAACTCCCGCCTTACGGAAGTACTTGGAAACGATGATGTCGGTGGCGACCTGGGACCAGGAGGCGGGGACCTCGGCATTCTTTACCTCGAAGACGACCGAACCGTCGGGGTTGGTGATCCGAGAGTCTCTCTTCGCCCATTGGATGGTGGCGTAGGGGTCAGTCCCCTCGGTGGTGAAGCGACGGGGGACACGAAGTCCTTTGCTCATGGTGCAAATCCTCCAGACAGTAAATCGTCCCTTGACCACAATATGTTGTGGTGTCCTATCCCCTGACCACAACCTATTGGGGCGGATACACCACTGTAATTACATGGTTGTCATTGGTCAAGCACTCCCCTGACCTGAGTTTCGCGACCTCAGCCGCCGCCCAAACCAGGCACTGACAGGGGAAGTCGGTGGCCCGAACCGGGCCGGGAGGAAAGCTACTGCCGACCCTTCCAGCGCGAAAATCCAACAGCAGCGGAGATTTCGCGAGGGTCAGGAACCGCGCCACGCCTCCACGCGCTTGCGGGTCTTTTCGTCGTCGCGGATCCGCTTCGTATTCGGAACCGGCAACCCGAGAAAACCCAGCAGCATCGCCCGGAGGTACTCCCAGCGGTGACCAAGGGCATAATCCCTGGTGGCCTCGTCGACCCCGATCGAAAACGGGAGCACATCCTCGGGACAGAGGAGATCGGGCCAGTGGCCGAGATCGGCGAGGGTCGTGAGGGCCTCGGCGTGAGCGTCCATCGTCACCGTCATCGAATCTTCGTAGACCCATTGGCGCAACTCTCGTGGGTGCACGATCGAATGGGCATGACTGATCGAGACCAGTACCCGATCGCCGAAGGCGGAGGCGATGCAGCGGACTCGATCGGTGGCTACCGCATACGACCTCCGATCTTTCGATAGGAGGTAGGTGAAGGTCGTGGCGAAGCCCTTCCCGGTCACATCCGAGGAGGCAACGATTTCGTAGTCCCGGGCGAGATATCGATCAACGTCTCCCTGCGCAGCAGGATCGACCGCCCGATCGGTTCGGGGCGTGATCGAAGCCGCGGTCAACGCGGCCGAGTTGCTTGCGGTTGCCCACCAGGCGATGGCGACGAACGTAACGGGTAATGCCACCCAAAAGACCCAGGGATCGGTCAGAATCACTCCAATTGATCGAGCTGGCGGGCTAGTTCCTTGAGGGCCCGCGCCGACTCCGATTCGACCCTGCCGCGCACAAACAGCCAATCGGCCAACGTGAACAACACCCCCGGCGTCGGGTAGATGAAGGTTCGAACGAAGTCAGTCCCGCCATCCCCAGCCGGCGCCAACCGATAGCTAATGGTGCCGCCATTGCTGCGCCCCGTGATGACTCCCTCGATTCGCCAATAGGCCGGCTCATCGCGCTCCACGACTCGCCACGTCACCTCGCCCCTACGTCCCGAGACGTGGAATTGCTCCACCACCTCCTCTCCCACCAATGCGGGGTGGTCGGCGCCGGGTCCTTCGACCTTGAGCGATGAGGGATGCCACCTCGGCCAATTCGACGGCGTCGTCACGTATGAGAAAACGACGCTTGGCGGTTGGGAGAAATGGGCCTTGGTCACGATCGTCGTCACAGATCGGCAAGGATATTGGTGCTCGGTTGCCGCGGCAGAATGGCCGCATGACTGATCGTCGTTTGATCTCCTCCGGCTCCCCGTTCGAACCCCAGATCGGCTTTTCTCGGGCAGTGGTGATTGGAAAGAGGGTGTTGGTTTCCGGTACCGCCCCCATCTGGCCTGACGGTGAGGTTGACCCCGACCCTTATGTTCAGGCCAAGCGCTGTCTCGAGATCATCGCTGCGGCTCTAGCCGAGGCCGGGGCCAAGCTCGAACAGGTTGTTCGCACCCGGGTGTACCTCACCGCGGTGACCGACTACGAAGCCGTTGGCCAGGCGCTCGGCGAGGCGTTCTCGCGGATTCGACCCGCCTCGACGATGTTGGTGGTTCAGGGTCTGCTCGACTCCCGTTGGAAGGTTGAGATCGAGGCCGAAGCCGAGATCTAGTTTCCGATTTGGATCTGCAGGCGCCTCGACGATCTATTCGTCGGTGATAACCACCTCAACGGGCTCATTTGGATGCTCGACGACAATCTCGACCTCCTGTGGCGCACGGCGCCGGCTGAGGACACTCCACATCACGGCTCCGATCACGATCAGGCCGAGAAAGACGCCGCCGATAATGGCCCAGGGGAGGGAGCCTCCTTTGCGAGCCTCGGCAAAGAGATCGGCGCCCGCCAGGGATTCCTCATCAAGGTCCCACACGACAGTTCGATCCTCGAGGGCTCCGTTGTGCTCGATGACCTCGCCGGGGAAGGTGACTGCGATCTGAAAATCGAAATCGAGGAAGGCGGTCACCTCGTCCATGCCAACGTCCTCCGCCCCCTCCAGAACCGGAGCGCCAAGCGAAGCTTCAAATCGGATCGAATCTTCGGTTTCCGTAAAGCTGAGGTCCTCCCAACCCCCGGTCTCGCCAGAAGCGATCGAGCTGGTGGAGAGAATGTTCTGCAGTTCCGCGATGGAGGCGAAATCCTGGGTGAGCGTGACCCCTTCGATGTCACCATCGGTGAAGCGCTCGACCTCCCAACCCTCGGCCGGGGCGGAGGTTTCGACCTCAGCCAGGAGGTCGCCGCCGCCCCCGAACTCCTCCATGGCCTCGCGGAAGTCCTCGTCGAATCCGAGCTGGGCAGTGATCTGGCCGTTGGAGACATCGCTGGCGTTGATGTTGAGGTGAGTCCTGATCTCACAGGCGGTGAGGGCGAGGACGAGCACGGCGAAGAGAATTGAACGACGGGCCATAAGAAAACCCTATCGGGAATCAGGCGGTAGGGGTTAAGCGTCGGAAAAGGACGCTCAGGGTTCGACGGTCACCGTTCCCGTCATGAAATCGGGGTGAAAGCGGCAGAAGTACTCGTAGGTACCGGCTTCTTCGAAAGTGAACGTGAAAGGCTCGTCTGCCGTCAGCGCTTGGTCCCAAAGTCCGTCGAGGTCGGGAGCAGTGCCCGAACTTGTGGTGTGGGCCCCCTCGGCCAGTGTCCAGGTCACCGAGTCACCGACGCTGACCGTGACTGTCGCCGGTGAGAACGAAAAGTCGTTCGCCGACACCGTGACCTCTCCACCGCCACTCGCGGCTCCCGTAGTGGAAGCGCCAGGGGCAGTAGTGGTGGCGGGAGCGGCAGTGGTAGCAACTGCGGCGGTGGTGGTATTCGCGTCTCCGCCGGAAGCACAGGCGACGCAGAGCATGATGGCAATGACATAACCGAGTCGTTTCATATCCCGACCTTACGCACAGGGCGCTGTGAGTGGTTCGCACCTATCGTGGACCGATGGTCGACTACATGGATGCCGCAGTCGAAGAAGCGCGGATGGGACTGTCCGAGGGCGGCATCCCCATCGGCTCCGTGCTGGTAGCCGACGGCGAGATCATCGGCCGCGGTCATAACCGTCGAGTGCAAAAAGGGAGCGCCATCCTCCATGCGGAGATGGACGCCATCGAGAACGCCGGGCGTCTCGAAGCGACGACCTACCGCAACTCGATTCTCTATTCGACCCTTTCTCCGTGCGACATGTGCTCGGGAACTGCACTTCTCTATGGGATTCCAAAGATCGTCATCGGCGAGAACCACACCTTCAGGGGGCCCGAGAGTTATCTGAAGTCCCGACGAATCGAAGTCGTCGTACTCGATCGCCTCGACTGCATGAAGCTGATGTCCGACTTCATCAACGCTCACCCCGACCTCTGGTTCGAGGACATCGGCGAGTAGCTCAGGGGTAGAGGATGAGCTGGGTGTTGCGGAACAAGCAGACCTGCTTGTCGTTCTTCTCTGAGCGCACCACCGCGTCCCAAACCTGAATCGTCCTTCCGCCGTGCTGCAAAGTGGCGTGGGCCACGAGGCCGCCACTGGTGACATTGGCGGTGTGATTCGACTTGAGTTCCACGGTGGTGAACCCGATGGCTCCCTCTGGAAGCGACGCTACGCATCCGTATCCGGCGGCGGTGTCGGCCAGGGCGACGACGCTGGCGGCGTGGAGAAATCCATTCGAGGCGAGGTGCTTGAGCTCGATGTCGAATCGAAGAGTGCACTTGCCGGGTTCGACGCTCACCACTTCGATTCCCAAGAGACCCGGCAGCCGCGGCTCGCCGTACTGCTCGAACCAAGACTTCAACTGGACGAGATCACGGGGAAATTCGGGCATGGTTCACCCTATCCTCGGCTGGTGGACCCCAAGGCCTGGGTGGTTGCAATTCTCTATGGACTCCTGGCCGGCTTCATGCTGGGCCGCTACCGCGAGGAACAGCGAGCGATGCTGGGAGCGCTCGCCGCCTCCTCGCTCATCGGAGTCGTGATCTGGATGACCTCGCCAGAATCCCAGGCGGGTCCGTCGTTGGCGGTGGGGTGCGGACTCGGCTTTCTGGCGATGCTCGCGACCCGTCGTAGGCTGACGACATGATCTTGTTCGTCGAGCGGATCATCGAAGAGGCGATTGCTCGAGGCGAGTTCGACGGCCTTCCCGGCGAGGGCAAACCCCTCCCTACGGGTGATGATGGCCCCGGTTGGTGGATACGGAGTTACGTCGAACGGATGCGACGGGAGGATGGTTACCGACGATTACTCCCAGGTGAGAGGGCGGTCGTGGGGGATGACGTGAATCCAGGAACGTCCGGGGGGAACCGCTAACTCGCCGCTCTCGGTCGAGAAGGTGAACCAGGTCTCGTTGTCGGGTCGGGACCAGATCCCGTCAATCACCCGTCCCTCGGAGAAAAGCACTGCCCTTCCCGATCCGATGGTGTGCATGGCTGGTACTCGACCGGTCCCGGTTGGCGCCGACACCTCGTAGTAGCGACCAAAGATCACGATCAAATTGTCGGCGGTAATCCGGCCAGTCCGTCCCGCCCGATCTCGCCAAAGGTGAGGGACCGAGCCCGCCGAGCGCAAGTAGCGCTCACCGTCCCAATCCCAGATGGTCGAGATCGGGTCCGACCATGAAACATTTATTCGGCTGGCGGCAGGTGCCTCCGGATATCGAAACGGGCCCCACCGAAAGAGATCTAGCGGTGGGGCGTTGGCGTAGCCCCTCCGATCCGCCTCGGCCCGCAGCTCGGCCGTGGAGGTGTAGAGGTTGTGGGGCGCAGAACGGGAGGTGATGCGAAACATGGTCGGGGGCTTCACCTGCGACTCGCGAATAAATGGCACGCCCTCGATGGCCAGCATGTCGGCGATCCAC
>DATFFB010000199.1:0-4116 GCA_035250485.1 Acidimicrobiia bacterium
ATGGTTGAGGATCTGGCTCGATATCTCGGCTCGTTACGCCGCCTTCGACCACTGGGGCTCGAACGGATCTATCCCGGGCACGGGCCCGAGATCGAGCAACCCGATGAGGTGATCGACTGGTATGTCGCCCACCGCCTGCAGCGGGAACGAGAGATCCTGGCGGCCATGGAGGCCGGGGCGACGTCGGTGGCCGAAATTGTCGAGATCGTCTATCGGGAGGTCGATCCTTCACTTCAATCGCTGGCTGCAGTGTCGGTGTCAGCACATCTGCGGAAGCTGGAAGAAGCCGGTCCTGGTTGATTGTTCTCCTATAGATGGATCAATCAGTTCGAACGGGGAACGCCTCCCCTAATAACCTTGAGCCCGTGCCTGCCCGCGACGACGTATACGCCGCCCTGCGTGGAGTGGTTGACCCCGAATTGGGAAGCAACGTAGTTGATCTCGGCATGGTCACCTCAGTCGACATCGACTCCGATGGCCGCGTCGAAATCGGGCTCGCCCTCACCATCGCCCAATGCCCGATGCGGGGCTACCTGGAGGGGGAGACCAGCCGCAAGATCGCCGCCCTGCCGGGGGTCTCGGAAGTTCAGGTTCGGACGACGGCGATGACTCGCGAGCAGCGAGCCAATCTGATGTCCGGGGCGCGTCTGCGCGCCCGCGAGAACGCCCATCGGACCAAGGTCCATCCGACTACCCGGGTCGTGGCCATCTCCTCAGGCAAGGGCGGGGTCGGAAAATCGACCGTTGCCGTCAACCTGGCTGTGGCTCTGGCCGGCAAGGGATTTTCTGTGGGCCTGCTCGACGCCGACATCTGGGGCTTTTCCATCCCCCGGATGCTTGGTTCGGACGAGAGGCTCTCCGCCGACGACGACACCAGGCTCATCACCCCCGCCGACGTGCAGGGGATCAAAGTGGTCTCGACCGGACTCATTATTGACAAGGAAGAGACAGCCCTCATGTGGCGGGGTCTAATGCTCTCCAAGGCCTTGGAGCAGTTCCTCAACGAGGTGGAGTGGGGGATGCTCGATTACCTGGTGATCGACATGCCCCCCGGGACCGGCGACATTCAGATGGCTCTGGCCAGGCTCCTGCCCCAGGCCGAGATGGTGGTGGTGACGACGCCGCAGATTGCCGCTCAAAAAGTGGCGGTCCGGGTTGCCGATATGGCCCGACGTTCGCACATGCCGATCATCGGAGTCATCGAGAACATGTCCTCTTTTGTCTGCGACCACGGAGAGGAGTACCCGCTCTTCGGTTCGGGGGGCGGGGCCGAATTGGCCTCGACATTGAGCGTTCCCTTGCTCGCCCAGATTCCCCTTGACCCGGCGGTGGTCACGGGAGGCGACGAGGGAGCTCCGGTTACCACCGATCGTCCGGAAACGCCGGCAGCGATGGAATTCGAACGGGCCGCAAAGCGCCTGCTGGAGGCGTTGCCCCCGGTCAACGAAGAGAACTGCACGGGTCGGATCGCCAAACTTCTCGAGCAGTTGGCTGTGTCGGAGCCCGTCGCCAGCCCCTCGTCAACCGGGTGACTAGTCACTGAGCAGAATCCAAAATCGTGTCCAGACTTCGTGGGTCTCCTGATCGAAACTAGGGGGCGAACGTGCTCGGGTAAATCGGCGCCTGCTTGGGCGTCGCGGCGGGCAAAAACGGAGGGGCTGGGAGGCCAATTGGGCGAGCGTGGCGGCCAGTTCGGCTGACTACCGTCAGGGGCAAGCTTCGGGGATCCGGTTCCCCCAACGGAACCCCGACTAACACGAGGGCCTGTTCCCCCACAGGCCCTCGTGAATTTGAAAGAAAACTCCTGGGCCCGTTTCTGCCCAGGGGGGCAGTCCCGGCGCAGCCGGGAGGGGGAATAGACCAAAACCGCGTCCCGTTTACAATTGACGACGATGACTCAGCTTGTTTCCATCAAATCCGCACGTCCGACCCCAGTCGTCACCCTTACCGATGCTGCCGCGGCCAAGATTGCCGAGCTGATCGAAGCCGAGGGCGAGGCGGGTCTCGCTTTGCGCATGGCAGTTCGACCTGGTGGCTGCTCGGGGTTCTCCTACGAAATGTTTTTTGACTCAGAGATCGACCGGGACGATGCCGTCACCGAGCACGGCGGAGTCAAAGTGATCGTCGACTCGGAGTCGGCCGACCGCCTGCGCGGCTCGACCCTCGACTACAAGGACGGACTCATGGGGGCGGGTTTCGCCATCGAGAACCCCAACGTCACCCGTTCTTGCGGTTGCGGCAACAGCTTCAGCTAGACCTTGGCGCGTCATCTTCGCTCCGCTTCCGGAGCCCCAGCACCGGTCGGGCCATATTCCACCGCCGTTGAGGCAAATGGCTTTGTCTTCCTCGCCGGTCAAGGAGCCATCGATCCCGGCGGGGGAAGCTTTCCGGAGTCGATCGAAGATCAAACCCGACGGACGATGGAAAACCTGAAGGCCGTTCTCGCAGGCGTCGGACTCGACTTCTCTCATGTCATCAAGACCTCGATCTTCCTCATTGACATGAATGATTTCGCCGCGATGAACGCGGTCTATGCGGAATATTTCGAGGACGACCCCCCCGCTCGCACCACGGTGGCGGTGGCCGCTCTGCCCCGACCGGAGATGAAGGTCGAAATCGACATGGTGGCGGCGCGCTGATGGATTCCGCTCGGGTCCTCGAGGCTCTGGGGCTCGACGATCACAACTCGGGAGTGTTCGCCGGCGACTGGCTGGAAGGCACAGACGGCACCATCGAGGTTCTAAACCCGGCCACCGGCGAGCGCATCGCTTCGGTGGGACAGGCGTCGAGCGAGGAGTACGAAAAGGCGGTTAATGCCTCGGTGGCGGCCTTCGGAAAATGGCGGATGCTCCCGGCTCCCAAGCGGGGTGAGTACGTGCGGCAGATCGGTCATGCCCTCCGGACCCATAAAGAAGCGCTGGGGGCCCTCATCTCCCTGGAGATGGGAAAGATCCGCGCCGAGGGCGAAGGCGAGGTCCAGGAGATGATCGACATCTGTGATTTCGCCGTTGGTCTCAGCCGCCAGCTCTACGGAATGACGATGACCTCGGAGCGTCCGATGCATCGGATGTATGAGCAATGGCACCCGCTGGGACCCGTCGGAGTCATCACTGCATTCAACTTCCCCGGCGCGGTCTGGTCCTGGAATGCCGCCATCGCCGCGGTCTGCGGGGACACGGTCTTGTGGAAGCCGTCATCGGAAACTCCTTTGACCGCCGTAGCGGTGACAAAGATCTGCCAGCAGGTGATGGCTGGAACCGGCTTTGAAGCTGTATTCGGCCTGGTAGTGGGACGGGGGGCGGTCGTCGGCGACCGGATGCTCGTTGACGAGCGTTTGCCATTGATTTCTGCCACCGGCTCGACCAAGGTCGGCCGCCGGGTGGCAGCGGCGGTGGCGGATCGCTTCGGGAGGTCGATCCTCGAACTCGGTGGCAACAACGCCATCATCGTGATGGACGACGCCAACCTCGAGCTGGCGGTAAGGGCGATCGTCTTTGCCGCCGTGGGAACCGCCGGCCAACGCTGCACCTCTCTGCGACGGCTGATCGTGCATGAGGCGGTGGCTGACAAATTGGTCGATCGTCTGGTGGACGCCTACAAGCAGGTGCCGATCGGTGATCCCCTCGAAGCCGGGACCTTGATGGGTCCGCTGGTGACCCAACAGGCAATCAAGGACATGGTCTCGGCACTCGAAAAGGCACAGGAACAGGGTGGGACTGTGGTAACCGGCGGAGGGGTGATCGACCGGCCTGGAAACTTTGTCGAGCCCGCGATCGTCCGCATCTCTGCGGATGCCGGGATCGTTCAAGAGGAGACCTTCGCTCCGATCTTGTACGTGATCGAGGCCCGGGACCTCGACGAGGCGATCGCGATTCAGAATGGAGTTCGCCAAGGCCTTTCCTCCGCCATCTTCACCGATTCGCTGCGATCGGCCGAGCGCTTTCTCTCCGCGATCGGCTCAGATTGCGGTATCGCCAACGTCAACATCGGAACTTCCGGCGCCGAGATCGGTGGTGCCTTCGGCGGAGAGAAAGAGACGGGCGGAGGTCGCGAGGCGGGCTCGGACTCCTGGAAGCTCTACATGCGCCGCCAGACCTCAACCATCAACTGGGGCGA
>DATFFB010000200.1:0-16509 GCA_035250485.1 Acidimicrobiia bacterium
GTGGCTTGATCGACGAAGTCGAAATGGAATAGGAACGGAATCCAGATATCTCCCACCACCGGGATGAAATCCCAGATCCGTCGCAGAATCGCCACCGTCTGATTTCGCTCCTGGCCCCGGGCCGTCACCCCGTCGTAGGTGAGCTGCCAGGTAGAGCGCAGGAGGCTCTGGGCGAACTCCTTCTTGAACCAACCGATGGCATTGCCTTCGGCGTCGAAGACATCGTGCTCGGCCCTGACATCGAGGCCATGGCGAGCCTTGAACGAGAAGACCTTTTCGCGCTTTGCCTCGTCGGCGTAAAAGATCACCTCTTCCTTGAACTGCATCCGCTTCTGTTGAGCAAAGGCGAGGAGGGCACCTTCGGTTCCGTCGGCCCCCGCCTCCCTTATCTCGTATCGGTTCACCATCACTGTGATTTTCTGCTTGACGAGGAACGTGGGGATGTGGGTGGGTTCCATCAGGCGAGTTTGGCACGCAGGTGGGCCTCGACTTCAGGCCAATCGCCGTCGGTCATCCCAAACCAGGCAGTGTCCCGATTGCGATCCTTGACGATCATGTGCTGGCGAAAGACTCCTTCGAACTGGAAGCCGAGGCGGAGAGCCGCCGCCCGGGACCTTTCGTTGAGGGCATCACATTTCCATTCGACCCGGCGAGCTAGGTACTCCGTAAAACAGTGGTTCAGCAGCAGGTAGATGGTCTCGGTGTTGACGACCGTCCGCTGAGCCGCCGGGACGTACCAGATGTGTCCCAGCTCGACACGGCGGTGGGCGGGGTCGTAGTTGCACATCGTGGCCATACCCACCGCTTCGCCCTTGTGTTCCACCGCGAACCAGAGGGGATCGGAGGAGGCCGCCCGCTCGGCGATCCACTCCGTGAACTCCGCCTGATTCGGCCAGGGCCCGTACGCCATGTAGCTCCACACCGATTCGCTGACCTCGTCGCCATGAGTGCCGGCATACATCCCGGGTGCATCGTCGGGAACGGGCGGACGCAGCGTGACCTCGGTCCCAATGAGCGTCGTCCCTCGCAGCGTGTTCGGCGCCTTCCTCAAAAGACCCAGTCCAGAGCCTCCGACAAGCGATCCCGCCAGGCTTCCCAGGTATGGCCGTCCCGGCTCTCGACGTACTTCACCTTGAGACCGGCTCGTTGCAAACGATGCGACATGGTCCGGTTCTCGCCGATCATCCGCTCGAAGGTTCCACAGGACATGAACACGCGCGGGGGCAGGCGGGAAGGCTCCAGGCGATGCAACAGACTGGCGATGGGAGCGAAGAGGTGCTGCGCTGATCCCCAACCGCTGGTCTGAGCGAAGGTCCCCGACTGGAGGATCATTCCGTTGAAGGCCTCGGGATAGCGCCACGCCGTGTGGAGTGCAGCCACTGCTCCGAGGCTTGCCCCCATCACCACTCGCCGATCTAGGAGGGGAATCTCATTTCCGATCGCGGGCAGGGCTTCTTCGACCACGAAGCGAGCGTGATCCTCGTTGGCGGCATACTCATGGAGCCGTTCTTGCGGCCACGAGAAGGCAACCAGCAGCGGGCCCACTACTCCCGCATGAATCAGGTTGTCGAGCACCAGCGCCATCGACCCGTACTCGAGATAATCGCCTCCGTCGTGGACGAAGAGCAGCGGATAAGCCCGTTCCGGCTCGAAGGATGCCGGTCGGTACAACGTCAGTTTCCGGGAGGACACGAACAGATCGGCAAACGATCCGGTTGGAGTGTCGGCGTGAACCTCCGCAAAATCCGGCACCGAGTAGCCAAACCCACGACACACGGAGTTGGTGCCGAAGGGGTTAGTGGTGGTGAGAGGATTTAGGGGGTCGTTGATCCAATTGGCGTGGTGATTCCGCTGCACCTCCAGCTTGTACTCGAGTCGGGCACCGTCCGGGAGCGATATCCGCAGCCACCACAGGTCCTGGCCATCGAATCTCACAAATCGATGCTGGCCGGGAAAACCGGCGATCATGGGACGGAGGGCCACCGCGTCGGCTTCTCCCCGAAAGAGGAACGTCGCCTTACCCGGCTCCACCAGAGGGAATTGTTTACTGCTGACGAAGTGATCAATTGCCGCCGCGTCAGCCTCTCGCAGCGGTTCGATGATGTCGGGCGCAGTCATCAAACGGCTCGCACCTGCGCAATCTCCCCGACGTGTTGAAGGATTCCCCGCAATTCGTCGTAGTCCTCATGCCGCATCCGGATCCAGGCGTTGGCCATGTATCCCGCCTCGACCGGCTGGGTGGGGGTTCCTGGCGGAGGCAGGTGATAATCGATGATCAACCCTCCGTAGCGATCCTGCACCTCCGCCATGCCTTCGTAGCCACTGATCACGCCATCTCGGTCGGGACGGAGGGCGATGATGCCGGCGGAAAAGCGGCGCGAGGGTTGGCGAGAGATTCTGCCGTAGCAAACCGCCATGGCCCATTCCTGGTAGACGTCGAGGTCGTTGGCGGCGCAGTAGAGATCCCAGGCCCCGACCCCGGGCGGCCGGCAGCCGATCTCGGAGAACTTCAGACCTTTCGGTCCGTAGAACCACTCCATGTGTGTGGCGGAAGTGCCGATCCCCAGCGCCGGAATAACCCGCTGGCCCAGAGCTTTGACTTCGTCGTAGCCAGGCTGGTCGATGCGATTGCTGGTGATGAACACAGGTGAGATCCATCTAGTGCGCATGGCCTCGAGCACACCCGGGTAGTAATGGCTGACGAAATCGCATGCGACTTCGCCATCGATCGAGATCGTGTCATAGAAGCCCTCGTGTCCCTCGATGAACTCTTCGACCGCCACCGAGCGCCCGTAGTCAAAACCGAGGGAGGGGAGCGCGGCGTGCACGTCGGCATCGCTGTCAACACGGCGCGTCCCGGAGGCACCGGCGGCATCACGGGGTTTGATGATCAACGGATACCCGACGTGATGAGCAAAGGCGTAGAGCTCTTCGGCGCTTCCCACCCCCGCCGACTGCGCGGTGGGGACGCCCACCTGGCGGAGGGCTTCCTTCATCGCAGGCTTGTCGCGGCACAAGAAGGCGGTGTATGAGGACGTCCCCGGAATTCCACATCGTTCCCGGACCGCGGCCGCCGCTTCGACATGCGCTTCGATGGTGGCTTCGAGGCGGTCGACATACACCCGGGACTGGACCAGTCGTACCGCCTGTTCCAGGGCCCCCACGTCGACTACCGATCCGACCTGTTCATAGTGGGTGAGCCATCCCTTCATCTCGGGATCAAGCCAGTCCTTGGGGCGCTCGCCGATTCCGATCACCGTTGCCCCCACGCTCGCCAATGCGCGGGGAAACTCGCGCTGATAATTGGGAAAGCTCGGTTCAACGAAGACGACATTCACCATTGGTTGCCGATCACCTTGCGATAGAGGTGGTCATATTCGTTGGCTCGCCGCTCCCAAGAGTTGTCCTCTGACATTCCGTTCCTCTGCAGCCGCTCCCACTGTTCCCGGTTCGGATAGGTCGCCAGGGCTTGGTCGAGTGCCCAGGCCAGGCCGACTTCGGTGTAGTGGTCGAAGACGAAGCCGGTCCCCTCACCCGTTCCGGAATCGTAATGGGTGACCGAATCAGCCAAGCCTCCCGTCCGGCGGACAATCGGTGGGGTGCCGTAAGCGAGGCTGTACATCTGATTCAGTCCACTGGGCTCATAACGCGAGGGCATGAGGAAGACGTCGGCACCGGCCTCGATCAGATGGGCCATGTCCTCGTCGTATCCCGGCTGGAAATGGGCGCTGGCAGGAAAGGTGGAGGCCAGCCAGTTGAGTGCCTGTTCATACCGGTTCTCTCCCGAGCCCAAGCCGACAAAGTTGATGTGCCCCGATTCCAGGCGGCGGGCTAGCGGACGGATCATCAGCTCGACCCCCTTTTGGCCGGTGAGCCGGCTGACGATCCCAACCGTCATCCGGTTGGGGCTGGCCACCAGTCTTGCTCGCTCCAGCAGCGCCGCCTTGTTGGCGACCTTGGCTTCGAGGGAGGTTTCGGAATAGTTGACTGGGATGCGGGCATCCGTGCGCGGGTTCCAAACCGTGGTGTCGATCCCGTTCAGGATCCCATAGAGATCCCCCGATCGATACCGGAGCATCCCATCGAGGCCGACCCCGTACTCCGGGGTTTGGATCTCTCGGGCATAGGTGGGAGACACCGTGGTGATGGCATCGGCATACATCAGGGCATGCTCCATGAAGGAGAGACGGCCCTCGCGGAGATGGTCCTGATGTAGGAGGTAGCTCTTGGTCCCCATGCTGAGGGCACCAGCGACGTCGGCTCCGAACACACCCTGGTAGGCGAGATTGTGGATCGTGAAGATGGATCGAGTCTGAGCGAGGACCGGATCGCTTTGATAGGTGCTCCGAAGGAACAGTGGCAGAAACCCGGTGTGCCAGTCGTTGGCGTGGGCAATATCTGGGGACCAGGAGCGGCGACGGCAGAGCTCGAGGGCGGCGTGGGTCAGAAACAAGAAGCGGAGGTGCTCGTCACCATCGTTGCGGTAGATCCCCTCCCGATCGTAGAACCGGGGATAGTCGATGAACCAATTGCGGCCGTCCTCTGCCAGGTAGGCGTCAAAAGGCTCACCACCCAGCAGGGTGATAGGAACCGATTCGAAGACTCGATGGAGGCGGTGGTTCCCCTCGTGAAGCCGGGAGTAGAACGGGCTCACGACCATGGGTTCATGGCCGATCCCCTGCAGGGCTTCGGGTAGCGCATCAGCCACATCCGCCAAACCACCGGTTTTGGAGAAGGGCGCGACTTCGGCAGTGACGAACAGGATCCGCACGACTCGATTGTGTCACGCCCTCCGTCCGGCGGGGCCAGGTCGACGCCCACTACCGTTTTCTGGTGCCCGACGTCGTCTTCGTAGCGCCCTACTTTCTTCCCACCACCGCTCGCTTCATAGATGCCGTTGCCCGCACGCCTGGCGTCCGTCTCGGCCTGATCAGCCACGATCCGCGGGAGAAACTCGGTTCCGAGGTGAGCAATCGGCTCACCTCGCACCTCAGGGTCGACAACGCTCTCGACACAGCTCATTTAGTCGGGGCCGTGGCGGCCATCGGTCGCGAGATGGGCGGCGTCGATCGACTAATGGGCCCACTCGAGGAATTGCAGGTTCCCCTGGCCGTGGTGCGCGAGCAGCTCGGAATTGCTGGAATCGATGTAGAGACTGCCCGCAACTTTCGAGACAAAGACCGGATGAAGAGCGTGATGGCGCGAAACGGCCTCCCCTGTGCCCGGCACCGACTGGTGGGCTCGGCCGACGATGCCCGCCGCTTCGTCTCAGAGATCGGGCTGCCAGTGGTGGCGAAGCCGCCGGCGGGATCAGGGACCCGCAACACATTTCGATTGAACGATCAGCAACAGGTGGAGGATTGGCTGGCCTGGTCATCTCCGGCCAGCGATCAGCCGACCTTGCTGGAGGAGTTCGTCATCGGTGAGGAGCACGCCTTCGATTGCGTCTTCGTCAAAGGACGTCCGGTTTGGTGGAACATCACTCGCTATTACCCGACCCCCCTCCAGGCGATGGAGAATCCCTGGATTCAATGGGCGGTGATCCTTCCCGTTGACATCTCCGGGCCTGAATACGAGGACATCCGTCAGGCGGGACCGCGGGCCATCGCCACCCTCGGGCTCGAGACCGGTCTGGTCCACATGGAGTGGTTTCGCCGGCCGGATGGTTCGATTGCCATCTCGGAAGCGGCGGTCCGTCCTCCAGGAGCTCAGTTTTCCACCTTGATCTCATACGCTCACGACTTCGACCTGTATGCGGCGTGGGCGAGGCTGATGACCTACGAGGAGTTCGACCCGCCGGATCGCAAATTCGCCGTGGGGGCGGCATATTTGCGGGGTCAGGGCCGGGGGAAGGTGGTTGGCATCACCGGGCTGGAGCGAGCCCAAGCCGTCGCGGCGGGGACGGTGGTCGAAGTGCAACTTCCGAAGGTGGGACAAACCCCGAGCGGCCACTATGAGGGCGAGGGGTTTGTGATCGTTCGGCATCCTGAGACGAGTCGGGTGGAAGAGGCGATCGCTGCCATTGTCAGCAATGTGAAGGTGGAGCTGGGATGAACGTCTTGTTTCTGTCCCCGGGATTTCCAACAGAGATGACCGATTTTGTGCGCGGCCTGGCCGAGGTCGGCGCCAATGTCATCGGGCTCGGCGATCAACCCGAGCACAATGTTCCCGAGAAAGCGCGCCGGGCGCTGGCGGCCTACTACCAGGTGAGCTTTTCGCGGCCGGAGTCGGTGCTCGAGACGGCCGCCGCCATCGGCGAGCGGGTGCGGATCGAACGCATCGAATCGCTGTGGGAGCCCCTGATGATCCTCGCCGCCCAGATTCGCGAGCTGCTGCGAGTCCCGGGCATGAGCCAGGTGGAGACGGTTCCGTTTCGCGACAAGGAGGCGATGAAGCAAGTGCTGGATGCGGCGGGGATTCGGACGCCGCACCATTACTCGGCCAAGTCGGTCGATGAGGTTTGGAAAGCAATCGATCAGATCGGTTACCCGGCCGTGGTCAAGCCGATAGCTGGCGCCGGATCAGCCGACACATTCCGCGTCAACGATCGCGCTCAGCTCGAGAAAATCATCCCCAAGCTCCGCCATGTCGAAGAGGTGAGCGTGGAAGAGTTTATCGATGGGGAGGAGTTCACTTTCGACACCATCTGCTCGGAAGGCCGGGTGCTCTTTTACAACATGTGTTGGTACCGGCCGCAGCCATTGGTCGGCAAAACCCACGAATGGGTGAGTCAGCAGACCGTCGCCCTCCGTGATCCTGACGTGCCCTACCTGGCGGCGGGGAAGGAAATGGGCCATCAGGTCCTGAAGGCCATGAACTTCCGCGACGGATTCACCCACATGGAGTGGTATTTGGGACCTGATGGCGAAGCGGTCTTCGGGGAGATCGGAGCCAGGCCACCGGGCGGACGAACGGTCGACGCGATGAACTTCGCATCCGATGTCGATTTGTTTCGGTCCTGGGCAGAGGCGGCTGTCCACGGGCGGATCTCCCAGCCGCTCGAACGCAAATTCAACGCCGCCACGGTGTTCAAGCGGGCCATCGGCGAAGGCCGGATTCTTCGCTACGAGGGCCTCGATCGACTTCTGGCGGAACTCGACCCCTGGGTGGCGGCGGTCGAACTCAACCCCATTGGAGCCTTACGGCGCAACTGGAAGCAGCAGCTGGTGGGTGATGGCATGGTCGTCGTCCGTCATCCGGACCTGCAGACCTGTGCCGAGATGGCCGACCGCATCGGCACGGAGCTTCAGATCATCGCCGGATAGGTCCGAGAACAAAGCTCCCTCGGCAATGTCCCCGGACCCCCAACGCCTGATCGGTGTCGACGCCGCCCGAGGCCTCGCCCTGATCGGGATGATGGCGGTTCACATCCTGCCTTCCCGGGACCCCGACCGCACGATCTCGACGGCGTACCTCATCGCCTCCGGCCGTTCCTCGGCGCTGTTCGCAGTCCTGGCCGGGGTGGGTCTGGCTTTGGCGTACGGACGGACCGATCCACCGGAGGGGAAGGGCTTGCGGTCTGCGGCCACGGCCGTCGTGGTCCGGGCGGCGGTGATCGGCTTGATCGGACTGTTCCTCGGCGAGCTCCAATCGGGGGTGGCGGTGATCCTGGTCAACTACGGATTCCTCTTCCTATTGGCCTCCGCCTTCCTCGGGCTCAGGGCCAAGCCATTGCTTTGGATGGGCTCGGTTTGGATCGTGGCTGGCCCCGTTCTCAGTCATCTCCTCAGGATGCGGCTCCCAGATCCCAATTTGGCGGTGCCCGACTTTGACATGCTCGCCCAACCGGGCCTCCTCCTGCGCGAGGTCTTCTTCACCGGTTACTACCCCTTGTTCTCGTGGCTGGCGTACTTATGGATGGGGATGGGCCTTGGCCGCCTCAACATGAAGGCGCATGCCCTGAAAATTCTCCTCGCGGGAGGGGCCCTGGCAGTTGGAGCCAGGTTCGGCTCCGCCTTGCTGCTCGGACCGCTGGGAGGTTCGCAGTTCCTCGATGAGCTACCCATACAGTTCTTCGGCATCACCCCGACCACCACCTGGTGGTACCTGGCGGTCTCCACCCCTCATTCCGCAACTCCTTTCGACCTGGCCCACACCACGGGGACCTCCTTGCTGGTGATCGGGACGTGTCTTTTGATCGCTGGCCTTGTCCACTGGATTGCGGCCGCAGGGGCGATGACCTTGTCGATCTACACGTTCCATGTGGCTGCCCTCGCCACCGGAGCAGGCAGGGAGGACCCGATGAGCCTCTTTTTTGTTCACGCCTCGCTGGCAGTCGCCTTCGGCTTGATCTGGCGGCACTTTGTCGGCCGGGGTCCTCTTGAATCGATGACCGCCACCCTTTCCGAAACCGCCCGGGAGGTGATGGTCAACCAGCGTTGAGCAGGTGGGTTCCCTCACGGACGATGGTCCTCCCCCCCACTACCACCTCCGATACGTCTCCCGGCCCGGCTAACCAGATCAATGACGACGGGTCGGCGCCGGCGGTGCGGATGGTGTCCGTCCGCACCGCCACCAAGTCACAGAGGGATCCGAGCGCGATTTTTCCGCCCTCGCCCCAACCTATCGCTCGGTATCCGTTCTCGCTCAAGATCGCGACCAGGTCGACGGCCGTGAAATGGCCGCGGTCTCCTTGGGCCAGCCGTTGATCCATCTCGAGGCGGCGCACCTCCTCGAAGGGGTCAATTCGAACATGTTGATCGGTACCCACGGCCAGAGGCACCCCCGACCGAGCCAGACTCGAGAATGGTCCGATCCCGTCGCCGAGATCGGCCTCGGTGGTAGGGCAGGCGCAAACCGCCGCCCCCGATCCGCGCAGCGCTTCCCGGTCCTGAGGGCTGAGGTGGATGGCATGGATGGCGGTAGTCAATGGACTCAGGGCTCCCGCCCTTTCCAAGAGCTGGGTGGGGGAAAGGCCAAATGCAGCCTGCGCCGCCGCGTTCTCGCCCCTCTGTTCGGAGAGATGGACGTGGAGCGGAAGGCCTTCTGCCTCATCTGCCACGCGAGCTATGTCGTCGGGCTTGACAGCCCTCACCGAGTGAATGGCGGCTCCTATGCGGGTGTTGGCGTCTTCGGTCAGCAGCCGCCGCCGCTCGGTCCAGGCCTCCACCGATCCATCGGCGAAACGCTGCTGGGTGGGGGAAAGCTCGATCCCGATCCCTCCCTGCAGATAGCAGGTGTCGAGGAGGGTCAGCCGAATTCCGGCCCTCGCCGCCGCGTGTCTGAGAGCTTCGGACATGGCATTGGGATTCGAATACGCCGTGCCGCCGGGCCCGTGGTGAAGATAATGAAACTCGCCAACGGCGGTGAAACCGGCCAGGACCATCTCCCGATAGACCCGGGTGGCCAACTCCAGGTAGGAATCAGGATCCAGGCTATCGGCGACCCGATACATCTCCTCCCGCCAGGCCCAAAAGTCCGTTTGGGTCGACGTTCTCCCCCGTAAGGCGCGGTGGAAGGCATGGGAGTGAGCGTTGGCAAGACCGGGAAACACCAGACCCTCGAGCCGACGGTGATCCCCCGGATCAACCCCAACCTCAACTGCGACGATTTTGCCGTCGGTACCGGCCTTGATGACCACCGAGGGCACGGCCTGGCCCGAAATCCACGCCTGCTGGCACCAAAACGAGGTCACGTTCCTGCCAAATGGGCGATAACCCGCGCCAGCGCCTCGACCCCTGCCTCGATGTCGGCAGGGTCGGCTTGTTCTTTCGGGGAATGGGAGACCCCGCTCCGATTGCGGACGAAGAGCATTGTGGTAGGTATCCCTGCCCCGGCCAGGATCCCGGCGTCGTGTCCCGCCGCGGTCGGGATCTGCGGCAGTGAGGGAAGCACCTCGTTCACCCTCGCTCGCAGTGCGGGATCGAAACTCACGGCGGGCGATGAGGACTGCAACCTGACGATGATTCCCGGCTGGGATTGGAGTGATCGGGCGACCTCGTCGAGCAACTCCTGGTTGGGGGCGCGGGCGTCGAGCCAACCGATCACCAGGGACGGAATCGAGTTGATTCCGTTTGGCTCGACCAGGAGGCGTCCAAAAGTCGCCCGGGCGCCGATTCGTCGGGCATCCTCGGTCACCTTGAGAATGGTTTCTGCCAGGACGGGCATCGGGTCCTGACGGTCGTCCATGGCAGTGGTCCCGGCGTGGTTGGCCTCTCCCTCGAAGACGAAACGCCAACGGCCGTGAGGCCAGATTTCCGTTCCGAGTCCCACCGCTGCCCCGACCGGTTGGAGGGCCCGGCCCTGCTCGATGTGGAGCTCGACGAAGCAGCGCAATTGCCCGAGCCGGGTTTGGTCGGAGCCGATCGAGTAGCCGTCGAGCCCGGCCCCGACCATGGCTTCGGCCCAGGTGACGCCCTCGCCATCGCTGAGCACCGCGGCTTTCTCGGGCTCGATCAGTCCGGCTGTCAGCCGGGACCCGAGACACGCCACTCCAAAGCGGGCTCCCTCTTCCTCGACGAAGCCCACCACCGCCAGCGGTCGTTGGGGATCGACTCCCTGGGCCACCAGGAGATCGAGGGCAGCAAAGGCGGAGGCGATTCCCAACGGCCCGTCGTACTGCCCGCCGTCGGGGACCGAATCGAGATGACTGCCGACGGCCACGACCCCTCCGGGCGCCGGCTCGCCTCGGTAGGCCCAGAGGTTGCCATTGCGGTCGACGTCCAGGGATAGTCCTCTGGATGCGGCCTGGGAGGCGAACCATCGTCGCAGTTCGGCGTCGGCTGCGGTCCAGGAAAATCGTCGGTAGCCGTTGGTGGTGGGCTCCCGGCCGATGGCCTCTATCTGAGCCAGCAGATCAGTCGCCCGCACGGAGGCGAGCCTACGCCGAGTAGAGCCGCCTTCGCGACCCGGGGGTTTCCGGGGCTTCGATGCCCGCGCCTCAGATCCCGCTCTTGAGAGTTTGATGATGTTGGGGTGAGGCGTCTTTGACGTCGCTCTAGAGATGCTTGCTCCTGATCAACCAGGAGCACCAATGGTCCCATACCACCGGAATCGTGTCCTAGCCGCGACGGTTTGCCTAATGCTGGCTGCATGCACATCAAAGGAGGCGATTCCTGCTGACAACGCGGCGGCTGCCAACTCAACGAGTTCTCGGGGAAGCTTGTCAGCGACCACAGTCCCCAGTTCAGGCCCGACCGCGACCGCCCCGGTGACACAGCCGGTCGACGGCCTGCCCGGCGAGGAAATTGCGGGGGTAGACATCACGCTCGGAGAGTGGGCGTTGGTGCCATCGGTCACCGAGGCGCGCCCGGGGCCGATCACGTTCCGCTTCCGCAACCTCGGGACCGTCAGCCACGCCCTGCGAATCCGGACCTCGGGATCCGGACGAGACAGGCTGGAGTGGCGCGCAGAGGCGATCGGTCCCGGCGAGACCGGGCTGCTGATCGCCGACCTTGCGCCCGGAACCTATGACATCGACTGCCCGATCGAGGATGCCCACGGCGAACACGACCAGCTCGGCATGGAAATGAGCTTCACCGTGCATGACGGCGCCGCCGACCTGGCTCCATTGCCCGCCGCCACCGAATCTCCTCGATTAGAAGCGTCCCACGCCGCGGTGGCCATCGCCGCGTTTGCTTTCGATCCAACAGCCCTGAGCGTCCCTGTCGGTACCACGGTCACCTGGACCAACAATGACCCGACAGCTCATACCGTCACCGGCGAAGGCTTCGACACCGGGGCCCTGGAACAAAGTGCCGCGGGTGCAGTGATGTTCGACACCGCCGGGACCTTCGACTACTTCTGTGCGATCCACCCCACCATGCAAGGCCGCGTGGTGGTCGAGCCTTGAGTCATGCGCTAACCCCTCCCTCGGATCGGCGCCGTTCGACAAAGTCGGCGAGCTCCTCGGCGCGGTCTTCGGGGAGGGGGGGCGGTGAGAAGGCTTCCAGCACCTGTTTCCAAATCCGGTTGGCATGCTGTTCGGCGGTGGGGGAACCAGCGAGTTCCCAACTCTCGAAGTTTCGCCAATCGGAAACAATCGGAGAATAGAAAGCGCTCTCGTAGCGCTCGAGAGTGTGGGCGGCTCCGAAGAAGTGGCCGCCGGGCCCGACTTCGGCGATGGCGTCCAGGGCCAAGGTGGCTTCGTCGACCAACAACGGTTGCAGGAACTCACTCATCATCTGCAGGATCTCAACATCGATGATGAACTTCTCGAAAGAGGCCGTCAGCCCTCCTTCCATCCACCCGGCGCCGTGCATGATCAGGTTGGCATGGCCCATGACCGCTCCCCAGGTCGACATCTCTGCCTCGTAGGCGGCTTGGGCATCGACGGCATTGGCGGCACAGGCATTGGAGGATCGATAGGGAAATCCGTAACGGCGAGCCAGCTGGCCCCCGGCCAGCGCCGCTTTGGTGTACTCCGGAGTGCCAAAGGCAGGGGCGCCGGAGCGCATGTCGACGTTGGACGTAAACCCGCCGTACATCGCGGGGGCGCCGGGATTGACGCACTGGATCAGCGCGATCGTGGCCAGGGCCTCGGCGTTTTGCTGGGCCAGCGCCCCGGCGATGGTGGCGGGGGCCATGGCTCCCGAGAGCGTGAAAGGTGTGGCAATCACAACTTGGCCCATGCGGGCCATCTCAATGAGTCCCTCGATCATCGGTCCATCGAGGCGGAGGGGTGACGAAGTGTTGACCACCGTGAAGAGCGAGGGCTCTCGGCGGAGCCCGTCGGCGCTCACCCCGCGGCCGATGCGGGCAATCTCGATTGCATCGCTCATCCTCCCCCTACCCAAGGCGTAGGCGTGAAAGGCCTTGTCGCCGAGAGTCACCACAGTCGAAAGGCAGTCGAGATGACGGGTGCTGGGGGGAAGATCAACCGGCTCCACCGGGTATCCGCCGAAGAGGTGGATGACGTTGAAGGTTTCAGCGAGCCGGACCAGATTCTTGAAATCCTCGAAATTGCCGGCCCGGCGCCCGCGCTCGGCATCGGAGGCGTTGGGGGGCGAGGCCACAGTGGCAAAAGCGATGCTGTTGGCGCCAATTGCAACGTTGTGATCGGGGTTGCGGGCGTGGAGAGTGAAGGAGCCGGGCACGGTCGACACTTTCTCGACGATCCATTCGGGGTCGAAGCGAACCCGTTCCGTGCCGGCTTGGACCGCTGCTCCGGCCTCAGCCAGGATCGACAGGGCTTCGGGGTGAAGAAAGTCCATCCCGATCTCGGACAAGACCCGAAGCGAAGCGTGGTGAATCGCCTCCAATTGATCGGCGGAAACGACTTCGATCGGTTGATATGGGTTCTGCAGCAACCGCCAGGGCAACTGGTTAAGGCCGCCGCCGCGGCTGGCGCGCCGCGCGGCACGGGTGGCGCCTTCTCTTGGCATCAGAGAAGAGTGAGGCTCACGAGGTCGCCGACCCTTTCATGCGGGTCATCTTGGGGTCAAACAACGGGTCGGAAGCGACGGTGGCAGGGATTCGCTCACCAAAGTAGACGACTTCGAGTCGGGTGCCCTCGACCACGAGGCTTGCCGGCAGGTATCCGTAGGCGATGAACCTTCCAACCGAGTAGCCATAGTTGGCACTCGTGACGTGACCGACGCAACGATCGCCTTCCATGATCGGCTCATAACCCATCACCGCAGCACCGGCCTCGTCGAGAGTCAGACAGGCGAGTTTCTTGGCGGGCGGCCGGGTGGCGAGCTGTCGACAGGCCCGAGCACCGAGGAACTCGCCTTTGTCGAGCTTCACCGTCCAACCGAGCCCTGACTGATACGGGTCGTACTCGGTGTAGACATCGGTACCCCAACCCCGATATCCCTTCTCCAATCGCAACGAATCGAAGGCGCCGAACCCGCCGGGGACCAGGCCCAACTCCGTCCCGGCTTCCGTCAGGCGATCCCACACCGGGAGGGCAGCCTCGGGGGGAAAGTGCAGCTCCCACCCGAATTCGCCGGCATAAGAAATCCGCACCGCCAAGGCGCGGGTGTAGTCGAGGTCGATCCACCGGGCCTGGAAATAGCCGAAGTCGAGGTTGGATGTTGAAACTCGTTCCAGCACCTGACGGGCGTTGGGACCCCACAGCCCGAGAGCAGTAAAGGAATCGGAGATGTCAGCAATGGCGACGTCGTACTCCGCGGTCTGGCGAAGGACCCAATCGAGATCGCGCGGTCTGGTGCCTTCACCGACGAACATCCAGAACCGATCCGGCTCGAGGCGAGCCACGGCCAGATCTCTGCGAACTCCGCCGGCTGGGGTTAACCAAGTGGTGTAGACGACCCTTCCCGGCGCCACGTCCATCTGGTTGGAGCAAAGCCACTGCACGGCGCCGATGGCATCGCGGCCGGAAACTTCGATGATGGAGAGGCCGGTGAGGTCGAAGAGGCCAACCGAGCGGCGGGTGGCGAGGTGCTCGGCTCCCTGGATCGGAGACCAATGCTCGGCAGCCCACCCGCTTCGTTGGGGGATCTCGGCGCTGAATCCTTCAACGAGGTCGGCGTTGGACTCGAACCAGTTCGGTAGCTCGAGGCCGGCGAAGGTGGTGAAGACTGCCCCACGGGCTCGGTGCCTCTCGTCGAAAGGGGAAAGCCTCACGTTGCGGGGTTCGGTGATTGGTTCCCGCGGGTGGATGATGTCGTAGATCTCGGCGTAGTTCTTGTCGCATACCTTTTCGATGAAACGGCGGGTGGTTTGGAAGCCATGGAAGCGATTTACATCGATTAGACGAGGGTCCCACTCGGTGTCGCCTGAGGTCATCCACTCGGCCAGCGTCTTGCCGACTCCACCGGCGTGGGTGAGCCACGAACCCGCCGCCACCCATACGCCCTCGATGGGGGCCGGGCCGACGATGGGCATGCCGTCGACCGGAAAGGCAAAGATCCCGTTGATCGTCCGTGGGTAGGTCCGGAAGTCGGTATTGGCCAGCAGCGGAAAGATCCGGCGCGCTTTTTCCCAGGCTTCGCCTTCAAAGTCGGCAGGTGTAAAGGGATGGATGGCATTGGGCCCCACCGAGGGCGCCGGGACGGGCCGGGGAGCGTGCCGATAGCTCCCCACCCCGAATGAGTTCCAATGCTGGCGGAAGTAGATGTAGGTGTCGAGCTCTCGCACCGAGGGATAGACGATCTCGTCATCGGGTTGAGAAGGATCGAAACGATCCAACTCCGGAAGGGGGCCGGTTCGCAGATACTGGTGCTCGTATCCCATCAGCGGGATCGGTACCCCGAGACCGTCACCCAAGAGCGGTGCCCAGATATTGGTGGCGATAACTACGTGGTCGCACTCAATGCGGGACTGCGCGGGATTGCTTGTCATCACCGCCCGTACTCGACCGCCAGCAGCATCGATCTCCGTCACCTCTGTGTGACCGACCACTCTGACGCCGGCATCTCGCTGCAGTGCGCCGCTGACGTGGGCCGGGGCCACCGTTTGGCCCTCGACCATAAAGATCGAACCCTCCATCGCCTTGGGGTTGATGAGCGGGTGAATGTCGGCGGTTTCGGTGGGCGTGAGAAGCGTGGCCCCGGTCTCGAAGCTGAGTGATTCTCCATGTAGCCGGACCAGATCGGCCATCCGACGACGCGAGATCGCCACGTCGAGGATCCCTACCTGGTTGACCATCCGGCGGTCGGGGGAAAACGGCTCGAGGGTGGCATAGAGCCGGCTCGAATAGACGGCGAGTTGGGTGAGCGTCTTGTTATGCGACAGCGCCACCACTCCACCGGGGGCGTGCGAGGTGGAACCCGGGTTCTCGACCGGATCGCCGCGATCGACGACGACCACATCGGTCCAGCCCAGGCGGGCGAGGTGATAGGCCACAGAGGAGCCGACGATCCCCGAGCCGACGACGACCACCCGGCCGTTCACGACGGTATGGCTCCGTCCTTGATGACCATCGCGATGGACTCCGGCTCCGTCAGCACAGCCAGGTTCTCGTCGGGCTTTCCGTCGACCACCACCAGATCGGCCAGGGCGCCGTCGCTGATCGTTCCGAGATCCTCGCGGCCGAGGGCGGCTGCCCCTCCGCAAGTGGCGGCACCGATCACCTCGATCGCGCTCAGGCCGGCATGCTCGAGTCGCAACATCTCCTGGGCCGAGGTTCCCGGAGGTCCGCTGTCGTAGCCGACCGCGATGGTCACCCCGGCCGCTTTGGCTGCAGCCACGGTCCTATAAGACTCGTCCAGCTGTCGTTTGGCTTGCTCCACCAGTACCGGGGAGAAGTCATTGACGAATCGTTCGGCAAGATCATGGAAGGTGGTCAAGGTGGGCACCAGCACGGTTCCGTTCGCGGCCATCAGGTCGAGCAACTTCGGCTCGCGGTGCAACGCCAGCCCATGCTCGATCGTGTCGGCTCCAGCCTCGAGGGCCCAACGCGTACCGGCCAAGCCCTCGGCGTGAGCCGCCACCCGAACTCCCATCCGATGGGCCTCATCGACAATCGCCCCCATCTCCTCGGCGGTCATCTGCGGAGGCTCGGGATCTTCGAGGACCACCGACCGGGCACCGGTGGCCATGAATTTGATGAAGTGGGCACCTCGTCGGATTTGCTCTCGCACCGCTTTTCGCATTTCCCAGGGG
>DATFFB010000201.1:0-6927 GCA_035250485.1 Acidimicrobiia bacterium
GGGGGTTGCGCTACGTCTCATGCCATGGGTCTCATCTGACGGTTGGGGGACGGTAGCTCCCCGTAGATGAGCGGATAACCGCCATATATGACCACGGCTATCGAATGCAATTCGATAGCCGTGTCCAAAGGACAGGCGAACCCCGGGTTCGCGGTTTGGGCGCTCAGATCTTGGGGAGCTTGAAGCCGGATTTCTCGACGACGTGGTCGCGGGCACTCTCCACGGAGCGGCGGACGGCGGGCCAATCGACGTAGGTGAGCTGGCCGTGACGCTTCATGACCCTGCCCGCGATCAGGACCGTGTCCACGTTTCCGGTGTCCATGTTCGCCACCACTGCCGTAGCCGGGTCGTTGAGCGGGGTCACGTTCATCCGGTCGGTCCGGAGCAAGACGATGTCAGCCTGCTTGCCGGGGGTCAGGGTCCCCACCTTGCGCTCCAGACCGTTGGCCTTGGCCCCGTCGATGGTGGCGCACAGCAGCACCTCGCGTGTGGTCATCGGGGTCTTGCCCTGCTGTGCCGCCTGGATCCGCTGCAAGGCGAGAACCGAGCGCATCTGGTTGAACATGTCGCTGGGGACATTGGTCTCCACGTCGATGGAGAGGCTGGGGCGGAGCCCCCGATCGAGGAACTTCTGGATCGGTGGCATCCCGTGCCCCATCATCATCTCCACCGGTGACGCCAGCGAGACCGTGCCTCCGGTATCAACGATCATCGAGATCTCGGTGTCGTTGAGGGTGGTGCAGTGGATATAGGTGGTGTCCGGACCGAGCAGCCCTGCCTCGCCGAAGCGCTGCACTTTGGCGTCCTGGCCATAGCTCCCGACTCCGACATGGGTCGTAATCCGGGCGCCGGTCTCCCGAGCCAGCTTCCAATGGTCGCGGGACACCTCGAAATCGGTGAATTCGGGTCCCGGGGCCGCCAGGGCCAGCGTCAGTTTCTGATCGGTGGTGGAGAAATGCTCGGTGGCGGCGCGGACGAACCAGCTGGGCTGGCGCTCCTCCCACTTGCCCCACCAGGGGAAGCCGTAGGCAAAGACGGCGCGCAGCCCTGAGTCCTCCAATGCCTTGATGACCGCATCGGTGTGCTCAGGCGAAGCCTGAATGTGAGACCAATCGAGGAGCGTGGTGATTCCGGCGTCGATCGCCCCCAGAGCCGAGACCAGATTTCCGACGTAGGCGTCTTCCGGGCTAAAGGCGGGGGCAAGCTTGTGAAGGACGAAGGAGATGTAGCTCGTCCGACCCTCCAGGGGAACGTCGGTTCCGATGTTGCGGAGAAGTCCCTCCCAGATGTGGCGGTGAGTATCGACAAAGCCGGGCATGACGATCATGCCGGTGGCATCGATGACGTCTATTTCGCCGTTGGCTTGGCCCGGACCCACGGCCACGATCTTCTCCCCTTCGATGACTATGTCGCCGATGGAGAAGTCCCCAAGGTTGGGGTCGAGGGTAAGGATGGTGCCACCCTTGATCACCTTTCTTCCGCTCGGCACCGATCGGAAGTCGCTGCCGCCGGAGTAAAAGTCGGGGACGATCGCCGCCCTGGGAGGCCGGCTGCCGATTACGAGTCGACGGGCGCGCCGGAAGTTCCTCTTGACCAGCTCTTTCATGTCTCCTGCCTGGAAGAGAACGATTCCGAGCAGCACCAAAGCACCGATGATCATCGACCCGTCGGTGGGCGAAAGCCCGAGATAGGGGAGGACCGTCAGGATCAAGGCGAGAAGCAAGGCAGCCACGGTCCCGCCGACGAAGGTGGCCCGACCCCCGGCCAGAGACGCCCCTCCGAGCACGGCGGCGGTGATGCTGTTGAGGGCGAAGGTGGATCCCACCGAAGCGTTGCCGACAGGGGTTCGGGCCATCACCAGGAAGGAGGCGACGGCAGCCAGGGAAGCGGCGAAGAGTAGGGCTCGAACCCGGATCCAGGTCGTGTTCACCCCGCCCCGTTTCGCCGAGCGGTCGTCAAAGCCAACTGCCCTGACCGCGAGCCCGGAACCGGATGCATGGAGCCATACGTCCATGAGAGCCGCACCAATCGCGAGGATGATGAAAGCGATCGGGATCGGGCCCACGCTGGTCCGGAGGAACGACACGAAGCCCCCGTTGATCGCGCCCTGGGCGGTGGGCCGCAATGTCAGGGAGACGCCATCGAGAATGCTCATGGTGGCGAGCGTGGCGATAATCGATGGGATCTTCACCCCCCGCACAAGCCCGGCGTTGATCAGTCCCAGCGCCAGGCCACAGAGGAGAACGACTCCCACTCCTTGCAAAATCGCCGATGTCGTGGCGTTGGTGGCGATGAGATAGGAGCCGATGACGACGCCGAGGCTGATCATCGCCCCTACCGAGAGATCGAGATAGCCAACAAGGAGGGCGTGGGTCTGAGCCATCGTGGCGACGATGAGGGGCAGCGCCAGGATCAGGATCTGGTTGACGTTGGTCGTGTTGACGAAGCCCGGGAATCTGGTGTTGGTGAACCAGAGGAGACCTCCGACCAGGAGAATCTGAAGGGCGATTGGCATCCACAGCCGAAAGCGGATGACCTTGCGCCATTTGTTCTTGTCGCGGGCGTCGCGCATGACCTTGCGGACCACCTGCCTCGTCGCATCGGCTCGGGTGGTCATGCCGAGCGCGAGTCTGCGGCCGATGGCATGGCGACCCCGAGCGGCGAGCGACCGGCTTTGGAGAGCCCGGGGCCGCGGACGATGGCTTCGGTGATCCGGCGTTCGTCGAGGTCCTCGCCAGGGATTTCCTCGACAATGGTTCCCCGGGACATGACTAGCACGCGATCGCAGAGGCCGGAGAGCTCGATCGGGTCGCTCGACTTGACCAGCAGCGCCGCTCCGCCATCAATCCGCTGGCGGAGGGCCTGGTAGATGTCAAACCTCGACCCCACGTCGACGCCCTGGGTCGGCTCGTAAGCCAGGATGACGGCTGGCTTTCTCAGAAACGTGCGGGCGACGGACACCTTCTGCTGATTGCCGCCCGATAGAAACTCCACTGGTTGATCCAAAGACGGTGTGCGGATCTCGAGCTGATCGACCAGGCGGGCGACTTGACGCTTCTCTGCGTTCCTCCGCAAGAAACCGAGGGTGGCGAACTGACGCAATGCCTGGACGGTGGTATTGACCCTCACTCCCAGCACCGGCGCCAGGGCCTCGCGCTTGCGGTCGCCAGGAAGAAGCATCAATCCCGCTCCCACCGCTTCGTGGGTTGAGATCAAATTCAGTTCCTTCCCTTCGCACACCACTTTCCCCGCTCGCGGAGGAACCCTTCCCGCCAGGCAGTCGAAAAGCTGAGGTTGTCCGTTGCCCTCGGCGCCGGCGATCCCCACAATCTCGCCGCTCTCCAGAGTGAAGCTGAGAGGCCCGAATGACTGGCCCTGGAGCCCTTCGACCCGCAGGACGACCCTCGGCTCGACGGTTTGCGAAGCTGGCGGTGGGAAGGCGGCCTCGAAGGGCCGCCCCACGATCAGTTCGACCAGTTCGGATTCGCTGGTGGCCCGGGCTTCAAACGTGCCTCGATTGCGACCGTCGCGAAGCACGGTGATGCGATCGGCGATCTCCAGGACCTCGGGCAGGCGATGACTCACGTACACGATCCCGACCCCACGATCTCGACATTTCGCCACGGTGCGATGGAGTGCCTCGACCTCGTCCGGGCCGAGAGCGGTGGTGGGCTCGTCGAGCAGCAGGACCTTGGGATCGGTCGCTAATGCTTTGGCAACCTCGAACATTTGCCTCTCGGCGAGGGTGAGAAAGCCTGCCGGAGAATCCGGGAACAGCTCGAGATCGAGATCGAACTCGGTCAAAAGCTGACGGGCCCATTTCTTCCGTCGCCAGAAAGGGGGTCGCTTCTCGGGTCGCGCCGCCAGAAAGAGGTTGTTCTTCACGGGCTCGAACTGGACCAGTGAGGTGTCCTGATAGGCCATGGCCAGGCCGAGCTTTCTCGCCAGGGCTGGGGAGTCGCGGCGCAACCGAACTCCTCCGATGTGAACGCTTCCCCGGTCGGACTTGACGAACCCGCTGGCAATCCCGAGGAGAGTCGACTTTCCGGATCCGTTCTCGCCCACCAGGGCGTGGACTTCGCCGGCGCGGCATTCGAAGCTGACGTCGGTCAGCGCTCGTACTGCTCCAAACTGCCGGGAGACTCCGGTCAACGCCAGGACCGTCGTCGACTCTCCTTCGGGATTGCGCTCGGTCATCCGCCGAACATGAGCGACAGCACGTTGTCGGGCACCAAAGAAGTGCCGGAAACCGCCTCGTTGGGTCGATCCGGGTTGCAGTCTGCCGCCGTGACCTGGCGCATGACATGCGGGACCACAACCTCTGGGGGAATCTCGGCTCCCTTGAGCGCCATCATCGCCGCCGTCACACCGGTCCGCGACTGGAAGTTGCCGCCGGCTGAGTAGAAGATGTTGTACGTCGGGTCGTTGCGCTCGGCCCAGTCGCAGAACAAGTTCTGCTCGTCGGTGCGGAGGGCGAGGGTGAGGTTGGTCACCGGGATCCCGAGCTCCTCATACACCGGCAGCCCGTACCAAATCCCGTCGGCATATTCGTAGGCGTAGCCGCTGATGTCGGGATTCGTTGTCAGCAGTCCGCGGAACACATCGGGGATGATGGGCGGGAACCAGGAGGTATCACCCGTCGTGCTGTCCTCGTTGGCTGGCGGGTTGACCAGAGAAAGATCGGAGGAGAGTGCAGAGACCGTGCATCGTTGCCAGCCCAGCGAAAGCGCATTGCCGGGGGTACCTCCAAGCAAAGCCACATTTCCCGAGCCAACCCCGGTGTTGAGCACTTCGGCGAAGCTCTCGCCGAGGGCGCAGAGGTCTTCACCCACGACCGTCAGGTAATCCTCACCTGGAATGGCGGCTCCTTCCTGATCCGGTAGCCCGACGTAACCCGCCGAGAACGGGACGTAGAGGATCCCGGCGGCAGTGGCTTCGCGCACCGCTTCCGCCAGCAGGGCTCCAACGTCTGGATATCCAACAATGAAGTCAACGCCACGCTGGATGAGGAACCGGAGCTGGTTGACGTGGACGGCTGGGTCTTGGTCGAAGTTGGCGGCGGTGGAAACGATGGTTCCGATCTCGGGGTAGGTGAGCGCTTGGAGAATTGCTTCCATATGACTCACGGACCGCCACACGTTGACCTCGTTACCACCTCCATCGGCGTAGCCCATTACCAGGTCGCCTCCGCTGCCGGTGTCGCACTCCTGGTTGGCCCAGCACTCCATCGCCTTGTCGATCGTGGCCTGATCGAGGTCCTGATTGGCCCGAGCGATCGACGCCAGAACTATGTTCCAGCTCGCCTCGTCTGACGGTTCGACGGGCCCGAGCGCCTTCTCGACCAAGGCCGGGTCGGCAGCGGTGGGATCCTCGTCGAAGTCCGCCAACGGATTCTCACCGGAGGCGGCGGTTGTCGCCGGAGCGGCCGTCGTTTCTGCAGATGTGGTGGCGGGTGCCGCGGTGGTCGCGGGGCCCGCGGTTGTCCCTGGGGCCGACGTCGTCGCAGTCCCGCCCGACGTGCAGGCGGCGACCACCAAGGCCCACAACGCCAGGGCGCCCATAACGGTCTTTCGATTCACTCTCTCCTCCTTGATCCGTTCTTGGGTAGAAATGACCGCATTCATGCCGTCATTTCTACGCAAGAATCTTGCTTTCACTGCGACCCGACCGTCTCCGCTCGCGAAGCACACGCTCCACGGCTTTGATGATCCGATCTCCTGAAACCAGCATCCCTCCGATGATGACTAGGCCGAACACCACGAACTGGAGCGCAGTTGGAAGCCCGATCGTCCTCATCATCTGATTGAGTCCGGTGAGAAAGAAAGCCGCGGCGAAAGTCGACAGTGGGCTGGCGAGTCCACCCGTCAAAGACGCACCGCCGATTACCACGGCGGCGATCGGCCCGAGAAGGTAGGTCGCGCCAGCGGCGAGGCCCGGGCTGCGAAGGAGTCCCGCCAGGGCCACTCCCGCCGTCGCATAGAGGATCGCTGCCACCACGTAAGCCGCGATCTGATTGATGTTGACTCGGACCCCAAGCACATGGGAGGCCACTGGGTTCGCGCCGACCACTTGAAATCGACGGCCGGCCGCGGTGTAACGAAAGGCCACCATCAAAAGGACGGTGATGACCAGTCCCAGCCAGAAGACGGGGCTGACCCCCATGATCCGGGTCGAGGTCCATTGCGACAACCCCGCTGGCACCTGGGCCTGCACTGGAAAGCTCCGGCCGTAGCGGTTGACCACGCCGATAACCACCTGGCCCACCGCCAACGTCACAATCAGAGCGTTTAGCTTGAGCCCGCCGATCAAGATTCCGTTCACGAGCCCGATCATGGCCGCGGTTCCAATGGCAGCAAGGATTGCGACGGGAATGTTCGCGTCCGATTGTCCCCCGACTCCGACCATGATCGCCGCGGCCAAGGTCAGGGTCCCGGGGACGCTGAGGTCGATCCCCCCCGTGATGATCACCAGCATTTGACCGAGGGCCGTGATTGCCAACAGCGCCCCATAAGGGGCGATGGCGCTCAGGGCCACTCCTCCCAGGAGCGCCGGCACCCAAATGGCGGCGACTATTACCAGGAGAGCGATCGCGAGATAGACCGGCATGTAACGAGAGCCCACCACGAAGGCAGTGATGGCCCGCGAGGGTGGGGTGGCGGTCGTCATGAGCCCTCTCCCGAGAACGCCGTGGTGAGGGCGCTCGAAGATTCGCTGATCCGATGAAGCGCCCTCATCGCCAGATCCCTCGCTCGTCCTTGATCCGCGATGAGCGTGCCGCTTCTCATAAGTGGCCGGCCGGCGACGAAGACCCAATCCACGTTGGAGGTGTCCATTCCCCAGACCACAGCGCCGATGGGATCGTTGATCGGAGCGATGTTGGGTCGATCCGCTCGAAGGACGATCAAGTCGGCCTGCTTTCCGGCCTCA
>DATFFB010000202.1:0-9266 GCA_035250485.1 Acidimicrobiia bacterium
GCCTTCCACGTTGAGGCGGAGAAGTGGCTCCGTATTCGAAGGCCGCAGATTGAACCATCGATCGGGCCACGAAACAGTGAGCCCATCGAGGTGGTCGATGTGGGCGTCGGGGAAGGCAGCCCCGACTCGTTCCATGGTCCCCGCTTGGTCATCTGTCCGGATGTTGATCTCACCGGAGGCGGCGTAGGGCTCGACTTCCTTTCTCAAATCGGAAAGCTTTCGACCCGACTCGGAGAGGACCTGCAAGAGGACGAGCATTGCCAGCGTGCCCGAGTCGGCCCGGAAGTTGGCGGCAAAGTAGTAATGGCCTGAATGCTCTCCCCCGAAGACCGCCCCGGTTTCAGCCATCACCTGCTTGATGAAGGAGTGACCGACTCGAGTGCGTATTGGCTTCCCGCCCAGTTTGGTAACCAGCTCGGGAACCGCCCGCGACGTAATCAAATTGTGGACGATGGCCGCGCCCGGTTGTCGAGCCAGAAACCAACGGGCAATCAGCGCCGTGGTAGTGCTGCCGGACAGGGGCTGCCCGAGATCATCGATGAAGAAAGCCCGATCGGCGTCGCCATCGAAGGCGACCCCGAGGTTGGCTCTTTCCGAACCAACCAGGGCGATCAGGTCGACGAGATTTTCCGGTTGCAACGGGTCAGCCGGATGATTGGGAAAGCTTCCATCGAGCTCGAGGTAGAGCCCAATGAGTTCCGGCGGGATCTTGGCGAATACCTGATCGATGACGGCGCCCGCCATCCCGTTTCCCCCGTCGACGGCCACTTTCAACGGCTTCATCGCTCCTTCGTCGACGATTGACAGCAGATGCTCGACATAACCCGGCCGGGCCTCGAACTCACGCACTTCGCCGACGCGACCGCTTTCCGGCAAAGGCCGAGACACCATTTCCTCGATCTCGGCCAGCCCCGTCTCCTCTCCCACCGGAGCCGCCCCCGCCCGGCAGAGCTTGATGCCGTTGTAATTGGGGGGGTTGTGGGAAGCCGTGATCATCACGCCGGGCAGACCGCGACTACCGGATACGTAATAGACGACGTCGGTGGGGACTTCCCCGAGGGCGAGAACCGACGCCCCGCCCGCGGTAATGCCCTCGGTCATCGCCAAAGACAGCTCGGGAGAGGAAGCCCGGCAGTCCCAGCCGACGGCGACCTCGCGGGCCGAGAGCAGCTTCACAAAAGCTCCTCCCACCCGCCGGGCGAGATCGGGTGTCAACTCACCGGTATCGGTGCGCCCCCGAATGTCGTATGCCTTGAAGACCCCGCTCACGCAAGCACATTATCTAGACGGAAAGAGGGCGGGACTTAGTATCAAATAAAGATGACTCCCGGCCAGCCCGACCTCGCCGTCGTTCTGCCGGCTTACAACCTCGGGCCAGTCATCGCTGATAACTTGCGCCGGGTCGCTAAAGCGCTTGCCTCTGTGGGCACCGTCGAGATAGTCGTCGTGGACGATGGGAGCGCCGATCGAACCTTCCATGAGGCCAGCCTCGCGGCTGCAGACTTGGCCACAGCCAAAGTGATCCGTCATGAGATGAATCGAGGAAAAGGGGAGGCACTCTTCACCGGTGCCAGGGCCACGAGCGCCGACCTAGTCCTCTTTCTCGACGCCGATTTGGACCTTCCCGCCGAGCAGGTACCAGCGCTGATCGAGAAGATGGGAGGCGTCGATCTCCTCGTGGGGGCGAAGCGAAACTCAATGGCGGGCGGCAACTACCCGCTGGCTCGGCGGGTACTGAGCAGGATTTTCGCTCTCTTAACCGTGGGGCTCTTCCGCCTGCCCGTGTCGGAGTCGCAGACAGGACTCAAGATCCTGCGTCGGACCGTCATCGACAAAGTTCTCCCCCAAATGCGGATACGCGGCTACGCCTACGACCTGGAGATGCTGCTGCGGGCACACCGGTCCGGGCTGACTCTGCGAGAGGTGCCGGTGGAGCTGGGAGAAAATGCATCGACAGCGCCGCTGCGGCTGGGGATGCTTTGGCAGATGGGCCGGGACACCCTCCGGCTCTGGTGGTGGACCCTTAGCGGCCGAATTCCCCGCGTGTCTTGAGCAAGCTGGGATCGCCCCCGATCCCGTTCATTCGATTGCGAACGACCAGGAGCAACGCCGCCACCACGCCGGTCAGTGAAAGCAGCCAACCGATGTTTTCTACCAAAGTATTTCCGAACGTCAGGGTCACCTCGTTCTCGGTCGGAATCACGATCATGAACGAGGGGCCGGCGTGATAGGGCCCATCGGCGCCAACGGCTCGCCAGTTCGGAAAGTACGAGACCTTTACCAGGTGGGGAACTCCGATGGCAGAGGTGCGGAAGGAGACCCGGTCCTCTTCCAGCACGACGTTGGTGATCCTGGCCTCCTGGCTCGGCAGCTGCGGGCTGTCGGCGAGCTCGTCCACTGAGGTCACCCGCGGCCAGTTCTCGGGACCATCGGTGGCAATCCAGCGTGGGAGGAGCTCAATCCTTCCGTACCAGTCGAGAGAAAACTGTTCGAAGGTCTCTCGATCTTCGCCACTACCGATTCCGAAGACACCGAGAAGGCGCGCCAGCAGGCTGTTCGATGGCCCTTCGTAGACCGCCGGCAGGTATTCGGCGGCGACCACCAGGTCGGAGTTCGCCACCTCGTAGAACGTGAAAGGAGGGGTGCTGGCGACCTCGGTCAATTCCGCCCGGGTGTCCGCCGTTGCCTTCGCCTCCGGCGTGTAGCTCACGTAATAATCGATTCCGAAAAGCTGCATGTGGGGGACTCCCCGTGTGAAATCGAAGCGGTGGTAGTCGAGACCGGGAATGGGGCTCGAGGGCTCCTTGCTCGTCTCAGCCTGGTTGAGGAAATGAAACGGCGTCGATAGCGAGGACTCGAAGAACAAGCCCTCCATCGATCCGAAGTCCTCCTGGGTCCAATATGGGATCAGCATCAACGCCATCGGCGAGCCGTAGTCGTTCATGGTCTTGGCGTATTCCCACTGGATTCGGCCGGGAGGTAGGGTCGAGGTCGTTTCCATCAGTGCCTCGTACTCGGGCCATTTCGCCTTCCCCTCGTATCCGGCAAAATTCCACCGGGCCCAGCCATTCATGATGGTGATGCCGGCCAATGCTCCGAGTACCAGGACCCCGGCTCCGGTGAGCGCCATGAAGGATCGGCTATCGACCGGTTTGAGCCACAACAGCGACAGCAAGAGCGCCCCGGCGATGAGGATGGCGACGGTCCAGGGCAGGTAACGCGGCAGATTCTCTTCGCGCTGGATCAAGATCACGGCGACGGCTCCGGCAGCGACGAACAGGGCCCTCGGCACCAGGCCTGAGATCCGGTCCGGGAGCCGCTTGGCCAGCCACATGCAGAGTGCCCCGACCCCGATCGCCGCAAAGAACGTGGCCCCGAAGTACCAGAAGGGCAGCAAGCGGCCGTTCCAGAGCTTCCACCGCGCGTTCCAGATGCCAGGAAACAGCTCTGGCAGAGCGAAGGGGAGCGGGTAATAGATCAGTGGGAAAACCGCCAGCACCAGCACCGGAAGGGCGCGCTGGGTACGGCGGAATATCCAGACCGCCCCTGCCACCGCGGCGGGAAGAAGCAGCCACATCTCGAGGGGGAAGAGGTCGTCCCACGTCCGGAGTGGAGTCCAAGCCATGTCCGAGCTGAATCCGAGCCGGGCCAGAAGGGGAAGGAACCAGAAGGCCGAGATGGCAAAGCCACCCGCCCAAATCGGCAGGGCGCGCCGCCAAGCTCCCTTCCAAAAGAGGACGGCGAGGCTGGCGATCATGAAGGCGATGGTGGTGATGATGTGGCAAAGGATCGATGCCGCCAGTACCAGCATCGCCGGGCCCATGTAGCGCGGCGAGTCGCGGACGGATCTGATGAGCAGACCCAGATACACGAGCGACAACGCGAACGACCAGGAGAAAGAGAACTCCCCCGCCATGGTTGAAAGCACGTTGGCCCCATAGATGGTGAAGCTCTCCATGAAGATGAACACGGCTCCCCCGGCGGCGGCGATAGTCGACACGGCTCGCCCGCAGCGAATACTGCGGGCCAGGTAATAGGTGGCAGGCGGAGTAGCGAGCAAGCCCGCCACGGTCACCAACTTGAAGGCCACCCCGTAGGGCAGGAGCAGGTCGAGCAGGACGACCACGAGGGACGGCAGCGGGAAGTAGAAATAGAAGACCGGGTAGCCCGCAAACCAATCCATCGACCAACCGAGGATTCGCCCCTGCGGTAACAGGACATCCCTCAGGAAGGCGGGAACTGCCACATGGGCGGCCATGTCACCGCCGGTAGGCGTCGTCGCCGAGAAGAGCAGGCGCGGATTAAGCACCGCCAGAATCGCCAAGGAGATGGCGACCCCGACGATTAGCGGGAGCCAGCGTCGCAACCCGGGCCCGCCCGGTCCCGGCTCCCGGGGCGAGCGCAGCTGGCCCTTCAGTCGTTCAAGGGTGCCGAGCTGCAATGCTCAGGCCCGAGCCTTGCGGACCAGCTCGAGGATCTCCTTCAGGTTGAGTTGGTCGCCGGAACGGTCCCACCACTTCTCCTCGCATCGGTGGCAGGAGAAGAATTGAACCTCGGAGTCATCAGGCAGCCGATGCTTGATCTCGATGACATCGGCCGCGCCACACTGGGGGCAGTCCATGGGCGGCGAAGTGTACCTCCGACGACCCTTTAAAGGAGTGTCTCCCCCCAGCGAGCGAAGCGAGCGTTGGGGGGAGAGCCGGCGCAGCCGGGAAGGGGGCTATTCCTCGTCTAAGAGGCGGCCCACATAACGGGTGCGACGCCGACCATCTTCCCACCAGACCGCGTACCAGTAGGGACCATGCGGGCAGGCACTGCAGCTGGTCTTGCCACAGCGCACCATCTGTGAGCGCAAACGTACCTTCGGCCGATTGGCAGAACTGAAGACGCCGTCACGTTCGAGCTGCGCCTGGGTGAGGATGAGGAGACGGCGCAAGTCGTGAGAATCGAGGTCGCGGACCGCGTCCAGCAAATCGCGGCCCAGGGCCACGATTCACGCCACTTCGAGCGGAGCAAAGAGCCGGGCGACGTTGCGGCGGTCGGTCAGCTTCCAACCCCGCGGTGGGCTCAAACGGGAGGCATGGTCGAAGCAGAGGGCGTAGGAAGGGATCTCACTCGCAGCCAGTTCCTCGATCCACATGTGCTGGTCGGAGTAGGAATACAGCATCATGGCGGCGGCGGGCGCGGAACAGCGAAGACAGCTCGGGAACATGGTCAGCACGGTAGGGACTGGACCTGACGTCTCCAAGGATCTGGCGGACCGACGGTTTGGTGGGCTCGTGACACCTCTCAGGGGTGCCGCGAACCCAGGGCTCGCAATTGTCGGCGGGAGGGAACTCCCTCGAGCCGGGTGCCTCGGCCGTCGCTGTCGAGGATGAAGACGCTGGGCACCGAGGAAACGCCGTAGGCCGCGAAACCAGCGGGATCGTCTTCGAAGCGGACCTCGCTGAAACCATGGCCGTAGACGGTTTCCAGGACCCGGCGCGTGTTGGTGCACGTAGAGCAGGTATCCGATGAGAAGAAGTGGACGCCCTCTCCCAGATCGGGACGGGAAACGGATATGGGCGCCGGGCGTTTGACTCGATCGGACCGCCAAACGGCGAAAATCACAGCCGCCGCCACCAGCCCCAGGATGATGATCCGCCACGTGAGATCGCTCATTCGAGCCGATTCCAGCCTAGGTACAAGGTCCTTCTACCCTCGAAGCTTGAGAGGATCATGAGCAAGCCGATCGAGGATTATGCGCTGATCGGCGATACCGAAACGGCTGCCCTGGTGGCCTCCGACGGCTCGATCGACTGGCTGTGTCTTCCTCGCTTCGACTCGGGCGCCTGCTTCGCCGCCCTCCTCGGCACCGAGGAGAACGGTCGGTGGCGAATCGCCCCAGTGGCGGGAGTGCGCCGGCTGCGACGTCGATACCGGCCACAGACGCTCGTCCTTGAGACCGAGTTTGAAACGGACGGTGGCTTCGTTCGCCTCATCGATCTGATGCCGATCAGGGCCGGAGGTGGCAACGCCGACGTCGTCCGCATCGTCGAGGGAATCCATGGACGGGTGGAAATGCGAATGGACCTCGCCATCCGCTTCGACTACGGGCATCTGGTCCCGTGGGTTACTCGCTCCGCCGAATCACTGGGGGCGGTTGGAGGCCCCGATGCTCTGCATCTGACGACCCCGGTCGAGGTCATGGGAGAAGGGCTGACCTCGGTCGCCAACTTCACGGTCAACCCGGGTGATCGAGTTCCTTTCGTCCTCACCTGGCACCCCTCGCACCGATCAGCACCCTCTCCGATCGAACCCGAAAGCGCCCTGGCACAAACCGAGAACTGGTGGAAGAACTGGACAAGAGCCAATCGCTATCGGGGCGAGTGGGGAGATGCGGTGGAGCGTTCTTTGATCACCCTCAAAGCTCTCACCTACGGTCCGACGGGCGGCATCGTTGCCGCCCCGACTACGTCTTTGCCTGAGGAGCTCGGCGGGTCCCGAAATTGGGACTATCGCTTCGTATGGCTGCGAGACGCCACCTTCACCTTGCAAGCTTTGATGATGGCGGGCCATCAAGAGGAAGCCATTGCCTGGCGGGATTGGCTGCTCAGGGCAGTGGCGGGTGACCCTGAGGACCTCCAGATCATGTATGGCGTCGGCGGGGAACGAAGACTGCCGGAACTCGAATTGACCTGGCTTCGCGGCTACGCGAGTTCGCGACCGGTCCGGACTGGCAACGCGGCCCACCAGCAGCTGCAAATCGATGTCTACGGCGAGGTGATGGACGCCATTTACACGGCCCGGCGAATGGCCATGTCCCACGACGACACCGTCTGGGACTTGGAGAAGCTGTTGCTCGACAACCTGGAGGGCAAATGGCAAGAAACCGATAGCGGCCTCTGGGAGATGCGCGGTGACCCTCGCCACTTCACTCATTCAAAGCTCATGGCCTGGGTGGCCTTCGACCGGGCCGTGAAGACGGTCAAGCGTTGGTCGCTCGAAGGTCCGCTCGAGCGCTGGGAGAAACTTCGCTCGGAAATCCGGGACGATATCGAGGAGCGAGCCTACGACGCCGAACGCAACACGTTCACTCAGTCATACGGCTCATCGGCTCTGGACGCGGCTTTGCTCTTGATTCCGCAGGTGGGGTTCCTTCCCGCCACCGACCGCCGAGTGCTGGGAACCATCGAGGCCATCGAACGCGAACTGGCAATCGACGAACACCTGATCCTTCGCTACCGACAGGATCAAACGAGCGATGGTCTTCCCGGCGAGGAAGGGGCTTTCCTCCTCTGTTCGTTCTGGATGGTCGACGCCCTTGCCATGTCCGGGCGCTTCGACGATGCCCGCCGACGATTTGAATACCTACTGAGCCTGCGCAACGACGTCGGACTCCTGGCTGAGGAATACGACCCGGTGACCCGTCGGATGCTCGGAAACTTCCCCCAGGCTTTCAGCCATCTCGGCTTGATCGCCTCCGCTTACAACCTGCTGCCCGATCACGAAGGACCCGCCCACGACCGGGCCTCGGACTCCGGGGACGCCTGACCTAATCCAAGGGATAGGCAAGGGTCATAGCCGCCCTCGTCCCGCTGAGCACTCCGTGGAACACAGCCACCGGGTGTCCGGCGGTAATCGAGGCCCCAGACCCGTCGAGACCCACCACAAGACCGGTGGTAGTCCCGGCGGGGAGCTCGATCTCTTGGGCTCGCCCGCTGCGACCAAAGGTCTGGATCGAAGCGGAAGTTTCGGTCTCCTCGGGGTTCAGGATCCACAAGGCGTTCTCGCCTTCGGCGCTGGTTGCCGAGACCGGGATCAGCCACTGAATCGCGGTGGACGGTGCCGCCGCCGAGACCGTTCGCAGATCGTCGCCGACATAGGCGGTGGCGACAGCGACGTCATCCTCGGAGTTGACAACGAAGCCGCCCTTGCCTCCCCCCATCTCCTCCAGACTGAAGACGAGCTGCTCCCCCGGGGCGAGTGAACCGGCTTCCACCCCGTCGGTGATTCCCGATTGGTCGATCCGATCGATCCGGAAGGAGGAATCCCCGACCGCCAAGCTGCGGAGGATCAATTGCCCGTCGATGCCAAAGCCGGGCAGGGCGACATGCCACTTGCGGGCACCGGGAATGGCCTCCGAGATGGCGGTGTCGGGCCCGGTTCGGGTCATGCCCGCAATCACCAGACCGCTTCGCGGGGTCAAGGTGAAGGCAAGCTGTTCGCGGCCCGCCATCGTCTGATCCAGGACGAGTTCCAGGGTCGACATAGCTGGAACGCGGACGGCTTCGAGCGTCGAAGGTGTGTCCGGCCCGAACTCGCTGGAGCCGCTCAGCGTCACCGAGGCCTCCGCCGCGAAGGGGTTGGTGATCACGAGCGATGAGCCTTCGCCCGCGTTAGTCGCCATGCCAAGCAAAGCGACCGGCGCCGGAATCGCTGGGGAGCAACCCGCCAACGCGGGAACCGCTCCGGCCCGCTCGTAGGTGCCAGCGGCCAGCTGCCCAAGCGCCCCGGCGGCCGACTCCACGAGAATCGGATTTACGCCCACTTCGGCGAGAGTTCCGACATCGAGGGTGAAGCCTTCGCCCGCTCCCGCCGTAAAAGACGTGGTGCCCTCCTCGGGACCCACGCCGCCGAGTCGACCGTTGAGGTCGGTGTCCGTGACGATGCCCACCCGCCCCTCGAATCCGCCTCCGGCCATCGCCACCGGGCACACCACGTAGGGATCCTCGGCCAGGGCCGGAAGCGATGGAGGCTCTTCTGCAGCAACGGGCGGCCAGAAAAAACCACCGGCGAGCGCGATCAGGGCCAAGGCCAATAGAGAGATCCTCATCAGCCAGTCGCTCACGAGACCACGGCCATTTCTTCGATTCTTTCAGGGGCAACCACCGGTTGCGGCGTTCGACCTCGTCCCCACACCGCCGCCAGCACGAGGATCGAACCCAGGGCTAGCGACGCCCAGCCGCCAACGCGGGCGAACGGATTCCCGGTCACGTCTGCTCGGACGTCGCTGGCTGGCACGAGGTTTTGATAAACCACCAGTTCCGTCGCCACAGGCCGCTGGGCAAGATCAACCTGGCGATCGAGCGCCTCGGCCGGAAAGGTCGAACCAGGAACGACCACAACCCACTCGATACCCAACTCGCCGAGAACCGCGCCCGGCCGGAGATCGGTCCCGCTGATCAGGTTCTCGGTGATTGCGGTTTCGAGGGCCTGATCGAGGGACCCGGGCCGACTGAGATACGCCTGGGTGAGCGTGGCCAGTCCGCCGTCGACGGTTCGGT
>DATFFB010000203.1:0-11077 GCA_035250485.1 Acidimicrobiia bacterium
GTCTGAGACCAGATCCCCATAGCCGCTGCGGTTGGGTTCGATTCCCGCCAGCGAGGTTCCGTAGGTGTGCATCCCGTGGTAGGCCCACTCCCTGGCGATGAACACCGTTCTCTCGGGAGCGCCGGTGAGCTGGTGGTAGCGCCGCACCAGCTTGGCGGCGGAATCGACTGCATCCGACCCGCCACTGGTGAAGAAGACCTTTGATCCAGGCTCGGGGCTATGGGAGGCAATCTGATCGGCCAAGGCCAAGGTGGGTTCGGTGACGTAATCGGTAAAGTTGTGATAGGCGAAGATCTCGCCCATCTGCCGAGCCACCGCCTCTCCAATTTCAAGCCTCCCGTATCCCAGATTGGCAAACCAGAGGCCCGCGGTTGCATCGAGATAACGATTGCCGGCTCGGTCCCAGACATAACACCCCTCGCCTCGCGTTACGACGAAGGGGGCGTCTTGGACGGTGTTCATTTCGGCGAAGGCGTGCCAGAGAGAAGACATGGGGAAAGCGTATCGCCCAGTTTCTCCCCCCAGCGAGCGAAGCGAGTGCTGGGGGGATTACCGGCGAAGGGAGGGGGGCTAGGAGGCCTTGACTTCTGCGATCAGCTTCTGCAGCGAAGCCTTGGCATCGCCAAACAGCATTGAGGTGTTCTCGGCATAGAAGAGCTCGTTCTCGATTCCGGCGAATCCCGGCGACATGCCCCGCTTGAGAACAATCACTCGTCGGGCGCGATCGGCGTTGAGTATCGGCATGCCGTAGATCGGGCTACCCGGATCATTGCGCGCCGCCGGATTGACAACGTCGTTGGCCCCGATCACGAGGGCGAGGTCGGTCTCCTCGAAGCGCGAGTTGATCTCTTCCATCTCGTAGAGCCGGTCATAGGGGACGTTGGCCTCAGCAAGCAACACGTTCATGTGTCCTGGCATCCTTCCGGCCACCGGGTGAATGGCATAACGAACCTCTCCGCCGTTCTTTTCGATCAGGTCGGCAAGCTCGCGTATCTGGTGTTGTGCCTGCGCCACTGCCAATCCGTACCCCGGGATCACGATTACCGAGTGGGCGTAGGCAAGCTGTAGCGCCGCGTCCTCGGCTGTGATCGATGCCACGGCGAGCCCTTCTGCCGATCGAGCGGCGACAGAGGGGGCGGAGCCGAAGGCGCCGAACAGTATGTTGCCAAAGGACCGATTCATCGCCTTGGACATCACGATCGAGAGGATGAAGCCGCTAGCACCGTCGAGGGCCCCGGCGATGATGAGGACGTCGTTGCCGATGGCGAACCCGGTAGCGGAAGCGGCCAGGCCCGCGTATGAGTTCATCAGGGAGATCACTACCGGCATGTCGGCGCCCCCAATCGGCAACACCAGAAATAGGCCGATCACCGTTGCCAGGACCAACATCGCATAAAAGGCGATGCTCGCTTCCGGGTTCAACACGACCACCACAAATAGGACGACTGCGCTCGCGGCCAGAACCAGGTTGACCGCGTTCTGGCCCCGATAGGTGACTGGGCGTCCGGGGAGAAACTCGGCCAGCTTGCCAAAAGCGACGAAGGAGCCGGTGACGGTCAAGGCGCCGAAAAGCACCTCGAAAGCGAGGGCGGACATTTTGGCAACGCCGATCCCGTGCCCGGCCGTGAGGTCGGTGTAGTACTCGCTGACGCCGACCAAGGTGGCTGCCAGAGCACCAAACATGTGCGAGAAGGCGATGCGTTGGGGCATCGCCGTCATCGGAACCCAGACACCGAGCGGATAGCCGATCAGGGAGCCGAGAACCAGGCCGACCAGGATCCAGCCATAACTGACGATCTCGGTCTTGACGAGAGTGCCGATGATTGCGATCAGCATCCCGATCGCCGCCAGCATCATGCCCCGGCGCGCCTTATCCGGCTTGGTCAAGCCCCGCAATCCAAAGATGAACAGGATCGAGGCGGCGAGGTACGCCAGCTGGCTGACGACTTCCCGGTTCACGCTGGGATCAGTTGGGCTTGCCCGGAGTGGCCCGCTTGAACATCGACAGCATGCGGTCGGTGATGAGGAAGCCGCCGACCACGTTGGCCATCGCGGCCGTCACGGCAATCACCCCAAGGACCGTCGAGAGGGTGTTGCGGTCGGAACCGGCCGCTACCAGCGACCCGACCAGGGAGATCCCCGAGATGGCATTGGTCGCTGCCATGAGCGGGGTGTGAAGAAGGGCGGGAACCCGGGTGATGATCTGGTAGCCGACAAAGGCGGCGAGGACAAAGACGTAGAGATCGGAAAAGGACACGCCAAAAGACTAGGGCCAAGCGGTCTCCGGGCCAGAACCGTTGCTAGGCGACAGTTGCAATCCAGGGTTGGCTTTAACCTTTGATCAATGCCGAAGACCTACGCCCAATTGGTCAAGGAGGCTCTGGAGATCACGGGAGAGATCTCTCCGGCCGAGTTGGACGAGATGAGAAACGCCGGCCCGGTGGTCTTGATCGACTGCCGCGAGACCAATGAGTTTGAGGGCGGCACCATCGCCGGAGCCTCGCTCGTACCCCGGGCATCGATAGAAGCGGCGGTGGCGAGGGCCGGATTGGCCACCGATGTTCCGATCGTCGTCTACTGCTCGTCGGGCGTGCGCTCGCTCCTCGCCGCCCGGACTTTGCGCGAGATGGGCTATCAATCCGCCACCTCGCTGGCGGGTGGACTCGAGCGCTGGTTTCGTGAGGGTTATCCCATCGAACGGTCAAGCGCCGGTCTTAGCAACGAGCAGCGCCAGCGATACGCTCGCCATCTCAGCCTTCCGGAGGTGGGGGAGAAGGGTCAGCAGAAGCTGCTCGAGGCGAAGGTGGCGGTGATCGGCGCCGGTGGGCTCGGCTCCCCGGCTGCTCTGTACCTCGCCGCCGCCGGCGTCGGAACCATCGGCGTGATCGACTTCGACGTCGTCGACGCCTCCAATCTCCAACGCCAGATCCTCCACGCCACCGATCGCATCGGCCGCCCCAAGGTCGATTCGGCCAAGCAAACCCTCGGGGCAATCAACCCCGACGTGAAGGTCGTCACCCATGGCGCGCAGCTGAACGCAGCCAACGCACTCGACGTTTTGACCGGATACGACGTGATTGTCGATGGATCCGACAGCTTCCCCACCCGATATCTGGTCAACGATGTTTCGTTGCATCTACGAGTGCCCGTGGCCCACGGGTCCATCTTCCGCTTCGACGGGCAGGCATCGTTCTTCATTCCCTACGAGGGACCTTGCTACCGCTGCATTTTCGCCGAGGCGCCTCCTCCCGAGTTGGCGCCAAATTGCGCCGATGCCGGGGTGCTCGGGGTGTTGCCCGGCATCATCGGTTCGATCCAGGCCACCGAGACCATCAAGCACATCCTCGGAATCGGCGAGACCCTGGTTGGCCGGCTGCTGGCCTACGACGCCCTCGACCAGTCGTTCCTGTCGGTCAAGGTCAACCGTCGCCCCGATTGCCCGGCATGCTCGGATCCGGCCCGTCCCCCGGACATCGTCGACTACGACCCGCTCTGTCGGGTTGGCTAGGAGACGATCTCTACCTCCTCGGCCCGCCGGCCAACGACCTTGAAGGCGCGAACGCTGTCGGGGGTGACCACGAGGTAGAACCACTCGGGTTCATTGGCGAGGGCCAGGTCGGTGAGAGAAAGCGTCGTGGGGCCCGACGGATGAGAGTGAAACGCACCGATCAACTCCCATCCGCGGGCTTCGGCGGCCTTCCAGGCCCGGTAATGCTCCACCGGGTCGATGGTGTAGGCCGTTGGTGAATGCTGGGTGTTGGTAAGCAGGTAGACGAAGCGCACCTCGCTCCCCATTCCGGCCAACAGGCCGCAACATTCCTCCGGCCAACAGAATCGGAGATGCGAATCGAGGGCTTCGCGAGCGGCCGCGGGGAGGCACAGAGCTTCAGGTGAGATAGGGGCTCACCCAGCGTTCGCTTTGGTCCCACAGTTGGGCGACCGCTTTTGGATCGCTCGCCACCGACGACGGTGCGACGACTCCGGACGGAGTGACGTAGGCCCCGGGTTTGAGGCTCCGGTCGAGGGCGGCTCGCACGATGGGAATCGCCCCGACCGCGGGAGGAGCCATCCGTCTGGTCGTCATCCAGCGCAGCGGCTGCGGGACCGGTTTCCAAAGTCCGGTGGCGATCACGCCCGGGTGAACCGAATAGGCGTCAACCCCACGGGAAGCGAGGCCAATTGTGAATGCGACCTGGCATGCCTTCGAGAAGGCGTACTCCTTCCAGCCCAGCAACGACCTGGTACGTCCCAGCCCTCTATGCGGATCGATCGACGGGGCGGACCTGTGTGCCTCCGAGCTGACGTTGACCACTCGTCCCTGCGGAGAGATCAGGGCCTTCGTGATCAGGAAATGCGACAGGTAGTTGACTGCGAAAGCAGGCTCGAATCCATCGACCGTCATCCGCTGCCGGCCGGCGGTGGCGGCGTTGTTGATCAGTAGATCGATTTGTTGGCGAGATCGAAGCCGGTCGATGAGTTGGGCAACCGACTCCAAGGTCGACAGATCAGCGTCGGCCCGACCGAGGCGAATCACCTGATGCCCTGCTGCCTCCAAGGACGCGGCCACCTCGCTCCCGAGGCCGCCGAAGGCACCCGTGATCAGCGCCAGCACCAGCTGGGATCACACGAGTTGGGGCGAGGGATCACCGCCGCATCGTAGGTGAGTGCCTCTTCTTCGACCCCTGGCGACCGGTGTCGATTTCGGTCAAGTCAGCGGAAAGCTCGGCCAACGCAGCAGAGAAGTCCGGTCCCCAACAAGGCTCGTAACGGGAGTCGGTCAACCGCACCAGCCGGCTGATGACGGCACCCTCATTGCTGGTCCGGTACCAGAAGAGGTCGGGCGAGATCTGGCCAGGTTCGTCGATGAACCAACGTCCACCGATTTCGATCATCTCGGCCGAGGCATATGGGATATGTTCATCGAGTATCTCGGCATACAGCAGCGCATCACGCACTGGTGCCATGACCACTGCGCCGAAGCGATTTCCTGGGGAAAGCAGGTGGCGGAGGTCGAGCAGCACACTCGATGCAAAGAAGTTGTCGCGGACCCAGACGATTCGAGTCCGGCCTCGAGCCAGGATCCGTCGTTCCCGGGCCTCATCCCACATGGTGTGCTCGAGCGCCTCCTTCCAGGCGATCTCCGGATCAGCGCCCCACGTCCTTAGCTGCTCGTCGCTGACGGTCACCGCGCCGAGTTCGGTTCGCATCATCAAGAGTTGATCGAGGCCGTCGCAAACTGGTCGATATGACGCCCACCCAGGTTCGGAGCCATCAGCGGCGAGGCGGATCCGAAGGTGGGCCCGGGCCTGCTCGAAGGTGGCTGGTAGCTCGGGCGGAGTCGCCAATCGGTTCACCCAGTCGGCCACGATCTCCGGCCAGCGATCTTCGGGGACCTCCGACAGGGAACGGGAGATATTCACCAATCCCATGATTCCGCCCAGGGGATTGGTCACCGACCAGCCATCCTCAGCCACTTCGGCTCCCTCGCCCATGTGTTCGGTAACGAGATTCAACAGGTACTGATGTTGTTTGCTAGTAAGTGGCGGCATTCCTCCGTTGTAATGAAGGCGGTGCCTGCCCACAAGGGGGTTGTCTGAGCGCTAACTCGTAACCTGAGCAAAACGTGGCTCCCACCGTTGTCTACAGCCCCGACCATGTCCGGCACGTGCCTGATGGTGAGGTCTGGGTGGGAGTACGAATCGCCGGAACAGAGCTCCCCTCCCGGGGTGAGGCGATCCACGCCGCCGTCACTGCCACCGGATATCGCGTGGTCGCTCCCTCCGTCATCGAGGATGACGAATTGCTCTCGGTCCATGACCCGGCGCTGGTGAGGTTTCTCCAGAACGCCTACGCCGACTGGCAAACGTCGGACTATCCCCGCGATCCAGGCCAGGACCGGGTCGTCCCCTACGCCTTCCCCCATCCGGACATGCTGGTGGGCCCGAGGCCGCGCGATCCCGCCTCAGTGGGCGCTCGGACCGGCGTCTTCGCGATGGACACGATGACCCTCATCGGTCCCGGTACCTGGGACGCGGTGCGGGCAGCCGCTGCCTGTGCTTTGACCGCCGCCGATCTCGTCTTGGCCGGGAGCGAGCTTGCCTATGCGGCCGTGCGCCCGCCGGGTCACCACTCCGGGAGATCGTTCTATGGAGGGTCGTGTTACCTGAACAATGCCGCGTTGGCAGCTCGCCGGTTGGCAGATGGATCCGGAGAGACCGTGGCGGTGATCGACATCGATGCTCACCATGGGAATGGCACCCAGCAGATTTTCTACGAAACCAGTCAGGTGCGCTACGGATCGGTCCACATCGACCCGGGCGCGGGTTACTTCCCCCACTGGGTGGGATTTCCCGAGGAGACCGGTCGAGCCGATGGAAAAGGGTCGAATAAAAACGTGGCGCTATCGCCCGGAACGGGTGATGCAGGCTGGCTGGCGGGGATCCAAAAGCTGGTCGACCACAGCTCTTCAGCGTCCTCTGTTGTCGTTTCGCTAGGCGTCGACTCGTTCCGCGACGACCCGGAAAGTCCGCTCGCCGTCAGCGTCGAGGGTCACCATCGGGCCGGCAGGCTGATCAAGGATTTGGAAAAGCCCACTGTGGTGGTCCAGGAAGGCGGTTACGACCTCGACCATCTCGGCGAGCTCGTCGTCGCCTTTCTGGACGGACTCGAGAACGGCTGACGATTAAGCAGGGTCGGAGGCCGGATCCAACTTAAGGGCGGCCGAGTTCATGCAATAACGGAGTCCTGTCGGCGCCGGTCCGTCTTCGAAGACATGGCCCAGATGCCCGCCGCAATTGGCGCATTTCACCTCGGTGCGGGTCATCCCATAGCTGCGATCGGACTCTTCTTCGATCTGAGCGTTGGGGGCGGGAGACGTAAACGACGGCCACCCGGTCCCCGAATCGAACTTGTCCTCCGATGAGAAAAGGACGGCGTTGCAACCGGCACAGCGGTAGATACCGGCGTCGTGGTTGTCCCAATAGACGCCTGTGAAGGCCCGTTCGGTGCCTCCGCGCCTAAGCACTTCGTACTGCTCGGGGCTAAGGCGCTGGCGCCATTCCTGGTCGGTGATTGTTTCCATGTCGCTCCTTTCAGATCAGAACGCTGGCTTGCCGACGATTGTTTCCGTCTCTCCCAGGAACCCCCCTCGGCCCTTCGGGCCACTCCCCCAAACGCTCGCTCCGCTCGCTGGGGGGGGGAAACTAGGCCATGGGGGGCGAGCTGTCGTTGAGCTCCTCGAGCGCGTGAGCTTCCTCCGGTGTCAATGGTTCGCTTTCCAGCGGTTGTTCGGGCTGGCGGCGGCGAATAGCAGGAACCACCAGAGCTACGCCGACCACCAATGCCAGAACCGGCAGGATCAGGTCGAAAAACAAGCTGAGCTGTTGGAACTCGAGCAGGGTCGTGGTGTTGGGAAGCAGGACGAACAGTCCGACAACAATGAGAACCAGGCCGCCAACGAACGACCAGGCGTCAAATTTATGAGCTTTCATGATCTCTCTCCATCCATCGTGATCAATATGTCACCTTCGTCGGTGACCGCGTTGATGTGAATTCGGCTTCGTCCGATATCAGCTTGGGATGTCACCGTGCCTCCCGCTTCCGACGTGGTGCCGAGGACGTCGATAAGTCCGTCGGACGAGGTGGCATTCACGGAATAGGACACCCCTTCGGGCAGCACCACCGAGAGCATCCCGTCTTCGGCGGCGAGGTCGAGGAACAAGTCGTCGCCCGTGTCGATTCTCGAGAGGTCTATCACGATGTTGGCGTCACCGACCACCGAATAACCCTCGGCCAGGCTGCTGCGGTCGGTGGCGGCGATGATTATGTCGTCAGACCCTTCGACCAAGCCGGAAGACCCGGCGTTGGGTCCGGAAAGGTCAATTTCCCCGATACCCACCTCGAGGTGGGTGACCAACAGGCCACCGCCCCGATCCGGATATGCGTAGGTGTGATCGACTCCGAGGCCCCCTTCGCTGTTCTCTGGTCCGCGGGACGCGCCGATCCCGACTTCAGTGTCGGCTTCGATACCGACATTGGGTGGGAGGAGAACCTCAAGGCTTCCCACCCCTACTGATCCATCGAGCTCCACTACCTCCCCTTGCCAGGGAAGATCGGTGAGGTCGATGGTCAGCCGCCCGGCCGAGAGTTCGTAGTTTCCAGCCAGCTCCGCAAAAGACGTTGGATGGATCCGTCGCGTGCTGGCGGTCTCGTCGATCTCGGCGACCCCGGCCACGATCGACACCGGGATGAGAACCAGACCCAACGGAATCAGCCACCGAGCCCGCCCGTAACGAGTCCCGACCACGACGCCGAGGCCGATCACGGTGATCGCCAAAGCGAGGTAGTGACGCGGACCTGCATCGACCAAAGGTGAAACCCGATCGATCAGAGCCAGGGCGCCCAGGCTGATGATCACGAGGCCGATCGTGATCTGTCCGAGTGGCGACGGTGGATTCGGAGCGCGGCGGGGGGGAGGGGGGGCGATCCCGGAAGCCGGAGTCGACATTGAAAAGTTGGCAGCCGGCGTCGGCGGTCCCGCCGGTCGACGGAATTCCCCCCGATACAAGAGGATCCCGAGCACCAGCAAGACCGTTGGGATGACGATGCCTCCATCCATGAAGGGCAAAGCGCTGGCGAGGATGGCCACAGCCACCACCACCAGCACCACTCCCAGCCAGGCCTGCGAGCCCGACATCTTCTGGAGCCATCGCTGCCCGATCGACTCGACCTCACCTTCGGCGGGGATCAATAGCCAGGACACGATGTAGAGAGGGATGCCGATCCCCGAGAACACGAGCAGGACAAAGCCGGCCCGAACCAGGAGCGGCGGCAAGCCGAGCTTTTGGGCCAGACCAAGGGCGGTACCCGAGATGATCCGTCCCGCCGCCGGTCGATACAAGGGCCCGGCGCTGGGGCGAGAGGCATTGGCGGGCTCCGTTTGGGTTGTGTCGTTCATGTGCCCCACTTTGCAGGAACGCTGACCTCGCCGTCTATCCGGCATCGCCCCTGACGGTCCCTGACAGTTCGGGGATCGCTCAGGGGTTCACCCCATTGTCCTAGGCATCATTGGACTGGCAAGATCTCGGGGTGGAGCCGACAGGTCGGAACGAGCTAGTCGATCGGCTGTCGCTATGGCGACGGTCCGAGCCGCGTTTGCTCGCAGGGGTCGCGGGGGGAATCGCCGATAGGGTCGGGGTACCGGCGGTATACGTTCGAGCCGCTTTTGTCACCTTGACCACGGTCTGGGGCATCGGCATCTTGCTCTATCTGCTGATCTGGTGGCTGACCCTCGACCACCAAGCCAGTCCCTTCGTGCGGGAGCTCGAAACGGGCCAACGCGTGGGACTGGGAGTGACTTTCGTCGCTCTCCTCTGGATCATGGCCGCCTCCGGCTTCGTGCCCGATCCGTTCGCCACATTCGTCACAGCTGCCATCGCTTTCGGTGTCGCCTCGGTACTCGACCGTTCCGAATCGGGGGGGATCGCTCGTTTGATCATGCCCGGCGAAACTCAGGGGGTCTCGGTCTTTCGTTTCATCGCCGGGGTCGTCCTCCTGATGGTTGGCCTTGGTTTGTTCTTCGGCACCAATCGCGTCACGTCATCGCTCGGCTCAACCTTCATCGCCGTGGCGCTTACGGCGATTGGTTTGATGGTGGCCTTTGGACCGTGGTTCGTGCGGATGCGTGATGACCTCGGCAAAGAACGGCTGGCTCGAGCCCGCCAGGAGGAGCGGGCGGAGATGGCGGCCCACCTTCACGACTCGGTCCTTCAGACCCTGGCCCTGATCCAGCGCACCGACGATCCCCGCCGGATGTCATCGCTGGCCCGGACTCAGGAACGCGAACTCCGGACCTGGCTCTTTGGCAAGGCGCCACTCGAGGAGGGCGAACTTCTTTCGACCGCTCTAGCGGCCGCTGCCGCGCGTGTGGAGGATGAGAGGGCGGCGGCGATCGACCTCGTCACAGTCGGTGACGCCCGGCTCGATTCCCGGAGTTCCGCGCTCGTAGCGGCGGCCACGGAGGCGATGGTCAACGCCGTCACGCATTCGGGATCGGATCGGGCCTCGGTTTATCTCGAGGTTGACGAAGGTCGGGCCGAGGTATGGATCACGGATCAGGGAAACGGGTTCGATCGCGCCCGTGTGGGCCGGGATCGCAAGGGTTTGGCTGAGTCAATCGAACGGCGGATCGCCCGCCAAGGGGGCACTGCTGCTATCTCCTCCCGCCCGAGCGAAGGTACCGAGGTCCACCTCGTCCTCCCCGGGGTCGAGCCGGTGACCAAGTGATCAGGCTCTATCTGGTGGACGATCACCGCCTCTTCCTGGCCGGCGTGAGAAGCGAGCTCGAGCATCGGGCGGAGATCGTCGGCACCGCCACAGATGTCGACGACGCCATCGAGGGGATTCGGGAGACGGCCCCGGAGGTGGTCTTGATCGACGTCCACATGCCGGGGGGAGGGGGTGTGGCTGTGATCCGGGCCATCGCCGAAACCAATCCCGACGTGCGCTTTCTCGCTCTGTCGGTCTCCGATGAGGCGGAAGACGTGATCGCCATGATTCGCTCCGGTGCTCGGGGATATGTCACCAAAACCATCGCGGCTGATGAGTTGGCCGAGGCGATCGAAAGGGTTCATGCTGGCGACGCTGTCTTCTCGCCCCGCCTGGCGGGGTTCGTCCTCGATGCCTTCAGCGGGGGCCAGGCCATCGAACTCGACCATGACCTCGACCAGCTCACCGCTCGCGAAAGAGAGGTGCTGCGCTTGATCGCCCGCGGCTTTGCCTACAAGCAGGTGGCGAGCCGCCTCAACTTGTCGGTGAAAACGGTGGAAAGTCATGTCTCGGCGGTGCTGCGGAAGCTGCAACTGTCGAACCGCCATGAATTGGCCCGCTGGGCGAGCGACCGCCGCATTGTTTGAGCAGCGCAGAGGTTTTCAGGAGGCGACGGCGGCCGGAGCCGAACGGCGTTCCACCTCGACCCGTCCCAGGATCCGTCGTCCTCGGATCCGGAGGGTGAACGCGTCCGTTTTTGAGCTCAGCGACCCTTCCCCGATCGGGTTGTCGACGTTCCAATCAGCATGGG
>DATFFB010000204.1:0-2089 GCA_035250485.1 Acidimicrobiia bacterium
AGGCTCGCCTCCTCGAGTTCTTCCGAGCGACCCTGCCAACGGCCATCATCGAGGATCTCGGCTAGCTGGGAGTCCCCCCTCCCCGCCTTCGGCGGTACTCCCCCCTTCGGAGGGAGAAAGGCGGAGGTGTCGTATTTCGCCGGCGTGCAGACGAACGATCCCGCCTCCCTCGACCTCAACGATTAGGGAGCCATCCTGGGAGTCGATATCTCGGGCAAAGCCGGACTTACCACCGCTCCAGGCGATGGGCCGGGCCAACGTCACGCAACGAGCCCGATACTGGTCAGCACCCCAGTCCGCGCCTGCCAGCCGACTGAAGAGCTCTTCGGCGAAGGCCACCCCCAAACCGATCCCGGCGCCGACGCCGGGATCGGTGGTCCAGAGCGCCCCGCGTTCAGACGGAGGGTCGGGCCACCAGAGGTTGACGCCGCAGCCGACGGCCACCACGCGCCCGGCGACCTCAACCAGGATCCCCCCGACCTTGCGATCACCGACGAGCAAGTCATTGGGCCACTTCAGGTCCACTTCAGGGCCGAGGATGGAGGCGGCGGCCAAACCGGCCACGAGGGAAGCGACCGACACGTGCGGCGACCAATCGGAGGCGAAGGCGACCGTGACCGCCAATGCCCGGGGTGCCGTAACCCAGTCGCTCCCTCCCCTTCCTCGTCCCGCCGTCTGTTGGCCGGCGACTACGACCACCGGCCGTTCTTGAAAGAGGGCCTTGGCTACATCCTGGGTCGAGGTGACCTCGTCGAAGACATGCACTGAATAGGGTGTAGGCAACCCAGACATCATCTGTGGCCAGCGATTCAAGTTCGCAAGAATACGGAGGAGCTCACTTGGGCACCGAAGCGCGGATAGAACAGCTGCGTAAGTTGCGGGCTGAGGCTCGCAACGCCGGTAGCCGCCGTGCCATCGATCGCCAGCACGAGCAGGGGAAGTTGACGGCCCGCGAGAGGATCGATCACCTTCTCGACAAAGGCAGCTTCCAGGAAATCGACATGCTGGTCCGCCACCAGTCCCTCGGGTTTGGGATCGAGCAGAAGCGTCCTCCGGGCGATGCCGTCGTCACCGGTTACGGGACTATCGATGGACGGACGGTTTTCGTCTTCGCCGAGGATTTCACCGTTTTCGGGGGGAGCCTGGGCCGAGCCGTAGCTGACAAGATCTGCAAGTTGATGGATCTGGCCATGGAGGTGGGAGCCCCGATTGTCGGTTTGAAGGACTCCGGTGGAGCCCGCATCCAGGAGGGAGTGAGCTCTCTCGACGGTTATGGCCGCATCTTCGAGAGGAATGTACGGGCGTCGGGGGTGATCCCTCAGATCTCGGTCATCATGGGCCCCTGCGCGGGGGGCGCCGTCTACTCGCCGGCCATGACCGACTTTGTCCTCCAGGTGGATAAGGCGTCGCATATGTTCATCACCGGGCCCGATGTCATCAAGGCCGTCACCAGCGAAGAAGTGAGCATGGAGGATCTGGGCGGTGCCTACACCCACGCCACCATCTCCGGAGTCACCCACTTCGTCTTCCCCGACGGGGTCGCCGCCCTCGACGCAGTTCGATACATGCTCTCCTTCCTGCCGCAGAACAATCTCGAGCTGCCGCCTTACTTCGCCCCCACCGACAGCCGCGATCGCATTGAGGATTCCCTCGACGCCATCATCCCCGACTCCTCCAACCAGCCCTACGACATGGTGACGTTGATCGAGGCGGTGGTGGACGACACCGAGTTCTTCCAGGTTCACGAGCATTGGGCGCGCAACCTCATCGTTGGCTTCGGTCGGCTCGACGGCCACGTCGTCGGGATCGTGGCCAATCAGCCCGCCCACCTCGCGGGCACCCTCGACATCGAGGCTTCGGAAAAGGGTGCCCGCTTCGTTCGGTTCTGCGACTCCTTCAACATCCCCCTAGTCGTTTTCGTCGACGTCCCCGGGTTCCTTCCCGGCGTCGCCCAGGAGCACGGCGGCATCATCCGTCACGGGGCCAAGCTCCTCTATGCCTTCTGCGAGACCACGGTGCCCCGGGTCAGCGTCATCACCCGTAAGGCCTATGGAGGCGCCTATCTGGTCATGAACGCCCGCGGCATCCG